>CAZSTF010000005.1:0-7588 GCA_964609555.1 uncultured Alcaligenaceae bacterium | reverse complement strand
GCCTCCGAGACGCAGCGCATCCTGCGCAAGGCGTCGAGCGAGATTCCGGCGCTCCTGGGCTATGCGGGCGACGACGAACTGATCCATCGCGACAATCTGGTGCTCACAGCGAGCCCGGCTTGACATCCGGGGGAATCACCCCACCCTTGGACGGACGATCTTCCTTCGTGCTATCCACGTGCCTGCCCTGCGACGCATCGCCCTGGCCTGCCTGAGCCTTGTCCTCCCCCTCGTGGGCTGGGCGTCCGCCTTCGCCCAGGGCGCGCTGCCCACGCTTCGTCCACCGCCGGCGGCGGGCGCGTCCTCCGCGTCCAATGCGACCGCCAGCGCCCTGCCCTCGCTCGCCCCCATCGTGGCGCAGACCGCGGCGGGCGTGGTCAACATCTCGACGCTCACGCGTTCGGCGGAAGCGGACAACCCGATGTTCGCCGACCCGTTCTTCCGCCGCTTCTTCGGCGTGCCCGACCGTCCGCGCACACCGCAGGCCTCGGGGTCGGGCGTCATCGTCGACGCGGCGCGCGGCTACGTGCTGACCAATCACCACGTCATCAAGGGCGCGACCCAGATCGTGGTCACGCTGCGCGACCGCCGCGAATTCACCGCCCGGCTGGTGGGCTCCGATCCCGCCACGGACATCGCACTCCTGCAGATCCCGGCCGAGCGGCTGACTGCCGTACGCGTGGGGGACTCGGACGCGCTTCAGGTCGGCGACTACGTGCTCGCGATCGGCAACCCGTTCGGAGTCGGGCAGACGGTCACTTCGGGCATCGTCTCGGCGCTCGGTCGCGCCGGGCTCAATGTCGAAGGCTATGAGGACTTCATCCAGACCGACGCCTCGATCAACCCCGGCAATTCGGGCGGTGCACTGATCAATCTCCGCGGCGAGCTCGTGGGCATCAACACCGCGATCATCGGCCCCGCGGGCGGCAACGTCGGCATCGGCTTCGCGGTGCCGTCGAACATGGCCATGCGGGTCACCGAGCAGCTCGCCCGCTTCGGCGAGGTTCGCCGCGGTGGCATCGGCATCGCGGCCGTGAGCGAGGTGACCCAGGAGATCGCCCGCGAGCAGCGCCTGCCGGCCATCGAGGGCGCCGTGATCGCCGCCGTCATCTCGGGCTCGCCGGCCGAGCGGGCCGGCATCCGTCGCGGGGATGTCGTGGTCGCCGCCAATGGCCGCCCGGTGCGCACGGGTTACGACCTGCGCAACCAGCAGGCGCTGACACCGATCGGTCAGCCGCTGGAGCTCCTGCTCGTGCATGAGGGGCGGCAGCGCACGGTTCGCGTCACCGTGGAGACCCCGGCCCGGGCGCAGGGGCTGCGCCCGGAACGCGTGGCCGAGATTCCAGGCGTCGAGGTGGCCGCCTTTCCGCGGGAGCTCAACCGTCGCGGACTCTACGTGACCGGCGTCGAACGCGACAGCGAAGGCTGGCAAATCGGTCTGCGCGAGAACGACGTGCTGCTCGGCATCAATGGCAGCTACGTGAACAGCCCGGCCGAGGCGCGGCGCGCCATCCGGGAATCGAGCCGGTTCGTGGTCTTCAACATCGTGCGCGGCGACAGCCGCATCGATCTTCGCGCCCGAAAGACGCAAGGCGCGACCTGACGCGCCTGCATCTTGCCGCGTGACTCGGCACCCGCCGTCCGGCGTCGTTCAGGTGTGCATGGACCAGCCGTGTCCGCACTTCCGGCAGCGCACGTGCACCGCGTCGGCGCTGTGGCCCGTCAGGTCGAGTTGACCGTAGGTCTGGCAGCGGGCGCACCTCGCCTGATTGGCCATCGATTCGGCATCGCTCAGGGCGAGAAGATAGCCCTGGACAGCAATGAAGACGACCGCTGCGCAGATGCAGACGAACGCCGTGTAGATGAGCTTGCCGACGAGGCCCGCGTCGGAAAACAGCTCGATCGAGCCAAGCAATCCAGCCAGCGCGACGAGCGCGAGCGCGAGGTAGACGTGAGAGAAGATCAGCTCGCGCTCATACCAGCGCCGGAAGCCGAAGCGGCGAATGCCCTCCGCGAGCGGTGGATTGAGGCGGAGCGCGGCGAGAACATCCATCCGTCGTCCGGCGTGTGTGGCGGGGTCCCTCTGCCCGGGCAGCGTAAGGTGCCGCCCGGAGGCGATCAATACTCCAGCTTGCGCGGAAGCGTCTTGGCTTCTTCGATCCAGCGGGTGACCTCGGCCTCGGTTGGCAGTCGGCGCACGAGCTTCTTCGACTCATTGGCGGCGGCCATGGCCTGGGTCAGGTTCGCGGGGTTGCGACGCGCGAGTTCCGGCACCGTGTCCACACCGGCGGCTTCGAGCAGTTCGCTGTACTCCGAGCCGATGCCCTTGACGCGGTACAGATCGACCATGTTGGCGAACTTGAGCACCTGCGCCTCGGTCAGGCCGGTCTTCTCGGCCAGTTCCTTGCGCTGCTTCGGCGTGCAGGTGGCCTCAAGGAGGCTGTCGGTGTCCTTGACGCCGCACGCCCGCATCTTCTCGCCGATCACCGGGCCGATGCCTTCGACGTCCTGGATCTTGTAGTTCGCCATGCGCTGTTTCTCCTGTTGCGTTGACACTCGCGTTCACACTGGGTTCGGGGTTCCGACCCCCAACGAATGCTAAGGGCAACACGCGCGTTTCGTCACCTCCGGTTTTCGCCAGAATAGTCCCAATACCAACAACGCACCGCCACCTCACCGGCATCATCATGAACTACCGACGACTCGGCCGCTCCGGCCTCAAAGTCTCCGAACTCTCCCTTGGCTCCTGGGTCACCTACGGCAACCAGGTGGACACGCAATCCGCCGTGGAGTGCATGGCCGCCGCCTGGGATGCGGGGGTCAATTTCTTCGACAACGCCGAGGTCTACGCCCGCGGCCAATCGGAGGTCATCATGGGCGAGGCACTCAAGCGCCTGGGCTGGCGTCGCGCCCAGGTGATCGTCTCGACCAAGTTCTTCTGGGGCATCAACGACGGCCCCAACGAGAAGAACACGCTCAACCGCAAGTACCTCATGCAGGCGATCGATGGCTCGCTCCGTCGTCTGCAACTCGACCATGTGGATCTCGTGTTCTGCCATCGGCCGGATCCGCACACGCCGCTCGAAGAGACGGTATATGCGATGCACGACATGATCGTCTCGGGCAAGGCGCTCTACTGGGGCACGAGCGAGTGGAGCGCCGAGGAGATCCGCGGGGCGTGGGAGATTGCCGAGCGGCACCACCTGCACAAGCCGGTGATGGAGCAGCCGCAGTACAACCTGTTCGCGCGCGATCGGGTGGAGCGGGAGTACGCCCGGCTCTACACGGATCTCGGCCTGGGCACGACCGTGTGGAGCCCCCTCGCCTCGGGACTGCTGACCGGCAAGTACCGCGACGGCGTACCGGCCGATTCGCGGGCCGCGCTCAAGGGCTACGAATGGATCGCCGAGCGGGTGACCGATCCGGCCAAGATCGCAGCGGTCGAGCGCCTGCGGCCGATCGCCGACGAACTCGGCGCGACGCTCGCGCAGCTGGCCCTCGCCTGGTGCCTCAAGAACCCGAACGTGTCCACGGTGATCACCGGCGCATCCCGCCCGGCGCAGGTCATTGAGAACATGAAGGCGCTCGAGGTCGTGCCCAAGCTGACCGACGAGGTGATGGCACGCATCGAGCTGGCGAC
Organism: uncultured Alcaligenaceae bacterium; assembly: GCA_964609555.1. Classification (GTDB taxonomy): domain Bacteria; phylum Pseudomonadota; class Gammaproteobacteria; order Burkholderiales; family Casimicrobiaceae; genus Casimicrobium. The sequence goes on along the minus strand of CAZSTF010000005.1, from coordinate 3,948 downwards.
CGGGCGCTGACAACCGGCGCTCCGGCGGCGCAGATCACCCCTGCGCTCGGTGATCGGCTTTTGGCTGAACGCCATTGCCGCTGGGGCGTCCCGGGCCGAAAGATGAAAAGTCGACTTTCCGCCTTATCGGCCTGAACGCCGCATTGAATCAGGCTTGAGGGCAAAAGGTGTACCGCTCCCGCGCCTGACGTCACCCTTGCCGGGGCCGCCCCGGGGTCGTCCGCGCGGAAAACCACCGGGCGGCGCATCGAAGCGCTCGTTCGGGCCCAAGTAGCGCCACTGCCCCGGCGGCAGATCGCCGAGCATCACGCTTCCGATGCGCACGCGCTTCAAGGCAAGCACACGCAGGCCAACGGCCTCGCACATGCGCCGGATCTGTCGCTTGCGACCCTCACGCAGAACGAATCGCAGCTGGTCTTCGTTCTGCCAGTGCACCTGGGCGGGCTTCAGCTGCACGCCATCGAGCGCGAGACCGTGGTTCAGGAGCGCAAGCCCCCGCGCGTCAAGTGCTCCAGCGACGCGCACGAGATATTCCTTTTCGATCGTCGAATCGGCACCGATCAGCGTGCGGGCGACCCGCCCATCCTGGGTCAGCACGAGCAGCCCCGTGGAGTCGATGTCGAGTCGGCCGGCCGGTGCGAGACCCCGACGATGCGCCGGCTGCCAGCGTCGCGGCGAAGGATCAGCCGCCCAGCGACGATCCGCCGTCACCAGCACGGACGCGGGCTCGTAGCCGTCCTCGGCTTGTCCGCTCACGTAGCCGATGGGCTTGTGGAGGAGCACGGTCACCTGCTCGGCCTGCTCGGCGGTCGCGGCACGGTCGATCGTGATCTTCGCCTCGGGCGTCACCTTCTGCCCGAGCACGGCCGGCACGCCATCCACACGCACCCAGCCGCGCTCGATCCAGGCATCGGCCTCGCGCCGGGAGGCAAGACCGAGCTCGCTCATGCGCTTGGACAGGCGGACCGGCTCGCTCACCCGGCGGTCCCGCCCAGCCACGCGAGCAAGGTGGCCTCATCGATCACCGGCACACCCAGGGCCTGCGCCTGCGTCAGTTTGCTCCCCGCCTCGGCACCCACAACGACGTAGTCGGTCTTGGCCGAGACCGAGCCCACGACCTTGCCGCCGGCCGCCTCGATCATCGCCTTGGCGTCCTCGCGCTTCAACGTGGGCAAGGTGCCCGTCAGAACGAACTTCTTGCCGCTCACGCGTTCGTTCGTACCCTGCCCTGCCGTGGCCGCGGGGGCCAGCGCCTCGGGCACCACACCCGCGGCCAGCAGACGGTGGATGACATCGCGGTTCTTCGGATTGCCGAAGAAGTGCTCGATGCTCGCCGCCACGACCGGCCCGACGTCCGGAACCTGCTGAAGCCTCTCGGCATCCGCGGCCATGAGCGCTTCGATCGAGCCGAAATGCCGTGCGAGGTCGCGCGCCGTCGTCTCGCCCACGTGGCGGATGCCCAGGGCGAAGATGAAGCGGTTGAGCGGCGGACGCCGCGCGGCGTCGAGCTCCGCGAGCAGGTTCGAGGCCGACTTCTCGCCCATGCGCTCGAGTCCAACCAACGGCTCGAGCCGGAGCGAGAACAGATCGGCGGCATCATGCACCAACCCCGCGTCGACCAGCTGATCGATGAGCTTCTCGCCGAAGCCTTCGATGTTCATCGCGCGTCGCTGCACGAAGTGGAGCAACGAGCCCTTGCGCTGCGCCGGACAAACCATGCCGCCGGTGCAGCGGGCGATGGCTTCGCCCTCGGGCCGCTCGATCGCCGAGCCGCATTCGGGGCAGGCGGTGGGCAGCTGCCATTCGGGCAGCACGTCGGTGCGCCGCTCCGGTAGGCTGCGCACGACCTCGGGGATCACGTCCCCGGCACGCCGAACGATGACCTGATCCCCAACGCGGACGTCCTTCCGGCGTACTTCATCGAGGTTGTGCAAGGTGGCGTTCGAGACGGTGACCCCACCCACGAACACGGGCTCGAGGCGGGCCACGGGGGTGATCGCTCCGGTTCGCCCGACCTGGACGTCGATGGCGACGAGCCGGGTCACCGCCTCCTCGGCTGGAAACTTGTGCGCCACCGCCCAGCGCGGCTCGCGGGTGACGAAGCCCAGCCGCTCCTGCAGGTCGAGCCGGTCGACCTTGTAGACCACGCCGTCGATGTCGAAGCCGAGGCTGTCGCGCCGGGCCAGCACATCGGCGTGGAAGGCCGCCAGGGCCTCGGGCCCGCAGCAGCGACGCCACGCATCCGAGACCGGCAAGCCCAGCCGACCGAGCCATTCGAGCACTTCGCCATGCGTCTTCGGGAGCGCCCCGGAAACCTCGCCCACGCCATAGGCGAAGAAGGACAGCGGACGCTGCGCGGCGAGCTTCGGGTCGAGTTGACGGATGCTCCCGGCCGCCCCATTGCGCGGGTTGACGAGCGGTGTGCCCCCTTCCCGCCGCATGCGCTCGTTGTAGGCCTCGAAGTCCCGGCGGGACATGTAGACCTCGCCGCGCACCTCGAGCACGGCTGGCGCGTCGGCCGCGAGGCGCAGCGGCACGCTGCGGATCGTGCGCACGTTGTGCGTCACGTCCTCGCCCGTCTCGCCGTCGCCCCGCGTGGCCGCCTGCACGAGCACGCCACCCTCATAACGCAGGCTCATGGCCAGGCCGTCGAACTTGAGCTCGGCCACGTAATCGATCGGCGGCGCCCCTGACCCTTCCGCCCCCAGCCCGAGCTCGTTGCGGACGCGCTGATCGAAGGCGCGCGCTCCCCCGGCGGTGGGGTCGGTCTCGGTGCGGATCGAGAGCATCGGCACGCGGTGCCGCACCGGTGCGAACGCCTCGACTGCACGGCCGCCGACGCGCTGGGTGGGCGAATCCGGCGTGCGCAGCTCGGGGTGCGCCTCCTCGAGCGCGACCAGTTCGCGGTAGAGCGCGTCGTACTCGGCGTCGGTCAGCTTCGGCTGGTCGAGAACGTAGTAATCGTGATTGGCCGCCTCGATGGCCGCACGCAGTTCGGCTATGCGCGCTTCCGCCGTGCCCACCGCGTCGGCGTGCCGGGCGGCACCCGGGGCCGCGGACATCATGCGAACAGCGAGCGCGCGGTGTCCGACCCAGGCTCGATGCCGGCCTGCGTCAGTGCCTCCATCGCGCGCTTCACGTCCTCGCGCAGCGCGGCAAAGCCGGCATCATCCACGCGGGTGTCGTCGCTCATCCAGAGCGTGCCATCGAGGAGCTTGGCGAGCGCGCGCAGCGTCTGGCGGTAGACGTCGAAGCGCGCGAGCGGTTGGGTGAGATTCACGGGCTGCAGCACGAAGCGCAGCGCCTTGATGCTCTCGGTGCGCAGCCGCTCCGGCGTGAACGGCCGCTCGTAACCGTCCACCGCGTGGAAGATGACCTGATCGGTTTCCACCTCGTGATAGGCGAAGCGGCCGTCGGATTGCAGCCGGAAGCCGTTGGCCTCGAGCGTCGAACGCAGGCGTGTGCCTGCCCAGCCGGCGGGGTCTTCCTTGACGAGATAGATGTGCGGCGTGATGTCGACCGCGGCGAGGAACTGGTCGAGTTCGATCGCGCGCGCAGCCGCATCCTCGAAACCGAAAAAGTGGACCTCTCCGTCCATCTGCCGTGTGGCGTCGGCCACCGAGAACTGCCAGGTGTCGATGTCCGCCTGGGTGAGCGGCCCGGCGCGCGAGGCGAGCGGCAGAGCAAGCACCACCTGCTGGACGGACGCGGTGGACTCCGGATCGAACTCGTCGAGCGGGCTTTGGCGGAACAGCCTCACCCAGGCCCGCGCACGCCCGGCCGCCAGCACGATCGGGCCGGCATCGAACGGCATGCCGTCGCCAGAGACGACGGATGCGTGCACATGCAGGCGCTGATCGAACGGCAGTTCGGAGACCACGCGCGCCGGTCGCGCTGCGGACGCCGCCGCTGCGGGTGAGGCTGCGGTCACCGGTGGGCCCCCTTCGG
>CAZSTF010000004.1:22540-57934 GCA_964609555.1 uncultured Alcaligenaceae bacterium | reverse complement strand
GGGCGTTTCGAATCGAGCGGGCGTTCGCGAAGTGCGGCTGCTGCATGCGCAGCGCGATGTAGCGATCGAGCGCTTCGCGCGCCTCGGCCGTGAACCTGTAGTGCCACGACGCCAGCATCTTGTCGGCGATGAGGCCGAGCTCGTGGGCCGTGTAGTCGGGAAAATCGATGTGATGCGCGATCCGGCTGGACATCCCTGGATTCGAGCGGAAGAAGGTGTCCATCCGGTCCTTGTAACCCGCGAGGATCACCACGAGATCGTCCCGCTGGTTTTCCATCACCTGAAGCAGGATCTCGATCGCCTCCTGCCCGTAGTCGCGCTCGTTTTCCGGCTTGTAGAGATAGTAGGCCTCATCGATGAAGAGAACGCCTCCCATCGCCTTCTTGAGCACCTCGCGCGTCTTGGGCGCGGTGTGACCGATGTACTGGCCAACGAGATCGTCACGCGTGACCGCCACGAGGTGGCCTTTGCGCACGTAGCCGAGCCGGTGAAGGATCTCCGCCATGCGCAGGGCCACCGTGGTCTTTCCCGTGCCCGGATTGCCCGTGAAGCTCATGTGCAGGCTCGGGGCCTGCGCCTCGAGCCCGACGTTGCGACGAAGCCGGTCGATCACCAACAGCGCGGCGATGTCGCGGATGCGCGCCTTGACCGGCGCGAGCCCGATCAGGTCGCGGTCGAGTTCGGCAAGCACCGACTCGACCTGGGTCTGCGCGAGCACTTCGCCGACCGAGCGCGCACCGGCCGTGGGATCGGCCGCGGGATCGCCGCCAGCGGCGGCCGCGGTCGACACGTCCGCCGGGCGCATCTGGCCGGGAATGAAGTAACTGGGCTGACTCATCGACGCTTCACTTCACTCGCGCAGACTCAGGCACCGTAGCGCTCACCCTCAGGGCGATCGGTCGCGTAGCTCGAGATGCGGTAGCGCATCGTCCGACCTTCGACTTCGGTCCGGGCGATACCAAAGCCCGGCTCGGTCTTCGGGCGATTGACAATGAAGCTCATCGCAATGGATTCGATGCCGCGCGTGCTGTCGAAGGCCGTCAGCCGGATGTAGTGGTTCGGAAAGGCCTTGCGGCACTCCTTCATCTCCATCATCACGCCCGCTGCATCCTTGAGGTCGAACATGGGCATGCCCCACATCTCCCAGTAGGTGTTGCGAGGATGGGGGTCGTCGGTGTACTCGACGCTCCAGGCATAGCCCTTGGCGAGGCCATACTCGATCTGCGCACGGATCTCGTCGTCGGTGAGGTCGGGCAGGAAGCTGAACTGGCCTTGGGTCAGGCGGCCGGTCGGGTTGGTCATCATGATCAGGTCTCCTTGAATCAGTTCTTGCGCGTCAGGCTCAGTTCGTCGTTCCCGGCGTCACGGCGTAATCGCTCGTGTCGGTCGAGGTGTAGTTGAAGCTGATGTCGCCCCACGTGTCGAGTGCAGCCTTGAGCGGCGCACAGAACTGGGCAGCCTTCCTCAGGATCTCCGGGCCCTCGTTCTTGATGTCCTTGCCTTCGTTGCGGGCCTTGACCATCGCCTCGAGCGCCACACGGTTTGCGGTTGCACCGGCCTGGATACCCATGGGGTGACCGATCGTTCCACCGCCGAACTGCAGCACCACATCGTCGCCGAAGAGGTCGAGCAGCTGGTGCATCTGGCCGGCATGGATGCCACCCGAGGCCACCGGCATGACCTTCTTGAGGTCGCACCAGTCCTGATCGAAGAAGAGACCGCGCGGCAGGTCGGTCTTCGTATAGGCGTCGCGGCAGACGTTGTAGTAACCCTGAACCGTCAGCGGATCTCCCTCGAGCTTGCCGACCGCCGTTCCGGTGTGCAGGTGGTCAACGCCCGCAAGACGCAGCCACTTCGCGATCACGCGGAAGGACACACCGTGCGACTTCTGGCGCGTGTAGGTTCCGTGGCCTGCACGATGCATGTGCAGGATCATGTCGTTGCGACGACACCACTCGGCAAGGCTCTGGATGCAGGGCCAGCCGACGATCAAGTCGACCATGATCACCACGCTGCCGAGTTCCTTCGCGAATTCCGCGCGCTCGTAGATGGCCTCCATCGTCCCGGCGGTCACGTTCAGGTAGCTGCCCTTCACCTCGCCGGTGGCGGCACTCGCCTTGTTGACACCGTCCATCACGTAGAGGAAGCGATCACGCCAGTGCATGAAGGGCTGCGAGTTGATGTTCTCGTCATCCTTCATGAAGTCGAGGCCCCCCTTGAGACCCTCGTAGATGACCCGGCCGTAGTTGCGCCCGGACAGGCCAAGTTTGGGTTTGGTCGTTGCACCGAGCAACGGGCGGCCAAACTTGTCCAGGCGCTCGCGCTCGACGATCAACCCGGTCGGCGGCCCCTTGAAAGTCTTGACGTAGGCGACCGGGATCCGGATGTCTTCGAGACGCGCCGCCTTGAGCGGCTTGAACGAGAAGACGTTGCCGATCAAGCTCGCCGTCATGTTGGCGATCGAGCCCTCTTCGAACAGGATGATGTCGTAGGCCACCCAAGCGAGATACTCGCCCGGACGCCCGGGTACCGGCTCGACCTTGTAGCACTTCGCCCGGTAGTTCTCGCAGGCCGTCAGTCGATCCGTCCACACCACGGTCCAGGTGGCGGTGGAGGACTCACCGGCGACCGCCGCACCCGCTTCGACCGGATCGACCCCGTCCTGGGGCGTGATGCGGAACAGGCAGATGGTGTCGGTCTCCTTCGGCACGTAGTCGGGCTGCCAGTAGCCCATCTGCCGGTACTTGAGCACGCCGGCGCTGTAGCGCTTCTTGGCGTCGGTGATGACCGTGGAATCGGTCTTGATGGTGGTGTCGTTCATTTGACGCTCCTTGGGTGATCGGGGGCAGGGCGCTGGACGACGCCCCGCTTCGGCAATCCATGCCTTGGGACGCAAGCGTAGGCAGACCCACCAATAAAATCCATTGAAACGTTTTTGGTTGCCTACAAACTTTTCTAATGCGTCACTACACGCTGCGCCAGATCGATTCCCTCCTCGAGTTCGCGGCCACGGGCTCCATTTCGGCGGCCGCCGAGCGTCTGCACCTCACGCAACCCGCGGTATCCGTGCAGCTGCGGCAGCTCGAAGAGGCAGTCGGCGTCCAACTGCTCACGCAGGTCGGACGCCGGCTGCAACTGACCGAGGCGGGTGAGGCGCTCGTGGGTCACGCAACCCGGATCCGCGCTCAACTGGAACGGATGGAAGACGCGATGGCGGCCTTTCGCGGATTGCGTCGGGGACGGCTTCGCCTCGGTTGTGTGACCACGGCGAAATACTTCGTGCCGATGCTCCTGACGCACTTCCGGGGCCTCTACCCGGGCATCGAGATCGCGCTTTCGATCGAGAACCGCGACACCATCCTCGGTCAGCTCGAACGGTGGGAGATCGATCTCGCCATCATGGGGCGCGCGCCGGAGGACCAGCCGTGCGTCGCGCATCCCTTTGCCACCAACCCGCTGTCGGTCGTCGCCGCGCCGGACCACCCGCTCGTGCAGGCCAGCTCGCCGCAGCCGCTCTCCGCGCTCAAAGACGACGTCTGGGTGGTGCGCGAGCGCGGATCAGGCACGCGTCAGGCCATGGAGCGGCTGTTCACGAAGCACCGTTTCAAGCCGCGAATCGCGATGGAACTGCCCAGCAACGAAACGATCAAGCAAGCCGCGATGGCGGGCATGGGCATTGCGTTTCTCTCGGAGCGCACGATTCGCCATGAACTCGCCGGTGGACGACTCGCCAGCCTCGCCATCACGGGCCTGCCCCTGGTCCGTCACTGGTACGTGGTCACCAGGGCCGACCTGGAATCGTCGCCCGCGGCGGATGCGATGCAACGATTTCTGCTGGAGCGGGGTGCGGCGCTGATTGACGCGTGGGCGTGAATCAGCCGACCCGAGTGTTCACGCCGGGCGAACGTTCTTCGCCGCAATCGTTCTTCGCCGCAATCACCACGTTGGCGAAGGCGCCGATCAGCGCCTCGATCGCCTCGTCGCTCTCGAGCGCGACGAACGGACGGAAGAACAGGATTGCACTGGGCTGAAGCTCGATATAGACCGCACCGAGCGGAGCAATCGCGGCACGCACTTCGGGCGCGAGCAGGCGCGCGAGGGCCGCAGGATCGCCGTAGGCACGATAGCCCGGAGGGAGCTCGGTGCCCGCGATCTCCGGCAGCTGGACGAGATAGCGCTCGAGGTAATGCCCCGGCGTGAGTGCGCAGGGCCCGCATCCCCTCTCGCCCGATGCGTATTCGAACGCGAGCAGCGTGTGGCGATGCGCGAGGTGGTAGTCGGGTGGCGAGGTGTGGCTGTAGTCGTAGACGCGCAACGTGCCGCCCTGCCACGCCCCGGAGGCGACGTTCGTTTCCTCACGTTGCGCCCCGCGCTGCAGGTAGATGAAGCCATGCCGGTTGATCGTTGCCACCGTTTCGGCACGGAAGGTGAGCCCGTGCCGCTGGGCGATACCAGCGAGCACCTGGCCGCGTTCAGAGAGATCGGCCTCCTGCCGGGCAAGCTTGGCCTCCTGCATGCGCGAAGCGAGCGGATGGGCCGAGAAGCGCTGGAAGTTCTCCGCGCCCTCGATGGCGAATGCGCGACCTTCGGCCGCGAATTCCTCCTCGAGCTCCTGGAGGTATTCGACCGCAGTGTGGTCGATGATGCGCGCCGACTCGGTGAAGCGGAGTGTCAGTGCGGCATCATGCGGCAGACGCGCGATGCGCTTTTGAAGCTGCCGGAGGTTGAACCCCACGAGCGAACGCATCGTGAAGATCACCCGCTCATTGCCGGTCTCGCCCTCGACACGTTCGCGGATGACCGGCGAGCGGAACATGCCCGAGAAGTTCTCCCAGAGTAGGCGATTGGAACTCGCCCAGTCGAGCCGGCCGGTGAGGACGTAGCGCACCGAGGGCATCAGCAGATAGAGCAAGAGCGCGAGCTCGATCGCAATCCCGATCAGCATGCCCACGAGCAGATCGGTGAGCAGGATCGCGACCAGCGTGCCGACGAAAACCACGAACCGGTCGAGACCGATCGAGAACATGCGCCGGAAGAGTGCGGGTTCGCAGAGTCGCCAGCCGATGTAGATGAGCAGCCCCGCGATGGCCGCGAGCGGGATGCGCGCCATGAGCGAAGGCAGGGCCACGGCGAAAATCACGAGCAGCAGACCGCTCCAGAAGTTGGACCAAAGCGTGCGGGCGCCCGCATCGATGTTCGCGCGGCTCGGCACCGCGTTCGGGATGACGGTCAGGCCACCGAGCATGCCGGAGGTGAGGTTGCACACGCCCATCGCACGCAGCGTCTTGTTCGGATCGCTCTTGCGGCGCCACGGGTCGATCTTGTCCACCGCCTTCACGCTCGCGACCGACTCCACGCCGTCGATCATCGTGAAGACGAAGACCACGAGCGCCATCGAAAGCCAAAGCTGCGGCGAGGCAAGGAATTCCCGGAAGGCTGGGGCATGAAGACCGTCGAGGATGTTCTGCGGCATCCGGACGAGGTACTTGGCTTCGAGTCCGGCGGCCCAGGCGAGCGCGATCCCGAGCAACGCAACGATGATGGCCGAGGGAATTTTCCGGAGCCACTGGGTGCGCGGGTTGCGCAGCATGAACATGAGCCCGAGCGAAATCAGGCCGATGACGGCGACAGGCCAGTTCATCTGCGCTGCCTGATCGGGCAGATGCCGCAAGGCATCGACCACACCCTTGGTCGGCACTGATGGTGCACCGATCAGCGCTGGCAATTGCCGAACGATGATCATGACCCCGATCGCGGCAAGCATCGCCTCGATCACGGTCGAGGGCAGCATGCTCGCGTACTGCCCGGCGCGCAGCCAGGACAGCAGGATCTGCAGCACACCGGTAAACACGATGGCCACAAGCACGAGCGGATAGCCGTGGGCGAGGTCGCCGCCGCCCAGAAGCAGCATGCCCCAGAGCAGCACGGGCGCGAGCGCGGCGGCCGGTCCGCTCACGGTCACGTGGGAGCCGCCGAGCAGCGGATACAGCAGGCCGGCCACGATGGCCGAGATCAGCCCCGCGACCGCAGGCGCTCCCGAGGCGATCGCCACACCAAGCGAGAACGGTGCCCAGAGGAGCGCGACTTGGACCCCCGCCGCGAGATCATCGCGCCAGTGCCGGAATCCGGCGAGCCCGCTTGCTGGAAGGTCGCGGCGGACTGGGGCGACGTCGGCTGGGTTCGCCTGGCTCATTTGCCGTCCCGTCGGGTGATCGGGTTCGGTCGACCCGCTCAGGCCGCCTGCGCTACGCAGGCGCAGCGGCAGGCTTCACGAACGATGACACCACGCACACCGGTCTGGACGGCACGGCGCTCGGCGGCGTGCGCCTCCGTCGCCGTGGCCTCGAGATAAACCGCAGCGAAGGCCGCGGTCGCTGCAGACAGTTCCGACTCCGTGCTCGATTCGAAGGGCAGCACCGCCACATCGGCGCCGAGTCGTGCGAACGCTTCGATTTCCGCCGCGCCCCGGCAGCGCACGGCCCAAAGCGGCACGTCTGGTCGGGTCGTCCAGCGATGCGACTGGGTCGTCGTGAACGCCCCATCCACGCCCGTCAGCGCGGTGAGTTGGAGATCATCCTCGATGAAGACCATGCCACCGGTGCGTCCGCGCGCTGCAAGGACGGGACGCAGCGCGTGTTGCACCATGGCGCGCGTTTCGCGGCGTGTGCGGACGATAAGCAGCGAGTCGGCAGGTGCGGGCATCGCATCCACCAAGCGGTCGCTGGGCCGAGCCCACCCGCGTGTCGGCAACCCGAGGAGCGCCAGCACACGCCGGTTCGATGGCAACACCGGCGCGACACTGACCCGTCCCGGATCGACCCAGGCAATGCGTTGTCCCTCGCGCCCGTGCGGCGTGCCCAACCACCGCGTCGCCAGAAAGAAGCTCAGCCGCAGGCGGCGCAGCGGGAAGACGTGGTCGTAGGAGACGAAGGGGCGCAGTTCCTCGACGGTGACGCCCACTTCCTCGTGGGCCTCGCGTGCCGCGGCCTGGATAGGCGTCTCTCCAGCATCCACCTTGCCACCAGGCAGTTCCCAGTACCCCGCCGAGAGTTGACGCGGCAGGCGCTCGGCCAACAGCACGCGACCCGAGGTGTCGCGCAGGATGGTCACGGCGACGTCGATGGCAGGCAGGGTGCGACGGGTTGGAGCGGGCATGGTCGAGTCAGGGAGAAACTGATGACGTCACGCGACGCACAGCACGACGGCGAGTTTGAACGAGCGCGCCGAGGGGAACCGATCAGCGCCCCGCAGCCCAGATTTCAATCGGGCCAGACGGCGAGCGGAGGCGTGTCGGCGCTGGCCGCAGCGCGAGGCGCCGAGGCGGGGGCCACCGCAGGTTTCGCAGGGATCCCGCTTGACGGCTTTGCCGCGGGCTTTGCCACCGATCGGGCCGCGGGTTTGACAGCGGGCTTGCCCGCGGCCTTGCCTGCGCCGGGTCGCACGGCTGTTCTCGCCTGGGCCTTCATGCAGCGGCTCCGCTGGTCATCGCGAGATTGGTCAGGCCTTCCTGGCGCGCCTGCTCGGCATAGCCATCGCTCGCGATCGCCAGGGCGCGCGCCGGCAGAGCGGATTCGCCGTCGGCCGCGATGGTGACGTTCACGTGGCGCGGCCCGAACGAGAGATCCGGATAACGACCGACCCGCTCAGACTCTTTCGCAAGCAGTTCGAGGTAGAGCCGCGTCTGCGCGTAGCTCTCGAAGTCATAGCGCCGGAACAGACCTGCAGGTCGTTCGATCGCCTTCCAACCTTGAGGGGGCGTATCCATGGATCGCGTCTCGCTTGGTGAAGTGGGTTTGGACCGGCGAGCCGCGGCTCAGCTGCGCGCGACGTCGCCGTCGCGTCCGCCGCCGCCCGCCTCCGGCTTCGTCGGCAGGATCTGCTCGACCTCGCTGTGCGGGCGGGCGATGATGTGCGCCGCCGCCAAACCGTCGCCCACGCGCTCGCACGCGTCCGCACCGGCACGCACCGCGGCATTGACGGCACCGGTCTCGCCGCGAACCATCACCGTGACGTAGCCGCCACCCACGAACTGCCGACCGATCAGCCGCACTTCCGAGGCCTTGGTCATGGCATCGGCCGCCTCGATGGCGGGCACGAGGCCGCGGGTTTCGATCATTCCGAGGGCAATGCCCATCTTCTCGTTTGCCATGTCAACGCCCCTTGCGAATCGTGTTTGCGTGCGTCAGCGAATTCAATGAAATGCTGGCCGTCGGTCGCGAAAGACTCGTTGCGAGCGCAGCCAGGACGAGGCGCGAGCGAGCGAGAGGCGAGACATACCTTTGGGGGTAGGCGACGCCTCGAGCGAGCAAGCAACGACGTCGTGGCAAGCGCAGCAGAGTGTTTCGCGAGCGATCAGTTGCCGGCGCCCGTCGGCAGGATCTGCTCGACCTCGCTGTGCGGACGGGCGATGATGTGTGCCGCCGCCAGGCCGTCGCCCACGCGCTCGCACGCGTCCGCTCCGGCACGCACCGCCGCATTGACGGCACCGGTCTCGCCGCGAACCATCACCGTGACGTAGCCGCCACCCACGAACTGCCGACCGATCAGCCGCACTTCCGAGGCCTTGGTCATGGCATCGGCCGCCTCGATGGCGGGCACGAGGCCGCGGGTTTCAATCATTCCGAGGGCAATGCCCATCTTCTCGTTTGCCATGTTTGCTCTCCTGAGTTGGCAGTGGGGTGAAGTGAAAGTGTCCTGTCTGCATCGCGGCCGGCCGGGTGGCCCGCCAGTTCGATTCCTTCTCGACCGGGTCAGCTGCGCCAGCGCGCTTCGTCCCAGTCGTCGATGATTCCCCCGATCGTGAGATCGGTCGTGATCTTCGGGTTGCCTGCGGCGATCCTTGCCGCCGACACCCCGATCGTGATGACGAAGTCGCCGGGCTTCGCGCCCACCGGATCGAGCGCGACCTCGAGGTTGCCCTTGTGGTCCTCGACCACGCGCAGGGGCTTGGCCTGCAGCCACCAGTTGCGCTTGGTGGTCACGAGGTCACGCACGACACGCTGGATGAGCATGGCTCAGCCCGCCTTGCCCGTGGAGGCAGCCGAGGTCGGCTCCTCCCAGTAGTCGATGATGCCGACGATGGTCAGATCGCTCGGGTAGTCCTTGCTGCCGGCGGCATCGCGCGCAGCCGAGGAACCGACGACGATGACCCAGTCCCCTGGCTTGCAGCCCACCGGGTCGACCGCCACCTGCTTGCCGCTTGAGCCGCGCTCCTTCACGATCAGGAGGCGACGGTTCTCGAGGCTGCCGATGCGGGCCGTGGCCACGAGCGTGCCCTCGACTTGGCAGATCTTCATGCGTGATGTCCTTGATTGACGGAGCCGTCGAGCCCGCGGAGGCTCGGTGGCGTGACGAATTCGATGCGTCCCTCGCCATCGACCGTGGCCGCACGCACGACGAGCGGACGCGCAGGCACGTTTGCGTGCCGGGCTTCGATGGCCGCGGCATGGCGCCGAGCGCGCTCCGCTGCCCGTTCACGGGCCCCGGGCAGGCGCGCATCGAAACGCGCGGTCGCGAGCACGGGCACAGCCAGGCCGCGGGGTGCGTGGGTGTGACCGAGCAGGCTCAAGCCGACCTCGATGTCGCGCGCGCCTTCTTCGAGCGTCGAGAACTGGGTCTGGAACGCCAGGTTGCGCAGTTGCACCTCGTCGATCGGATCGCCGGCCACGATAAGGCGCTCGGCGTGCCCGAGGTCCGGGTAACGGCCGCCGAAGGCGTGATCCACGGCTTCGATCTGACCGATGTTGTTCTTGAGCAGATAGCCGCAGAGCCAGCGCATCCCCTCGGTCGCCCGGTCGTCGGCGGACGTGCCGGCGCAAGCTGCGACCCGATCGCGGATCAGGAGCTTGGCCGCCTCGCGGGGCAGCGCACGGGTGAGGTGGCGCAGGTCGGCGCTCGACACGAAGCGCTCGATCGAGATCGTCCCGCGCGCGTCCGGCACGTGAACCCGGATCGAGTCGTCGTCCGTGTCCACACCGACGAGCAGGATCGCGATGGCGGTGTCGTGCAGGGCGTCGATTGCGCCCTTGAACGCCTCGAGCCGGCCGAGCAGCGCACTCATCGCGCGATGGTCATCGCTGCCGTGGGCTGCGCAGCCCTCGTGACGGGGTTGCGACCCGCTGAAGTGGTAGACGCCGATCTTGAGAAAGCGCGTCTCCGCAGGCGTGCCGCCCGTGGCGATGGCCTGACGCAGGCGCTCGACTTCGACCGCGCGGAAGGCGGCGATCGCTTCGTCCACGTCGAACATCGCGCCGGCATACGAGCGGCGCGCCGTGATGACAGAGGGCGGAATGCGCAGGATGTGTTCGGTCAACCCCGCGAGACGACCGTCGGCGCAGGGCGTGATGTCGATCGCATGAAAGCCGAAGCGCTGGACGACGGCTTCCGCAGGCTCGCCATCGACATCGGCGAGTCCGGCGGGAGACTTGAGTTCGCGCGCCAGCTGGGCGAACGTGGCGAGCACGCAATGCGCGTACACCTCACCCCAAGGCAGCGGACGGGCCCAGTGAAAGGCCGGCGGTTCGCTACCCGAGGCGTTCGCACCCAGATCCACGCCCCAGCGCGATGCGATGGCTTCGAAGGCCTTGCCATGCCCACGCTCGTGAATCGCGTCGTGCGCGAGACGTTCGATCGCGGGCTCGATATCGGCAAAGGCGCGCTCCACCCGTTCCTTGCGCTCGTTCAGCGTGCGTTCGAGCGCGCTGTCGGCCAATGGATGGGCCGCGGCGTGCGTTGACGTGCCTTCAGCCGATCGCCAATCAAGGCCAGGCTCCGCAGGCAGTCCACCTCGCGTGCGCACGGACTCGAGCCAGGCGGCCGGCTCGACCGGGAACACCCGGCCGCGCTGGGCACGCGATGACAAGGAGCCGATGCTGCGGGCGGCGGCCAACATCTGCGATTACCCCTGCGCTCCGCCGGACAGCGTGACCTTGGCCGCTGACTTGGGCGACCAACCCACCATGCCCGTGACGATCTGGCGCGGATCCTCGTGCTGGACCTTGCCCTTGAACAGACGGGCGCCGGCAAACGGCTCGGCCTTGCCTGCGCGCTCGCTCGGGTTGCGTTCCTGCGAGATGTAGCCTTCGGTGCCGGTCACGCGCTCGTGGGTCGACCAGGCGTCTCCGGTGACTGCGGCCTTGCGCGTGCTGCCTTCGCCGGAGATACGTGGCAGCTTCTCGCGGTCGTTGGCGGCGCGGCGCGGGGTGAAGCCGAACTCCACGTTGCCGGTGATCTTGCCCTCGCCCTGGGCAAAGGTGCCGGTCACGCGACCTTGCGCCGTCGGTGCGGCCATCGGATCGAAGCGGTTCTTCAGTTGCGCGCTGCGCTGCGGCGAGCGCACGCTGAAGCCGGCGTCGATGGCGGCCACCGGGTCGGCCACGGTGGCACTGCCTGCAAGCGGCTGGTAATACGGGGTGCCGGTGATGTCGCGCGCGGCACCGCGTTCGGTGCCGGTCACGCCTTTCACGTCGAGCGGAAGATCGCCGGTGACGGCGACCGCGGCGGAATGCGCATGCCGCGCCTCGGCTTCCGCTGCGTCCGCGCTTTCGCACCAGCCGTACATCGTCTGCGGCCCTTGGTAAGGCGTGCCGGTGATCGTGCGGCAGCTGCCGGGCTCGTCGCCGGTGACCGCGGGGTCATGCTCGACGGACCCGCCGGTCATGCGCGCGCCTCCCCACGTGGAAGACACGGTGACCTTGGCCCCGGTCACCGGATCGCGGCGGGCGTTCTCGGAGGTGTCGCGGGACGAGGCGGTACCGCCCCCCTGCCCGCCGCATTCGGCCTGACGGCCACCCGGTGCGAGGTACTGGTCACCGGTGATGGCGCGGCAGCTGCCCGGCTCGTCGCCGGTTACGCGGGCGCTGCGCCCCACGGCCGAGCCGGTGATGGCGAGCCCGCGCTCGGTCGTCTCGAGCGGACGCTCGCGCTCACGCGAGCGGGAGCCGGCCACGGCGAGGGATCGCCCGAGGTTGGTGCCGAACACGGTGTGGCCGTGCGGATTGGCCTGGCGTGCGAATTGCGCGATACCGTCGTAGCCCGTGCTCTCGCGCGGCGTGCGATCGTCCTCGATGCGGCCATCGAGATCGCCGGTGATGCGCTGGCGCTCGCCGACCTCGTCACCGGTGATGGAGACACGATTGCGGACGAGCGTACCCGTGACCTTGAGGCCCGCGGCCGTTTCAGCCATGCCGACCTTGGGTGCCGGCGCCCGCAGCGCGGCATCGCGCGGCGAGATGTATTGCGTCCCCGAAACCGGTTTGCCCAAGCCCTCGTCGGCACCCGTGACCCGGGCACGGTCGGTGGCCTTGAGTCCAGTGACGGTCTGTCCGCCGGTGGTCGTATCGACGACGACCTTGGGTGCGTAGCTGAGCTTGCCGCGACGTGCCGGTCGATCCGCGGCGAGACCCTGCTGCGCCTTGGCCTGCGCCCGATCCGCGCGCATGCGGCGGGCGAGTTCATGGCCCCGAGCGGGGGCCGTGGCGAGCACCGAGGACATGCTCGGAGCCGCCGCGCTTTCGGTATACGGCGTCACCGGCTCGCTGGAGACCGTCGGCACCGACGCACGGGCGGCAGGGGCTGCCGGGGAAGACACAGCCGCCGACTTGCCGCTGCCGAGTGCGGACTTCCCGGCGCTTTGCTGACGGCGGCGAAGCATCGACATCAGGCGGCCGGTGATCTCGCTGGCGAAGCCACCGCTCGAGCCGCCGGAGGTGGTCGGCGCGGTCGGCGCAGGCGCGGAGGAAACCGGCGCGACAGGCATTGGAGCGGGCATCGGCGGCGCGGCCGTCACCTGCACGGTCGCGGAGGTCTTGGTGCGCTCCCGTGCGGGCGGCAGCGCGCCCTTGCCCTGCGAGATCGCGCGACGCCGCTCGAGCGAGGCGCGACGTCCTTCGGAGAATGTGCTGTCAGCCACGGCGACGTCCTGTGCGGAGGGTGGGTGGATTTCGGAGCAGGGCGGCTTATCGGTTCGGGGCGCGATAAACGATGAACGCCGTCCCCTGCGACTGGGCATAGTTGTCGTAGCCGATCAGCCGCACGTGGTGGCCCGGGTTCGCGCGGTGGCACGCCTCGAGTTCCTGCATGACGCGCTCGACCGACTTCTCGCCGAAGAAGGGCAGTTTCCAGAGGTACCAGAAGCTCGAGAACGACTTCTCGGGCTCGGTGTGCTCGATTGCGGGATTCCAGCCCTGCGCGAGCAGGTAGGCGACCTGCTTGCGCAGCCGCTCCGGCGTCATCGGAGGCAGATAGGAGAAGGTCTCGCCGCGACGCTCGGTCGTCTTGTAGGCCAGGATTTCAGCCATGGGGGGCTCCGTCGATGTTGGGTTGAGTGGGTCTCGGGGAGAGGCGATCAGCGGGCGGCGTCGAGCTTGTCGACGACATCGAACTCGAACTTGATCTCTTTCCAGGTCTCCATGGCGATCGCGAGCTCGGGCGAGTGCTTGGCGGCCTCGGTCAGGATCTCGCGACCTTCGCGCTCGACCTGGCGACCTTGGTTGCGTGCTTCGGTGCAAGCCTCGAGCGCGACGCGGTTGGCGTGCGCGCCCGCCGCGTTGCCCCACGGGTGACCGAGCGTGCCGCCACCGAACTGCAGGCAGGCGTCATCGCCGAAGATGGCGACCAGCGCCGGCATGTGCCAGACATGGATACCGCCCGAGGCGACTGGCATCACGCCGGGCATCGCGCCCCAGTCCTGATCGAAGAAGATGCCGCGCTTGCGGTTCTCCGGAACGAAGGGTTCGCGCATGAGGTCCACCCAGCCGAGGGTGGCCTCGCGGTCGCCCTCGAGCTTGCCGACGACCGTGCCCGAGTGCAGGTGATCGCCGCCCGAGAGGCGCAGACACTTGGTCAGCACGCGGAAGTGGATGCCGTGCATGGGGTTCCGGTCGATCACCGCGTGCATGGCGCGGTGGATGTGCAGGAGCATCCCGTTCTCGCGGCACCAGTTGGCCAGACCCGTGTTGGCCGTGAAGCCCGCAGTCAGGAAGTCGTGCATGATGATCGGCGCGCCCAACTGCTTGGCGAACTCGGCACGCTTGTACATCTCCTCGGGCGTCGGGGCGGTCACGTTCAGGTAGTGGCCCTTGCGCTCGCCGGTCTCGGCCTCGGCTTTCTTGACCGCTTCCATGACGAATTCGAAGCGGTGCTGCCAGCGCATGAACGGCTGGCTGTTGATGTTCTCGTCGTCCTTGGTGAAGTCGAGGCCGCCGCGCAAGCACTCGTAGACGGCGCGACCGTAGTTCTTGGCCGACAGACCGAGCTTGGGCTTGATCGTGCAGCCGAGCAGCGCACGGCCGTACTTGTTCAAGCGATCACGCTCCATCTGGATGCCGTTGGGCGGACCGCCACAGGTCTTGACGTAGGCGAGCGGGAAGCGAATGTCCTCAAGACGCAGGCTGCGCACGGCCTTGAAGCCGAACACGTTGCCCACGAGCGAGGTGAGCACGTTCACCACCGAGCCTTCCTCGAACAGGTCGAGCGGATAGGCGATGAAGGCGTAGAAGGCGTTGGCGTCGCCCGGCACCGGCTCGATGCGATAGGCGCGACCCTTGTAGTAGTCGAGGTCGGTCAGGAGGTCGGTCCACACCGTCGTCCAGGTGCCGGTGGAGGATTCGGCGGCGACGGCGGCAGCAGCCTCTTCGCGCGGCACGCCGGCTTGCGGGACAACCTTGAACACTGCGAGCAGGTCGGTGTCCAGCGGGATGTAGTCCGGGGTCCAGTAGGTCTTGGCGTAATCCTTGACGCCGGCCTGGTAGGTGTTCTTCGACACGGTGCGCTCCTGGCAATGTCCTGACAATGAGTCGTTTGTTCGACGGGTCGGTGCAACTCGATCGGTGGATGACACGCCCGCGTTGGCGAGCGCTCGGGTTCGGGGCGAACAGTAGACGTCCGCCTGCATCAGGTAAAGTCAAATAAAATTTGCGTTGCATAAGCTCCACTGATACTCGTATGCATATCACCCTCCGCCAGCTCCGCATCTTCGATCGTGTTGCCCACTTCCGCTCGGTCTCGCGCGCGGCCGAAGCGCTGCACCTGACACAGCCCGCGGTGTCGATGCAGGTGAAGCAGTTGGAAAGCCAGGTCGGGATGGTTCTCGTGGAGCAGATCGGCAAACGGCTGGAACTCACCGAGGCAGGCGAGGAGCTCTGGATGCACGCGCGCCGCGTGGCCGCCGAGGTCGATGAGCTGTTCTCGGCCATGCGCTCCCGGCGAGGCATGCAACGCGGACGTGTGCGGCTTGCGGTGGTGGCCACCGCCAACTATTTCGTGCCGCGCGCGATCGCTGCCTTTCGTCGACGGCATCCGGCGCTTGCAGTCGAACTGTCGGTCGGCAACCGGCAAGCCGTGTTCACGCAACTCAACGATCGCGCCGTGGATCTCGTGGTCGCCGGCCAGCCACCCGACGACGTCCACTGCGTTGCCGAACCGTTTCTCGACAACCCGCTCGTGGTCATCGCAGCGCCGGATCATCCGCTCGCGGGGCGCAAGCGCGTCGGCCTTGCCGAGCTCTCGGTCGAGCCGTTCGTCCTGCGCGAGCCGGGCAGCGGCACGCGCGGTGCACTGCTTAGGCATCTCTCCGCGGAGTCGATCGAGCCGCGAATCGCCGCGGAACTGCCCACCGTGGAAGCCGTCAAGCAGGCCGTGCAGGCCGGGCTCGGGCTTGGCGTGGTGTCGGCGCAATCCGTGGAACTGGAAGTGAGCGCCGGGCGTCTCGTGGTGGTGCCGGTGACAGGCTTTCCGATCCTGCGTCAGTGGTACGCGATCCAGCGCGAAGGCAAGACGCTCTCGCTCGCCGCGCAGGCCTTTCGCGAGACGCTGATCGAAACCTTCCGCGCGCCCGCGAAGCGCAAGACCGCCGCGACGCGCTGAGCCGACGCGACATACCGCAACCTACAACACCTAAACTGGCCTCGAACCTTCCGCTCTGAAAGAACGAAACGTGAAAGCCACCAAGATTGTCGCCACCATCGGCCCTGCGAGTGAAGCCATCGAAACCATCGAGGCGATGATTCGCGCGGGGGCCGACGTGTTCCGGCTCAACTTCTCCCACGGGAGTCCCGAGGAGCATGCGGGCCGCGCAGCCAACGTGCGCGAAGCAGCGCGACGCGCCGGGGTCGAGGTAGCCATCATGGGCGATCTGCAGGGACCGAAGATCCGCGTCGGTAAATTCGCCGAGGGGCGGGTTCATCTCGAACCCGGCGCCCGATTCGTGCTCGACGCCGCACTCGACAGCAAGTCCCCGCTCGGCACCGCCGAGGTGGCGAGCCTCGACTACAAGCAGTTGCCCACGGACGTGCGCCCCGGCGACACGCTTGTGCTCGCCGACGGGCTGCTCTCGGTGCGTGTCGAGGCCATCGAGGGTGCCCGGGTCGTGACCCGTGTCCTGGTCGGCGGCGAACTGTCCAACAACAAGGGCATCAACAAGGTCGGCGGCGGCCTCACCGCCCCTGCCCTCACGGCCAAGGATCTTGCTGACATCCGCACGGCGGTGGACATTGGCTGCGACTACCTTGCGGTGTCGTTTCCGAAGAGTGCGGCCGACATGCAGACCGCTCGCACCGTCCTTGCCGCCGCGGGCGGGGAGGCGCGGTTGATCGCAAAGATCGAGCGCGCCGAGGCGATCGTGCCCGAAACACTCGACGCCATCATCGAGGCGAGCGACGGCATCATGGTCGCGCGTGGCGACCTCGCAGTCGAGGTCGGAAATGCCGCCGTGCCCGCGCTGCAGAAGCGCATGATCCAGCGGGCGCGCGACAAGAACCGGCTCGTCATCACGGCCACCCAGATGATGGAGAGCATGATCACTTCCCCGGTCCCGACGCGCGCCGAGGTGAGTGACGTGGCCAACGCGGTGCTCGACGGCACCGATGCGGTGATGCTCTCGGCGGAGTCCGCTGTCGGAAAGTACCCCGTGGAGACGGTGGCGCAGATGACCGCCGTCGCCCAGGCTGCGGAACGCTCGATGGCCTATGAACTCGACCGCGACTTCATCCACCAGCAGTTCGTGCGCATCGACCAGGCGATTGCCATGTCGGCCCTGTTCACTGCCTTTCACCTGAATGCGCAGGCCATCGCAGCGCTGTCCCAGTCGGGGTCCACCGCGCTCTGGATGAGTCGGCACGACAGCGGCGTGCCGGTCTATGCGCTCACGCCCGAGGTCGCCGCCGCGCGTCGCGCTGCGCTCTATCGCGGCGTCCGGCCGATTCTCATTGCGCAGGAGACCGACCGTGAGCGCGCGCTCCTGGCCGCGGAGCATGCACTCGAATCGGCCGGAGTGGTCAAACGCGGCGACCTGCTCGTGATCACCGTGGGCGAACCCATGGGCAAGAGCGGCGGCACGAATGCGCTGAAGGTGGTGCGCGTCGGCGAGCACGGCTGAGCTGGCAGCAGCCTCTCCCCGTGGGAGAGGCCGGCCCGCAGGGCCGGGTGAGGGTCGGACGAATCGGCGGCAACGCTACTGGACGGTGGCCCTCACCCCAACCCTCTCCCGGGGGAGAGGGAGTGTTGCCTCTCGCTCGCTCGCGCCTCGCCTCGGCCGCGCTCGCACCGGATTCTTCTCGAGCGGCCGATCGAACCGCGCGCATTGTCACTCCGCGCTCAGCGGGATTGCCGTCGTGAACTTCACGCGCTCGGTCACGAAGCGCGTGCGGACGTTGCGCACGTTGTTGGCCCCGGTGAACAGACGCGCCGCGAGCGTCTGATAGGCGGGCATGTCGGCGAGCACGAGCACGAGCGTGAAATCCACGCCCGGTGCGGTACGCCACGCCTGCTGCACGGCGGGCTCGCGCTCGACGCAAGCGGCAAAGTCACGAAAGGCCTCCTCGTTTTGCACATCGAGCGTCACTTCGCTGATTGCATGCAGCAGTGAGCCGGCCGCCTTCGGCGCGAGGACCGCGACCACGCGTTCGATCAGACCGCGCGACTTGAGCGCCCGCACGCGTCGGAGAACCGTAGCAGGTGATACGCCAAGTTCGGCGGCAAGCTGCTGGTAGGTGGCATCCGCATCCGTCTGCAGACGCGAAAGAAGTCGGAGGTCGATTGAGTCAACTTTTTCTTGCATTGGAATGCCTGAGACGCACTTTTCCTGCCCATTAGCAATGACTTGCAGTATTTCTGCTTTTAGAGAACCTTATTGCACCCTTAGTTCGCTTGCTTCATGAAACGATTCCGGGCTCGTTGATCCGAACGACAGGAGTTTCATCCCATGTGTGGCATCGTCGCTGCGGTCTCGGCCCGCAACATCACCCCCGTGCTCGTCGAAGGGCTGCGTCGGCTCGAATACCGCGGCTACGACTCCTGCGGCGTGGCGGTTCACAAGAACGGGACACTCGTCCGGGCGCGGACCGTGAGCCGCGTCGGTGAGCTGGCCCGCGAGATCGAGGCGACCGACCTCGCCGCAACGACCGGCATCGCGCACACGCGCTGGGCCACCCACGGCGCGCCGGCGGTGGCGAATGCGCATCCGCACTTCTCGCCGAATGCGTCCCAGCCGCGCATCGCGCTCGTGCACAACGGCATCATCGAGAACCATGACACGCTCCGCGGCGAGCTGCGGGCACGCGGCTACGACTTCACGAGTCAGACCGACACGGAGGTCATCGCCCACCTGATCGATCACCACTATGACGGCGACCTCTTGGCCGCGGTGCAAGCGGCAGTCGCCCGGCTCGAGGGTGCCTACGCGATCGCGGTGTTCTGCCGCGACGAGCCCCACCGCGTGGTCGGCGCGCGGGCCGGCTCGCCGCTCGTCGTGGGGGTCGGTGACGGAGAACACTTCCTCGCCTCCGATGCAATGGCGCTCGCGGGCGTCACCGACCGGATCATCTACCTCGAAGAAGGCGATGTGGTCGACCTCGCCCGCGACCGCCTCTGGATCAGCGACCGGTCGGGGCGGGCGCTCGCCCCCGAGGAGCGGCCCGTCCGCATCGTGCAGGCGCATTCGGGCGCGGTCGAACTCGGTCCGTACCGCCACTACATGCAGAAGGAAATCTTCGAGCAGCCGCGCGCGCTCGCCGACACGCTCGAAGGGGTCGAAGCGATCACGCCCACCCTCTTCGGCGAGGGCGCGGAGGCTGTCTTCACAGCCATCGACCGCGTGCTCATCCTCGCCTGCGGCACGAGCTACTACAGTGGGCTCACGGCCAAATACTGGCTCGAAGCGATCGCGCGGATCCCGACCGCGGTGGAGATCGCGAGCGAATACCGCTACCGAGAAAGCGTGCCGAACCCGCGCACGCTCGTGGTCACGATTTCCCAGTCCGGCGAGACGGCCGACACGCTCGCCGCGCTTCGCCACGCGCAATCACTCGGCATGACGCACACGCTCACGATCTGCAACGTGGCCACGAGCGCCATGGTCCGCGAGTGCGCGCTTGCCTGCATCACGCGCGCCGGGGTGGAGATCGGGGTCGCCTCGACCAAGGCCTTCACGACCCAACTCGCCGCACTCTTCCTGCTCACGCTCACGCTCGCCAAGCTGCGCGGACGCCTCGATCCCGAGGCCGAGACGGCACAACTCAAGACGCTCCGGCATCTGCCGGTCGCCCTCGGGCGCGTGCTTGCGCAGGAGCCGCAGATCATCGCCTGGGCCGAGGAGTTCGCACGCAAGGAGAACGCCCTCTTCCTCGGCCGCGGGCTGCATTACCCGATCGCGCTCGAGGGCGCGCTGAAGTTGAAGGAGATCAGCTACATCCACGCGGAGGCCTATCCCGCCGGCGAGCTCAAGCACGGCCCGCTCGCGCTCGTCACCGCGGCAATGCCCGTGGTCGTCGTCGCCCCCAACGATGCCCTGATCGAAAAGCTCAAGAGCAACATGCAGGAAGTCCGCGCCCGCGGCGGCGAACTCTATGTGTTCGCCGACGAGGACAGCCGCGTGACCCCGAGCGACGGCGTGCGCGTGATCCGCCTGCCCGAACACTACGGCGCGCTCTCGCCGATCCTGCACGTGGTGCCGCTTCAGTTGCTCGCCTATCACACGGCAACTGCACGGGGGACAGACGTCGATAAACCCAGAAATCTCGCCAAGAGCGTCACCGTCGAATGACGCGCACCGCGCCGGCAGCCGTCAGGCGCGCGGCGCGGCCACCCCATCGATCATGGCGTTGATGCAGAGCGATCGACCTGCTGAAATGGCACGCTCCGCGGCGGCCACGGCCTCGGCCAGCGATCGTGCATCGGTCACGTGGATTCCTTCGACCCCCCAGGCCGCGGCCACCTGGTCGTAGCGGGTCGGCAGCAGCTCGCAGCCGTGGGTCCGATCGGGCCCGTACTCGCGCCGTTGAATCTGGCGCTCGGCGTTCCACCGCGCGTCATTCCCGATGAGCACGATCACGGGCAGGTCGTGGCGAACGGCGGTATCGAGCTCGCTCGCGTGGAAGCCGAAGCTGCCATCGCCCAAGGCGGCAATGACCGGACTGCCAAGGCCTGAGCCAAGCGCTGCACGCGCACCCAGCGCCATGGGAATCGAGGCGCCAATGCCGCCCGCCACGCCGTTGATGAGTCGATGGGGCGCATCGAGCATCGCCTGCGCCCACTGACCGAACTCGCCGCCATCCCCCACGAACACGGCATCGCGTTGCGTGGTCAGCAGGCGCGCGAACGGTGCAAGAAACTGCGCCGGATGAAGCCGCCCGTGGCCGACAGTGCCGTTCTCAGGGGCCGCCGGGCGGAATGCAAGCGCCGTGCGCACGGCCTGTCGCCACGCGGCATGCCGATCCGGATCGATCGCGAGTCGCACGCCGGCCGCGAGCAAGCCGCCGATCGCGGTGGGTACGTCCACCGTGTCCGCGCTGACCTCGAGGCGTGAGCGGAGGGCGTCGCGCGCATTGGCGCGCTCGGCCGAATCACAGTCGATCTGCAGCCAGCGGCAATCGGCGGCGAACGGCGCCGCGCCGAAGGCCACCGTGAAGTCGAGCCGCTTGCCCAGCAGGAGCACACAGTCGACCTCGGGCAGGAGCGTACGTAGCCGACCGAGCGCCGGATCGTCGATCCCACGCGGACTTTGCATGCCGACGATCGGCACGCCCAAGGCCGACTCGAGTGATGCAGCGAGCTTTCGGCCGTGCCGCGTGAGCAGGCCCGGACCGATCAGGACCAAAGGATGACGCGCCTCGGCGAGCGCACGGCCAATCCGCTCGGCCTCCTCCGCAGCCAGTGGGATCGGACGCGGCTCGAATTCGGTGACGGACGGCAGGGCACCCCCCTCCACGGCGGCGGTCAGCAGATCCACCGGCAGGCTCACATGCACCGGCCCCGGCCGACCCGATCGCGCCAGCGCGACGGCACGCGCGACGTCGGTCGCGAGCCCGTGTTCCGACTGCGCGAGCCACGCGGCCTTGCAGACCGTGGCCGCCATCTCGACCTGACGCATCTCCTGGAAGGCACCCCGCCCCAGTTGCGACACGGGCGCATGCCCGGACAGGAGGACGACCGGCGACTCCGCGAGAAGCGCCGGGTACAGCGCTGCGCAGGCGTTGGCGTGGCCCGGCCCCCCGGTGACCAGCGCCACACCCACCTCCCCGCTCACGCGGGCGTAGGCGTCGGCCATGTGCACGGCCGCGGCCTCGTGCCGGACGTGCCTGAGTGAGATCCCGCTGCCGATCAGCGCGTCGTAGATCGGCATGATGTGGTTGCCCGAGAGGGAAAACAGCTGGCGGACGCCGGCTCGGGCAAGGGCCCGCACCACCTCGTGCGCACCGCGATGGACTGAGTACTCGCTCACTGCGACTCTCTGATTCTTGCCGGGATGAGCAATTGTGACCCGCAGGTCACGCTCGCCGCATCGGGAACAACCACACACCTCGGCTGCCCTACCGTATCTTCGTTTTCGCCGGTCGTTCGCTCTCTGCAGTCACCCATTGACTTCGCCACGGCGTAGACTTCCCCCGCGCGCTCATGGCCGCGCCCTGACGACGATCCCCGAGTCCTCAATGAACACCGCGCAAACGCACACCCCACCGCGATTGAAGTCCGATCGCTCGCGCCAGCGCGCGGCCCTGCATGTGACGCTCGTGGGCGCCGGCATTGCAGCGGCGAGTGCGCTGTGGGCCGGGCCACCTCTCGCGGGCTGGCTCATTGGCGCCGGGGTACTGATCCTGCTGCTCGGGCTCGCGATGTTCGCCTGGGCGGCACGCGACGCACAGGGCAGTCCGAAGTCGGTGGATACCGACTACGTGCGCCGCTTCTACGAAACCGTGCGCGGGCTCAGCCAACGCGCCAAGGCCAACACGGGCACGACCGATCGGTCCACGGTCTACATCCCCCCGCCCTTTGCCCCCCTTGAATGGTCCGAGGCCCTCATCCTGAATCTCGACTGGCGCCGCTTCGAGGCGGTCGTCGAGGCCTTCTACACGCAGGCGGGCTTCGTGACGCGCATCAAGCCGCATGGTGTGAATGGCGGTGTCGACATCTGGCTCGCCGCCCCGAACGCGCCCGAGACTCCGATCGGCGTCGTCCAGTGCCGCTACTGGCGCGACCGACCGATCGGCGTGGAGAAGCTCGAAGCACTGCACAAGGTGATGCAGGAAGATCGCCTGAAGCGGGCGCAGTTCGTCACGACGGCGGACATCACCAATGAGGCGATTGCCTACGCACGCAGCCACGGCATTCACCTGATCGGCATGCAGCAACTGCTCGAGTTGATCGCGCGTCGCACGCCCGAGCAGCAGGCAGCGCTGCTCAAGGTCGCGACCGAAGGGGAGTGGTGGCGCCAGACCTGCGGCGCCTGCGGCGCGAAGATGGTCGAGCGCGGCGGCAAGCGCGGAGCGCCCACCTTCTGGGGCTGCGAGACGTTCCCCAAGTGCCGCCACACGATGCCGAAGCGGCCCGCAGCGCCGCGCTGATCGACGGCCAACCGCGGCGCGCCGCCGCACGTTCATCCGCCCCGGCGATCGTTCGCCCACGTACTGCGCAGTTCGTCGCATGCGTGTGGCTTGCCGCCGCGCGCGGATCTAACGTTCGCTCCATCGCAACCGCGGACCGCACGAATCACCGGCCCGCATTCACCGAGGAGCCCATCATGAGCCGCACCTACTCGACCCTCAACGCACGCGAGAGCATTGGCGCCGCACTGCTCGGAACGGCGCTGTCGCTCATCACGCTCGGCGCCATCGTTGCCACGTTTTCGGGCATCGAGCCGGCCTCGGCCGATGCGTCGATGGTCGAGGCACCGGCCACAAGCCGCGTGGTCGACCGCGACGCCTGATCTCGCCGGGCTCCACCCTGCGAGCGCAGGGGATTCCGTGTCAAATGTCGACACGATGAATCCGCTATCGCTCGATCTGCCCTGGGGGCGGGGCATGTCCCCGCTCCATGAGCATCGCTTCACCGATCTCGGGGCGCGGCCGACGGCGGAGGCCCCCCGGCCGCAACTGCCGCGCGGGCTGGGCCGCAGCTACGGCGATGTCTGCGTGAACGATGGCGGTGCGCTCCTGCACGCGTTTCGCAATGACCGACTGCTCGCCTTCGATGAAGCCACCGGCGTGCTGACCGCCGAAGCCGGCGCCACGATTGCCGATCTCGCGGCGACCTTCCTGCCCCGTGGCTGGTTTCCGCCCGTGGTGCCGGGTACCCGTTTCGTCACCCTGGGCGGCGCGATCGCCAATGACGTCCACGGCAAGAATCACGCAATGGCAGGCACCTTCGGTCGCCACGTCGCCGCGCTCACGCTCGTCCGCTCCGATCGACGTTCCGATCGAAGTGGCGATCGAAGCGAGCCGATCGAACTCACGCCCACCGATCCGCTCTTCTCGGCCACCGTGGCCGGGCTGGGGCTCACCGGTCTGATCGAGCGTGTGCAGCTCAGGCTCGAACGCGTGGCGGGGCCGCTGATCGAGCAGGAGACGCTCGTCTTCCAAGGCATCGAGGCGTTCCACGCGCTCGAAGACGCGAGCAGCGCCTGGCCGTTCACCGTCGGCTGGCTCGACACGCTCGATCGCAACCTGCGCGGGGTCTTCTTCCGCGGGCGTTTCGTTGCCTCGGACGCGAGCTCGCCCGAGCCACGCCCGCCCCGTCGTCTGCCGCCGATCACGCCACCGGAGTGGCTGCTCGGTCGGCCGACCGCGCGGCTCTTCAACGCACTCTATTTCCGCACGCAGCAGGCCGCCACCGCCGCGCGGCAACACGTCTCTCCTTGGGTCTACTTCTGGCCGCTGGACGCGCTCGCCGACTGGAACCGGCTTTATGGCCGCCGTGGCTTCATCCAATATCAGTTCGTCGTACCCACGGGCGATGCGGCGCGCAACGTGGAGCGGGTTCTCGTCCTCTTGCGCGAGGCCGGGGTGGCGAGCTATCTGTCCGTCATCAAGCGCTTTGGCGCGGTGGCCTCACCGGGGCTCTTGTCTTTCCCGATCGCCGGAACAACCGTCACGCTTGACATTCCCGCCCCCGACGCGCGCACGCTCGAGGAGCTCGATCACGCCGACCGACTCGTGCTCGAAGCCGGTGGACGTCTCTACCCGGCCAAGGACCGCCGCATGCGCCCCGAAACCTTCAAGGCGATGTATCCGCAGTGGCGTGATCTCGAGGCAATGCGCGATCCGGCCCTGTCTTCCTCATTCTGGCGGCGCGTCACCGCCGCCTGAGCGGCGGCAGCGCCCGAGCGGGATGCGAACAATCGTCGCGAGCAAGCCCGAGTGCGAGGAGCCGCGGAAGCGAGGCGCGAGACATACCTCGAAGGTAGGCGAGCGTCGAGCGAAAACGGAGTCTCGCCAAAACGAAGTTTCGGCGAAGGCTAACCTCGGCGAAGCCGAGGTTAAGCGGAGCGGCCGAAGCCAACAGGCGACAAAGCAATCGGGCTGCGCAGCAGATTGTTCAGATCGAGCGCTTGAAGAGCGTCAACCACCACTCGCCCATCGGCAGCTCGGCCAGCACGCGCGCCGAGCGCTGCTCGCCGTCGCGAAGCGCGGCCTGATGCACGACCGCCTTGCCGTTGGCGGGATCGACGGTGACGGTATAGAGGTTGTCCTTCCTCGCGAGGTAGGCGGCGATGGCCGGATCTTCGGCTGCAGCCCGCTGCACGAAGCGCGGCACCCAGACGCGCAGGTGGAAGAAGAGCGCCCCCGGATACTGCGTCCGCGCCAGTTCGGCGAGTGCGGCCTTGGTCAGCGCGTAGTTCTCATCGGCCGAGATCTGGCCGCCGAAGACCAGCGCCACCGCGTCACGGTTCGTGAGCGTCTCGAGCGCGGCCTTCACTTCGTCGGCCTTGCTTGCCGAAGCCACGCGCAACGCCTCGCCGGAAGCGCGGTTGGCAACGAACTGTGCACCGATCGCGGCCGACAGGCTCGAGCAGATCGAGGTCGTGTTGGTGAGGATGCCCAACCGCTCGGCGCGCGCCACGTTGGCGAGCGCGTTGCCCATGGCCTGTCCGGTGTAGGCACGCAGGGCGAACTGCTCGCCCAGGCTGAGCGGTTGAGCGATGGTGCCGGCAGCGGCACCGAACGATGCGGCGAGTGCCGCGGCTTGGAGGAGGCGAACGTTCATGGCTGTGATGCCTTTCTTCACTTCTTGTGGTTACAGCGTGTGGTTCAGTCGCCCGGCAGTGCGTGCTTGCGCAACACACCGCCGTCGTTTGGGCAGTACGCCCTGCGGCGCATCGCCCGAAAGGGTCGGTTCGATCGGTGGGTTCGAGTCGTTGCGATCAGTGCGCAAGTTCGACGATCGGCCGCCCGGTGCGCCCGCTGGCGCCACGCGCAGCCAGGGCCAGGGCATCGCGATCGACGATGGCAACCTCGCGCCGTTCGAGCCGGATGAAGCCGCGCTGCTGGAAGCGCGACAGCACGCGGCTCACGGTCTCGAGCGTGAGCCCCAGGAGCCCGCCGATCTCGGCGCGCGTCATCTTGAGCAGGAAACGCTCGCCGGAATAGCCGCGCGCCTGGAAGCGTGCCGAGAGATCGAGCAGGAAGGAGGCGACGCGCTCGTCCGCCGACAGGGCGCCAAGCGTGACCATCCAGCCATGCCGCTCGCGGAGCGCATGGCCGAGCCGGGACAGCAGCAATTCACCGATACGCGGATCCTCGGCCAAGGCATGGTCGAGGCGCTCCGGCGCGATCTCGAGCGCGAGGGACAGTTCGAGTGCCGTGGCGGTTGCCTGATAGTGACTGGCGCCGAGCGAGGCGAGCCCCAGCAGGTCGCCCGAGAGCGCGAACCCGAGCACCTGCTCCCGGCCGTCCGGGTGCAGAAGCGTCCGCTTCGCCGATCCGGCGCGCAGCAGGTAGAGGGCGCGGAAGGGCTCCCCCGCCTTGAACAGTGTCTCGCCGGTCTGAAAGCGGCGCTCCACGCCCAAGGGTCGCAGCCATTCGTAGAGGGTGGCGGGTGGCAGGTTGAGCGGACGATCCATGGCACCGCGCGGTGCCTGCGCCGACGTGCCCAGCGGCGCTCCCGCGCCGCGCGTGCTCGGGCGACGCGACGCGCTCTTGCCGAGCGCATTCGTTCGAGCCATGACACACCTCCTTTGATCAGACTGGAACACCGGGCTGATCCGGATCAATTCCCGTGCCAAACCGCAACACCGCGATGCGCAGGAAAAAGTGTTTCTGGATCAAAGAGATGTGCACGCCATGTCGGCTGACGCGCCCAACCGGTCATCCCCAATTTCTGCCAAACATGGCAGTCATGGCACACTTATGACAGTTTTCAATGCCGCGTTGGAGGGTAAGAGGAATTGGTCGCGAGCGCAGCAGAATTCCTCTTGACCTCTGAACCATGACACAGCCGACCGACACGCTTGCGGCCTACCTCGAGACCCTCCCCGAGCCGCACATCCTGATCGATGCCGACTACCGCATCGTGACCGCCAACGCGGCCTACCGCCGGGCGTTCAGCGCGCGCACACGACTCGAAGGCGCCTTCTGCTATCGCGTGTCCCACGGCTACGACGTGCCTTGCGATCAGGCCGGCGAAACCTGCCCGCTCGCCCGGGCTCGCCTGTCAGGGGCCCGTGAGCACGTGCTGCACCGGCATCACAGCCCCGAGGGCGAGGCCTACGTCCAGATCGGGCTCACGCCGGTCCGCACCTTGGATGGTGAATTCTTCGTCGAGCGTATCGAGCCGCTCGCGATGGACGCCGACCGGCCGGGCCAGGCCGAGATGGTGGGACGCTCGCCCACCTTCCTCGCCACGCTCGAGTTGATCGCGCGTGTCGGGCCATCGAATGCCGCCGTGCTGCTGCTCGGCGAATCCGGCAGTGGCAAGGAGCTCGCTGCCCGCGCCGTCCATGCGGCGAGCCCACGCCGCCACCGGCCCTTCGTCGTCGTGGACTGCGCCTCGCTCACGGGCACCTTGTTCGAAAGCGAACTCTTCGGACACCAGAAGGGTGCGTTCACGGGTGCCTCGGCCGCGAAGCCCGGCCTTGCCGAAGTCGCCGACGGCGGCACGCTCTTCCTCGACGAGTTGGGCGACATCCCGCTCGACATGCAGGTGAAGCTCCTGCGCCTGATCGAGACGGGAACCTACCGCCGCGTGGGCTCGACCGAATTGCGCAAGAGTGACCTGCGCTTCGTGTCGGCCACCCACCGCGATCTGACGACCCTGGTCCGCGAAGGTCGCTTTCGAGAGGATCTGTATCACCGCATCTCGGTCTTCCCGATTCGCCTGCCCGCCCTGCGCGAGCGGCGGGAAGACCTGCCCGAACTCGCCCAAGCCCTGCTCGACCGGGTGAATCAAGGCAAGCCCCGACGCCTGACGGCAGGCGCCCTGGCGCGACTCGCCGCGCACCCCTTCCCGGGCAACATCCGCGAACTGCGTAACGTCATCGAGCGTGCCACGCTGCTCACGGCCGACGCCGAGATCGGCGCCGACGTGATTGAACAGGCGCTCCAACTCGGCTCTC
The DNA here is from genome assembly GCA_964609555.1 of uncultured Alcaligenaceae bacterium. Classification (GTDB taxonomy): domain Bacteria; phylum Pseudomonadota; class Gammaproteobacteria; order Burkholderiales; family Casimicrobiaceae; genus Casimicrobium. The sequence continues at coordinate 30,114 of CAZSTF010000004.1, read as the reverse complement.
CGCTCGCAAGCCCGGCCAACGGCAGCCCAGCCATCGTTGCAAGCCCGACCGGTGGGTCCGGCCCAGCCCATGCGCTCACCGACGACGATCTCGCCGCGCTCGCAGCGCGCTATCCGGGCTCGCGGCGCGACCTCGCGCGGGAGCTCGGCATGAGCGAGCGAACGCTCTATCGACGGCTCATGCGGGCGCGTCCGCCCCGTTGAGTCAGGTGATGCAACGCAGGCACGTCTCCGCGATGTAACGCGCGTCTTGGCCCTGCTCCAACGGAATGCCCGCGTAATCGACGGCCCCGGTGACACGCGGGATCGGAACCCCTGTGGGCGCAGGGGCGGCCGCCGGTCCCATGGCGCGCCCCACGGCGTTCGTGGTCTGGTTCGCCCCGTAGTCCGCCGCCGAACCGATGACGATGCGCGAGGCGAAGGTCATGCCGCCGATCTTGTCCCCCAAACCCGCGGTGACAAAGTTCAGTCCTGCCGCGGTGCCGGCCTGTGCGAGCGCAGACCGAACCGAATCCCCCTGGACGAGGGCCTGGGTTCCCTGGAACATGCCGGCGAAGCCACTCTGGATCACGACGATGGTTCCGGCCGTTGCCCCGGGCGTCGCGCGCGACATCAGCGCCGCTGAACCGGCCGCGCCGCCCCCTGCACCCAGCGGTATCGCGCCCACGATGAACGTTCCGGTGGTCTGGATCAGCGCCGCGCCGACATTGCCCGTGTCTTGATACGTGGCCGTTCCACGCAGCACCGAACCGGCCCCCAGGACCCCAAGCGCCGTCCCGCCGGACATCACACCCGCACCGACGACGAGAATCGTGGCCGACGCGTCCCGCGTGAACTGCGCCGCGCTCAGCGCGCGTTCCCAGCCTCGGACGTTCGAATCGATGCTCTGCGCAGAGTCGCGACTGGCACGTTCCTGCATGTCGCGTACGGTGAGGATGTCGCGTCGCGCTTCGGCAGCGATCATCGCAAGCTGGTTGGACACCGTTTCGGGTGATGCGATGGCATCCCGCCACACCCCTTGGAACATCGGATCGGCGGTCTGCGTCACGGCGGTGCGCAGGCCATCCCAGCGTGTCTCGACGTACCAGGTCGTGGGCAGCAACCAGCCGGACCGATGCTCAACCAGGCGTGTTCGTTCCCGGATGAGTCTGGCGCGCGTTGCAGCGCGAAGGAAAGCGTAGAGCCCGTCGCCGTCGAGCTCCCATCCCCGGCGGCGTGAATCCATGAAGCTGTAGCCTCGCATGCGGTCTCCTCGAGTCGGTTGAGGTTGTCTCGATAGACGAATCGACACCGCGCGACGCGACAGATCGATACCGCGGCCGCTGGGCATAATCGCCGCCCATGCAGCACGTCCTCGTCGTCGGTGCCACGTCCGCCGTAGCCCAGGTCTTCATCCGCGAGCGCGCACGACGGGGCGAGCAGCTCACGCTCGTCGCGCGCAGCGCCGCGCGGCTCGCACCCATCGCCGCCGACGCCCGGGTGCGGGGCGCAGCCGACGTTGCGACCTACGCGCTCGATCTCACCGACCCCGTGGCGCCGACCACGCTGCTCGCGACGGTGTCCACGCCGGTCACGGTCGCCCTCGTTGCCCACGGCAGCCTCACGGATTCGGCACGCGCGGAGACCGATGCCGCGTATCTCGCGCAGGAGCTCGCGGTCAACCTGACCTCGGCCTGCCTCTGGACACAAGCCCTGGCCACGCACATGGCCGCCCACGGTGGCGGCACACTCGCGGTGATCTCCTCGGTCGCCGGTGACCGCGGACGCGGCTCGAATCACGCCTACGGCGCCGCAAAGGCGGGGCTTACCGCCTTCTGCTCGGGGCTGCGCGCCCGCATGCGCGAGCGCGGCGTGCGGGTGATCACCGTGAAGCCCGGCTTCATCGACACCCCGATGACGGCCCACATCGCGAAGAAGGGCCCGCTTTGGGCGAGCGCGGAGGAGATCGCGCGCGGCATCGACCGCGCGATTGCGCGCGGACGCGACGTCGTCTACCTGCCCGGCTTCTGGCGGCTCGTGATGACCGTCGTACGGCTGATTCCCGAGCCCATTTTCAAACGTCTGCGCTTCTGAGGAAACGCTGATCAATTTGCTGTGCAGCCCGATTGCTTTGTCGCTCGCTCGCTCATCGCTCGCCTATCTGCTTGATATGTCTCGCGATTCGCTCGCGCTGCTTCGCGCACTCGGGCTTGCTCGCGACAATTGATCAGCGTTTCCCTTAGCGACGACCTCGCATGTCCACCCCTGACCTCTCCCGACTCTCGCTCGATCGCGCCAACCCGGCGGCGCAACTCGCCCGCCGTCGTCGCCGCCGCTGGCTCAAGTGGGGCATCGCGGCACTTGTCGCTGTCGGCCTCGCCGCCATCTTCATGATCCGCAAGGCGCAGGCACCGCTCGAGGTCGATCTCGCCACCGTCGGCACCGCCTGGCCGAGCCAGTCCTTCACGCTTCTCAACGCTACGGGCCGGGTGACCGCTGCGCGCAAGGCATCGGTCTCTGCAAAGGCGACCGGGCGACTGCAATGGCTCGGCGTGCAGGAAGGCAGCCGCGTCAAGGCGGGCGAGGTGATCGCACGGCTCGAGGCACTCGACGTCAAGGCCGCCCGCGATCAGGCCGAAGCCGCGAAGGCCGCCGCGCGTGCGAACCTCGCCCAGGGCAAGGCGGAGCTGGCCGATGCCGAATTGAACCTGCGCCGTCAGCAGGATCTCTTTGCCAAAGGCTTCGTCTCGCAGGCTGTGCTCGATGCCGCCGAAAGCCGTCTCACCCGCGCGCGAGCCGCGATTGCGAGCCTCGAAGCGGCGATCAACGTCTCCGCAGCCCAGGTGCGCTCGGCTGACATCTCTGTCGATCAGACCGTCATTCGTGCGCCCTTCGATGGCGTGATCCTCACCAAGAACGCAAACGTTGGCGACATCATCACGCCGTTCTCCTCGGCCGCGGGCACCCAGGGCGCCGTGGTCACGATGGCCGATCTCGACACGCTCGAAGTCGAGGTCGATGTCGCCGAGGCCTCGATCGGCAAGGTGGCCGTGGGCGCACCGGCCGAGATCACGCTCGATGCGCTGCCCGAGGTGCGGCTCCTGGGTAGCGTCGCCCGCATCGTACCGACGGTCGACCGCTCGAAGGCAACCGTGCTCGTGAAGGTGGCCTTCGTCGAGCGCGATCCGCGCATCCTGCCGGACATGAGCGCGCGGGCGGCGTTCCTGTCGCGCTCGCCGACGGCCGATGAGCGAAAGCCGGTAACCGTCGTGCGCAAGGAAGCCGTGCGCGAGGTCGATGGACGAAGCGTCGTGTTCAAGGCCGAGCGCGGCGAGCCGGATCGCGCCCGGGCGGTGGCTGTCCAGCGCGGTCGCGAGCTCGGCGACCTCGTGGAAGTGTCGGGCATCGCGCCCGGAGACCGCATCGTCGCCAAGCCGTCGGCGGGGTTGCGCGATGGACAAGCCGTCCGCGCGGCGGAAAAGAAGTAGCGTCCCCGAGCATGCACGCCCCGGACAACCCGTCTCCCGCTGCTGCGCCCGCACTCATCCAGATCCGCAACGTCGCCAAGCACTATGTGCGCGGCGAGCAGATCGTCCCCGTGCTCCACGACGTGAACCTCGACATCCCCGAGGGCGATTTCGTCGGGCTCATGGGGCCTTCGGGCTCGGGCAAGTCCACGCTCCTGAACCTGATCGCCGGCATCGACAAGCCCTCCTCGGGCACGATCACCGTGGCCGGGCTCGACATTGCCGCGCTCGACGAGCGCGAGCTTGCTGACTGGCGCGCGGCGAACGTGGGCTTCATCTTCCAGTTCTACAACCTGATGCCGGTGCTCACGGCCTTCGGCAACGTGGAGCTGCCGCTCATGCTGACCGGCCTCTCGCGCGCCGAGCGGCGCGAGCGGGTCGAGCTGGCGCTCTCGCTCGTGGGCCTCGCCGACCGGATGGATCACTACCCGAACGAGCTCTCAGGCGGTCAGCAGCAGCGTGTGGCGATCGCCCGGGCGATCATCGCCGACCCGACCCTCATCGTGGCCGACGAACCGACGGGGGATCTCGACCGAAAGAGCGCCGAGGACGTGCTTGCCCTCCTCCGCCAACTCAACGATGCGATGGGCAAGACGATCATCATGGTCACGCACGACCCGAATGCGGTCAAGGCCGCGCGCCGCGTGACACATCTCGAGAAAGGCGAACTCCTCGGCACCGAGGTGCTGCGGTGAAGTCCGCCGCGTGATCGCCGCACGCTCGGGTTCAGGGTCTCCTGACCGCCCCGGGCATGAGCAGGAAGGGTACCCCGACCAAAATCCAAGGCAGGAGCGGAAGCAGTCCTGCCGCGATGATGCCTCGCCACGAAACGATGGTGGCGAGCAGCGGCACCGAGGGATACGAGCCGAGCAGCGCGCGTGCCACCGGAAGATCGATGATGTGCGCTGAAGCCCATGCAACCACTACCACCAACCCCACCCACAACAACATGCAGGTCGAGGCCCACACACCGATCAGCAAGGTCAGGGATGCACCGGGCAGGCGGTCAGACAGCCGGAGGAACCACCAGATCGCGGGGCGCAGCATACAGGTGAGAACCACCCAGAGCGCCAGAGCCGACGGCACGGTCGTCCACCACGGCACCATCCCGGGGTCGAGGGACAGCGAAGCCCGACGGAGCCCGCTGAACAACACCACGGCCAGCCCGACGAGCAGCGCATCCAGGGCAAACCGACCCCAAGCGAACCGCACTCGCCTGTCGATGGTGCAGAGTCGGAGGACTTCAGCCCATCCGAAGATGGGGAGAGCGATTGCACGAGTGATCGATCGAGCACTCACGGAAGACACTCCTTTTCTCAGGCTCTCGACTCTGCATCCAGAGCGTAACGACAGCGTACATCACGCCAGCGAACAGGATAAGCGGCAGGGTTGAACGGGATCGACTCAGAACATCGAAAATCTTGCGGATGGCCGCAACTGGTCAACGTCACGGCCTGCACCTGGAGACGCAGTACGCCGTTGATCTCGCGAGCACTCCAGCCGTAACGACCCACAACGTCAACCGAGCCGAATTCACCGAAGAGATCCCTTGATCACCCTCGGCCTCATCCTCCGCAACCTCTTCCGGGCCCGGCTTCGCACCGGGCTCACGATCCTCGGGCTCACGGTCGCGGTGATCGCCTTCGGCATGCTGCGCACGGTGGTCGATGCCTGGTATGCCGGGGCGAACATGGCCTCCGCCAACCGACTCATCACGCGCAACGCGATCTCGCTCACCTTCACGCTGCCCATCGCCTACAAGGAGCGCATCCGCGCCGTGCCCGGCGTCACGCGCGTGGCCATGAGCACGTGGTTCGGCGGCATCTACCAGGAGCCGCGCAACTTCTTCCCGCAGTTCGCGGTGAGCGTACCGGACTACTTCGCGCTCTTCCCCGAGTTCATCGTGCCGGAGGAGGAGATGCGCGCGATGCTCGCCGACCGGCGCGGGGCCCTGATCGGCCGGAAGCTCGCCGAGCAGTACGGCTGGAAGGTCGGCGACACGATCCCGCTCAAGGGCACGATCTATTCGGGCACGTGGGAGTTCACCGTGCGCGGCATCTACGACGGCCGCGACGAGACGACGATCACGCGGCAGATGTATTTCCATTGGGACTATCTCAACGAGACGATGCGCGAGCGCTTCCCGCGCGCGGCGGACCGCACCGGCGTTTTCGTCGTGGGCATCACCGACGGGCAGCGCGCCGCGGAGATCTCGCAGGCGATCGACCGCGAGTTCGAAAACTCCATCGCCGAGACGCTCACCGAGACCGAGAAGGCCTTTCAGCTCGGCTTCGTCGCCCAGTCGGAGACGATCGTGCAGGCGATCCGGCTCGTCTCCTTCGTGGTCATCGTGATCATCCTCGCGGTGGTGGCGAACACCATGGCCATGAGTGCCCGCGAGCGCACGAGCGAATACGCAACGCTCAAGGCCCTGGGTTTCTCGCCCGGCTTCGTGGCGACGCTGATCGTCGGTGAATCGATCGCGCTCACCGCAATCGGCGCCGCCCTCGGCATCGCGCTCTCCTTCCCGGTGATCGATGCGTTCAAGGGCGCGGTCGGTACGGCCTTTCCGGTGGTCAAGATCAGCAGCGAAACGATGCTCTGGCAGGCGGGTGCGATGCTCGTCGTGGGGCTGCTCGCGGCCGCCGTGCCAGCGCTGCGTTCGGCACGCATCCGCATCGTCGAGGGACTCAGGCACGTCGCGTGACGACCATGAACCTGCCGCTCGCCTACATCGCTCGCAACCTCTGGGTCCGTCGGCTCACGACCACGCTCACCGCGCTCGGGATGGCGCTCGTCGTGTTCGTCTTCGCCGCGGTGCTCATGCTCGATGCCGGGTTGAAGCGCACGCTCGCGGGTACCGGCAGCCCCGACAACGCGATCCTCATCCGCCAAGGGGTGCAGACCGAGATCCAGAGCGGCGTCTCGCGTGAGCAGGCCGCACTCATCGAAACCCTGCCCGGCGTCGCCCGCGGTGCGGCGGGTGAGCCGCTCGTCTCGAAGGAGATCGTGGTGCTCATCGGCAAGCCCAAGCGCGGTGACACCCGGCCGCAGAACATCGTCACGCGCGGCACTTCGCCCGTCGGTATCGCAATCCGGCCCGATGTGCGCCTGATCGAAGGCCGCTGGTTCACGCCTGGGGCGAACGAGATCGTGGTCGGCAAGAGTGTGGCGCGCACGTTCGAGGGCATGGCCTTGGGCGAGAGCACGCGCTTCGCAGGCCGTGACTGGCGCGTGGTCGGGGTGTTCGACGCCGGGGCGACCGGCTTCGACTCCGAAGCGTGGGGCGATGTCGAGCAGCTCGGGCAGGCCTTCCGGCGCGTGGCCTATTCGAGCGTGATCGCGCGGCTCGATGACCGCGCCGCCTTCGACGGGCTCCGTGCCGCGGTCGAGGCGGACGTGCGGCTCAAGCTCGACGTGAAGCGCGAGCCGGATTTCTATGAGGAGCAAAGCCGGGCACTCTCGACCTTCCTGAACGTCTTGGGCCTCGCGCTTTCGGTCATCTTCTCGATCGGCGCCGTGATCGGAGCGGCCATCACGATGTATGCCGCAGTCGCGAACCGCGTGGGCGAGATCGGCACGCTGCGCGCGCTCGGCTTCCGGCGCAGCGCCATCCTTCTGGCCTTCCTCGGCGAAGCCCTGCTGCTTGCGCTTGCGGGCGGTGTGGCCGGGCTCGCGGCCGCCTCAGCCCTGCAGACGGTGACTGTCTCCACGCTCAACTTCACCTCGTTTTCGCAGCTCGCCTTCGGCTTTCACCTGACGCCCGCGATCGTCGTGCAGGCGCTCGTGTTCGCCGCCTTCATGGGCCTCGTGGGCGGCTTCCTGCCAGCGCTCCGTGCGGCGCGGCTCGAGATCGTGGAGGCGCTCCGGGCGTCCTGATTCCGGAAGCATTCGTTCGGCGAGAACGGCCGTTCGCGCCGCTCACCCGCAGTTCGTCGCAAGGATCTCGCGGCCCCGCCGTGTCCGACCTATCGTTCGTTCCATCAACCCGACGGCACTCAACGAAAGAAAGGGACGAACGATGAACTCCAAAACCACCCGCACCTACAGCACGCTTTCCCGCACCGAG
>CAZSTF010000004.1:0-22440 GCA_964609555.1 uncultured Alcaligenaceae bacterium | reverse complement strand
ACGAACGATGAACTCCAAAACCACCCGCACCTACAGCACGCTTTCCCGCACCGAGCGCGCCGCCGCAGGCGCCCTCGGTACGGTCATCGCCCTGGGCATCGTGGCTACCACGCTCGCAGGTTTCGTGGTCTCGACCAATGAGCCCGAAATGCCGCTCGTGCGTGTCGAGCCGGTGGTGATCACGGCGACGAAGCCTGTTTGATGTGGAACGACGACGTTCAGCGGTCAGCGAGCCGGATCATGAAGCTTGCATGGCACGACGCGCATTGCGCCCCGATCGTGCCAAGCTGTCCGATCGCGCGATCCTTGTCGCGGGCCTCCTTCGCATTCGTCGCGAGTGCGAGCCATGACTGATGCATCGCCCGCCCGAGTTGCCGCCACTCGGGCGGCAACTTCTCGTGAAAGCTCTTTGACGCCGGATCGGACTCCTGCATCGACGCACCCGGCCGATGCGCCCAGGCGATCTTCTCCACGCTCGACCAGTCGTTCTTCGAAAGCGCCTCGAGCGTTTCCGAGAGGCTCCGGAACATCTTGTGCATGTCGCCGATGACGTGGTTGTACTCGGCGGGCGTGGCCTCGATCGCGCGGCGCTTGGTGAGATCGACCTCGGCCGCAGACGCGGCATGAGCCAGCATCAGCACAGCCAGTGCAGCCGCGCCGCGTGCAATGGTTTTGTGCATGATGTTTCCTCCTTGAGTCGTTTTGTTGTCGGTGACGATCGCGCGCGTCACTTGGGCGTGGCCGCAGGCTTGGCGGCCTTTGCCGCGCGCTGCGCCTCGAGCCGCTTGACACGGGCCTCGATGCGCTCGAGGAGCGCCGGATCGGGATCCTTCCAGTCGGCCCCCGCCGAACGCGCCATGAAGGCCGTGGCGCGCGAGAAATCAGCGATGGATAGCGTGGGATCGCCGCCTTTGGGCGGCATGCCGCGAATGCCAACGTACCCCTGTGCCGTGAGGACCGGCTGCGTTTCGGCAATGAGTTTCTGCCACGCCTTTCGATCGCCGAGCTTGGGTGCGTTGGCCACTCCGGTGGCGTGGCAGGACTGGCAGGCGCGGTTGTAGACCTCTTCACCACTCGCAGCGTGAGCCCCGCTCGAAGGCAGGAGCAGCAAAGATGCGAGCGGCGCAAAGAGCGCCTTGATTGCGGCGGGATGACGGCGGGCGGACATGATGCGTGTATTCAGCAGCGTTACGACTTTCGGGCCGGCAGTTTAATCACCCCGTTCGCCCCCCGCCGCGTCCCGGCTAGCATCGGCGCATGAGCCGACGCCCCCGCTCCACGTCCACTTCCGCCTCCGACCCCCTCCGGCTTCCCATCGTCCATCTGCGCGGCGAGCGCACCTACCACCATCCGCTCATCTTTCAGCGTGCGGTCGAGAGGCCGACCGCGCGCATCCCCGCGGGTAGCCTCGTGGAGCTGCGCGGCGCGGATGACGCCTTCATCGGCCGCGGGTTCTGGAATGGCCAGGCACCGATGGCGGTGCGGCTCCTCACCGAGCGCGAGGATGAGGCGATCGATGCCGACTTCTTCCGCCGCCGGATCGCCGACGCGGTTCACCTGCGGCGCGATCTGCTCGGGCTCGATCGCGTGAGCGATGCCTGGCGCGTCGTCCATGCCGAGGGCGACGGGCTTTCGGGCCTCGTCGTGGACCGATTTGGTGAAGCGCTCGTGGTGGCGTTCTACGCCGCGGGCATGTGGCGGCACCAGCACTGGGTCTTCGATGCCCTGCTCGACGCCTTTCCGGGCGCGAGCATCCACGCCTTCGCCGACGAGAACGCCCAGCGGCAGGAAGGCTTCGAGGCCCCGCCGATGGCGCCCGCGCGGCCCGTCGTGATCACCGAACACGGCGCGCGCTTTCACGTGCCGATCGGCGGCAAGCACAAGACGGGCTTCTTCTGCGACCAGCGCGAGAACCGGAAGCGCTGGGCGGAGCTGGTCGCCGCCTGTGGCGCGCAAACGATGCTCGATCTGTGCTGCAACTCGGGGGGCTTCTCGGTCTACGCGGGCCGCGCCGGAGCAAGCGAGCTGACCGCGGTCGATCTCGACGAGGAAGCGGTCGCCTACGCGCAAAAGAACCTGCGGCTCAACGATCTCAAGGCACGCGTCGTGCAGGCCGACCTCTTCCCATGGCTGCGCGAGGCCATCGGCCAGGGCCGGCAGTGGGATGCGGTCGTGCTCGACCCGGCGAAGCTCACGCGCTCGCGCGAGGAGGTCGAGGCGGCGCTCAAGAAATACCTCGACATGAACCGGCTCGCGCTTTCGGTGGTCGCGCCGGGCGGCCTCTTTCTCACCTGCTCCTGCACGGGTGTGGTGAGCGAGGAGGCCTTTCTCGACATGCTCAGGCGGGCGGCGCACTTTGCGGGGCGTACGGTGCAGATCCTCGAGGTGCGCGGTGCCGGCGCGGATCACCCGTGGCTCGCGCACGTGGCGGAAAGCCGATACTTGAAGGCCGTGTTCTGCAGGGTGCTGTAACCCATGAAGCTCACCTTCCTCGGCGCGGCGCGCGAAGTCACCGGCTCCTGCTTTCTGATCGAGACCGAGCATTGCCGCTTTCTCGTCGACTGTGGCATGGTGCAAGGCGACCGCCAGGCGATCGAGAAAAACCGGCGGCTCTGGCCCTTCGACCCGCGGCGGCTCGATTTCGTGCTGCTCACCCACGCGCACATCGACCACTCGGGGCTCCTGCCGCGGCTCACGGCGCTCGGCTTCCGCGGCACGATCCACACGACGCGGGCGACGGCCGATCTGCTCGAGCCGCTGCTCCTCGACAGTGCCCACATCCAGGAGACCGAATGGATCCGCGCCCAGCGTCACGGCACGCGCGGTCATGCGGCCACACTGCTCTACACGGTCGCGCAGGCGCGCGACTGCCTGCGCCAGATCCGCGGCCGCGACTATGCGGTCGAGTTCCGGCCGCATCCCACCGTGCGGGTGCGCTTTCAGGACGCCGGGCACATCCTCGGCTCAGCTGCCATCGAGCTCTGGGTGAGCGAGGGCGAAAGCACGAGGAAACTCGTCTTCTCCGGCGACATCGGCCCCAAGGGACGGCCGATCGTGCGTGACCCAACCCCGATCGACGAGGCGGACTACGTCATCGTCGAATCGACCTATGGCAACCGTGAGCACCGCCCCTATGCCGCAACACTCGACGAGCTGACCGCGGTGCTCTCGGGCGCGATCGCCAGCGGTCGCGGCAATGTCTACGTGCCCGCCTTCGCGCTCGGCCGCACGCAGGAGCTCTTGCACGTGCTGATCGGCCTCACCCGCGAGGGGCGGCTGCCGCGGCTCGATGTCTACGTCGACTCGCCGCTCGCCGACAAGATCACCGCGATCACCTGGAAGCATTTCGATTACCTCGACGAGGAGGCGCGCGCGCTCCTGGCCTGCCGCACCTGTGCCGATCAGGGCATCCGGCTTCGCTTCACGCGGACGCCCGAGGAATCGATGTCACTCAACCGGATCCGCGCGGGCGCGCTCATCATTGCGGCCTCCGGCATGGCCGAGGCCGGACGCATCCGCCATCACCTGCGCCACGGGCTGCCGTATGCGGGCAACGCGGTCGTCTTCGTCGGCTACCAGGGGCACGGCACGCTCGGGCGGCAACTGGTCGACGGGGCGCGCGAAGTGCGACTCTTCCAGGAGCGCATTCCGGTGCGGGCTTCGATCCACACGATCAACGGGCTTTCGGCCCACGCCGACCGGGCGGGACTCCTCGACTGGCTCGGCCATTTCGCGGGGCGTCCGCCGCGCAAGGTCTGGGTCACCCACGGCGAAGGCGAGATCGCGGTTGGCTTCGCGCAGACGATCCGCGACCGGCTCGGTTTCGACGCCTACGCGCCGGAAGCCGGCCAATCGTTCATGCTGTGACGCTGCACCATTCGGCGGGTGCAAGATCGGCCACCGACCACGGACCCACCGCGACGCGAATGAGCCGCAACGTAGGCAGCCCGACAGCCGCGGTCATCCGCCGGACCTGACGATTGCGACCCTCGTCGAGGACGAGTTCGACCCATGAGGTCGGGATCCTCTTTCGCTCGCGGATCGGCGGCAGACGGAGCCACGGCTCGACGTGATCGGGCAGGAGCCTCGCCGTCACGGCGCGCGCGGGCCCGTCGTTGAGCGTGACGCCCGCGCACAGTCGGGCGACGTGCGCCTCGGTCGCCACCCCTTCGACCTGCACGTGATAAGTCTTCTTCATCGTGCGCGCGATGCGCGCCTGAAGGCGGCCGTCGTCGGTGAGCACGAGCAGGCCTTCGCTGTCGGCATCGAGCCGCCCGCAGGGATAGACGTCAGGCACATCGATGAAGTCGGCGAGCGTGCGCGTGAAGCGGCTGCCCGGCTCGGGCGTGAACTGGCTGAGCACACCGTAGGGTTTGTTGAAAAGCAGGATCACGGCGTCCGGCCCGCGACGCTCGGCGGCTGCCACTTGCGCAGAAGGAGCGCGTTGACCATCACCGACACCGAGGAAGCCGCCATCGCTGCACCGGCCACGATCGGGTTCAAAAGGCCGAAGGCGGCGAGCGGAATGCCGACCACGTTGTAGATGAACGCCCAGAACAGGTTCTGCCGGATCGTGGCGAGCGTGCGCGCGGAGAGGTCGATCGCCTGGGCCACGAGCCCCACGTCGCCGCGCAGGAGCGTGATGCCTGCCGCGTGGGTCGCCACATCGACGCCCCCCCTCGATGCGCCGGCCTGAGGCCCGGCCGCCTCGTTCGCCATCGCGAGCCCCACGTCGGCTGCCGCAAGCGCCGGCGCATCATTGATGCCGTCGCCGACCATCGCCACGACCGCGCCGCCTCGTCGCAGCGCTTCGATCTGGTCGGCCTTGCCCTCGGGTCGCACCCGTGCGTGGACCTGTGCCGCAGCGATGCCGACCGCCTCCGCCACGGCGTGCGCGGCCGCCTCGCGATCGCCCGAGATCAGGTGCACGTCGACCCCGCGTGCGCGAAGCGCGGCCACACCCGCCTGCGCATCGGCCTTCAGGCGGTCGGCGAGCACGAAAACGGCCGCGAGCACAGGCCTTCCGCCCTCGTCGTGGGCCGCGGCCACGAGCGTGCCGTGGCGGCTCGATGTCTCATGTTCCAGCCAGGCTCGCACGGGGGCAAGATCCGCTCCCTGGGCTTCGAGCCAGTCGAGCGAGCCCACGCGCCAGCGCGTGCCCTCGACCACGCCCACGCTGCCGGCACCGGGCGCCGCGCTCACTTCGCTCGCCGCAACGTCTGGCGCACCCCGCGCGGCGACATGCGTCGCGATGGCCCGCGCGAGCGGGTGCTCGCTACCGCGCTCGATCGCGCCAACGGCCGAGAGCACGGCGAGCTCATCGCGAGGCTCGGCCACCCGCTCGGCCATCCATCGGGCGACGACCTCGGGCCGCCCGGCCGTGAGCGTGCCGGTCTTGTCGAAGGCGACCACGGTCACTGCGGCGAGCCGCTCGAGCGCCTCCAGATCCTTGACGAGGATGCCGTGCCGCGCGGCGATGCCGGTGCCCACCATGACGGCGGCCGGTGTGGCGAGTCCGAGCGCACAGGGGCAGGCGATCACGAGCACCGCAACCGCGTTCATGATCGCGCGCTCGACGCCCACGCCCGCGAGCCACCAGCCCCCGAAGGTCGCGAGCGCGATCACGAGCACGACGGGCACGAAGACGGCGGCCACGCGATCGACCTGACGCTGGATCGGTGCCTTCGCCATCTGCGCGTTCTCGACCCGGCGCACGATCTGCGCGAGCACGGTGTCCACGCCGGTGGCCGTGACCTCGACCATGAGCCTGCCCGCGCCGTTGAGGCTGCCACCGGTCACGACATCGCCCACCGTCTTCGGCACCGGCAGCGGCTCACCGGTCAGCATCGATTCATCGAGCGCGCTCGTGCCCTCGAGCACGCGGCCATCGACGGGCAGGCGCGCACCAGGCAGCACCACCACACGATCGCCCACGAGCACCTCGGCCACCGGGATCTCCATTTCCTGCCCCCGCTTGCCGATCACGCGGGCCGTGGCGGGCGCGAGCGCGGCGAGCGCGCGAATCGCCGCCGTCGCCTCGCGCTTGGCGCGCGCCTCGAGCCATTTGCCCAAGAGGACGAGCGTGATGACCACCGCCCCGGCTTCGAAGTAGAGATGCGGTGTCTCGCCCGTGGGTGAGGTGAGCCAAAGCCACACGGAGAGGCCCCACGCCGCGGTCGTGCCGAGCGCGACGAGCAGATCCATGTTTCCGCTGCCGGCACGCGCCGCATGCCAGCCTGCGCGGTAGAAGCGTGCGCCCAGGCCGAACTGCACCGGGGTGGCGAGCAAAAACTGCAGCCACGCGGGCGGCATCCAGTGCACGCCGAGCGGCCAGAGGAGCATCGGCAGGACGAGCGGTGCCGAAAGGGCGATCGCGAGCGCGACCGGCCCGAAGCCCGCCCACGGCGAGGCCGGCCCGGGCCCGGCGGTGTCGCGTGATTCCGTCTTGGGCTCGTAGCCGGCATCGCGGATCGCGCGGGCGAGCCGGGCCGGATCGACCGCGCGCGGATCGAAGGTGATGCGCGCGGTCTCGCTTGCGAGGTTGACGGCCGCCGCCTCGACGCCCGGCACGCGGGTGAGCGCCCGCTCGACCCGCGACACGCAGGAGGCACAGGTCATGCCGCCGATGGCGATGTCACAGACGGTCGTGGCGGCGCGCGCCTCGCTGCTCATTTGCGCTCGGCCTCGATCGCCGTGACGATGTACTGGTCGTTCTCCTGCTTCACCTGGAAGCGCACGCGCTCTCCGACCTTGACGCGGTCAAGCAGCGCCTCGTCCTGCACGCGGAAGACCATGGTCATCCCCGGCATGTCCAGGTGCTTGATCGGCTCATGCCGGAGCGTGAGGCGCTTGCCGGACTTGTCAATGCGGCGAACTTCCGCGCTCGTCCAGGTCTCGGCGTTCTCGCCGGGTTTCGCCGCATTCGTCGCGGGTGTGCCATGGCTCCCATGTCCACCATGCGGCTGGGCGAAGACGGTCGGTGTCAGCGCGGCGCTGACCGCAACCGCAAGCCCGAGTACAGTGCGTCGAGCGCACCGGGAAAGAGTGAGCGGCTTTGTCATGAGATGTCCTTTCTTGGAGATGTCGATTGAGAGAGTCGTCGGCGAGGCATCAGGTGCGTCTCGGCCGAACACGGATGCGACCCACCATGCCGGCCTGGTAGTGGCCGGCGATGAGACAGGCGAACATGAATTCGCCAAGCCGGTTGAACTGCCAGACGATTTCGCCGCGGCCACCCGGTGGTACGTGGGTCATGTAGGGCTCGTCATGTTCCATGTTGGGGTACTTGAGCATCTGCTCGGCATGCCGGTCGAGTTCTTCCCGGGTGCCGATAACCAGCTCGTGCATCATGCGACCGCGGTTGATCGCGACGATGCGCAGGATCTCGCCTTCAACGAGGTCGAGGTGGTCGGGCTTGAAGCGCATCGTGTCAAGCATGTCGATGCGCACAGTGCGCGCGATGCGGCTGCGCTCGCCGGCGATGCCCCAAGCCGTCTGCTCCGCGGGTGCCGCTGCCTTTGGGGCCTTCGTGCCATGCGGGTCGGTGCCGTGCGCGAAGACCGTGTCGCCGACGAGCACACTGCCCCAAAGCGCGATCGGCGTCGCCACGACCCGGCGTCGCTGCACGTCGGTTTCGGATTCGGTTTGCATGATGGAATTCGCCTTCCGGCGTGTCTTGGGGTGGATCTGCACAGGACGCCTCAATGGCGGCTATGGCGCGGCTTGCGCGCCACGACTTCGATCGGCGGGGTGGGGGTGCCGACCGCGAGGGGCGCGAGCCCTGCGCCATCCGCCGCGCCCTGCCGTGTCGCCGGCGGCGGCTCACCTGTCCATTCGTAAGCCACCGTGCCGGGTGGATGCCGATACCAGCCGGGGTCGCTGTAGTCGCCGGGCTTCTGTTCCGCGCGCACCTTGAGCACGCTGAACATGCCGCCCATGCCGAGCGCGCCGAACGGCCCGCGGCCCGCCATCATCGGGGCAGTATTCTCGGGCAGCGGCATTTCCATCTCGGTCATGTCCTTCATGCCGCGCTCACCCATGACCATGTAGTCGGGAATGAGGCGCGTGATCTTGCGGACCACCTCGCGGTGGTCGACGCCGATCATCGTGGCCACGTCATGCCCCATCGCGTTCATCGTGTGATGGCTCTTGTGGCAGTGGATCGCCCAATCTCCCGGCTCGTCGGCCGTGAATTCGAGCTGCCGCATCTGTCCGACCGCAATGTCTTCGGTCACCTCCATGCGCCGGGTGGCGAGCGGGGTGGGGCCGCCATCGGTGCCGGTGACCATGAACTCGTGTCCGTGCAGATGGATCGGGTGATTGGTCATCGTCAGATTGCCCACGCGGATGCGCACCCGATCGCCCAAACGGACGTTGAACGAATCGATGCCCGGGAACACACGGCTGTTCCAGCTCCAGATGTTGAAGTCGAGCATGGTCATGATGCGGGGCGTGTAGCTGCCCGGCTCGACGTCATAGGCGTTGAGCAGGAAGCAGAAGTCCCGATCGACCTCGCTGATGAGCGGCTGCCGGCCCTTGGGGTGGGTGACCCAGAAGCCCATCATGCCCATGGCCATCTGCACCATTTCGTCGGCATGAGGGTGGTACATGAAGGTGCCTGGCCGGCGGGCCACGAACTCGTAGACGAACGTCTTGCCCGGCGGAATGCCCGGCTGCGTGAGGCCGGTCACGCCGTCCATGCCGCAGGGCAAGCGTTGACCGTGCCAGTGGATGCTCGTCAGTTCGCCTAGGCGGTTGGTGACGAAGAGCCGGACCCGATCGCCCTCCACGACCTCGATCGTTGGGCCGGGACTTTGCCCGTTGTAGCCCCAGAGGTGCACCTTGAAGCCCTCACAGAATTCCCGCACGACGGGCTCGGCCACGAGATGGAACTCCTTGACTCCGTTGCGCATGCGCCACGGCAGCGTCCAGCCGTTCAAGGTGACCACGGGCCGATACGGGCGTCCGTTTGGCGGCTCGAGCGGCGTCTGCGTGGCCGCACTCGTCTGCGAGACCGCCTCGGGCAGCGCGGCCAGCGCCGCCCGACTGACACTCGAGGCCGCTACCGCGGCACCCGCCACGCCGAGCAGTCCACCACCGCGCAACAGGGCACGCCGTGCAGCGTCGGGGCTGCCTCCCCCGCCTGCGCCTTTTTTCGCGAGTTCGCCCGTGCCCTGCGGCATCGGGTGCCAGTGCTTCGAATCGGGATCAATGACCGCCATCGCCATCTCCTGCGGTTTCGGTTCCGCCCACGAGCTGGATGCTGCCGCGGGGCTGACTCAGGAAGGCCGCCTCGAGCGACGCTTCCGACTTCCAAAACTGTGCGAACGCCTCGATCGAGGCGGCCACTGCGAGCGTCTGCTCGCGTGCATCGGCAAGCAGCGCAAAGACGTCGATCAGCATCCCGTTGTAGCGGAGCAGCATCTCGTCGCTCACGCGCCGTCGCAGGGGCACGATCTCCTCGCGAGCATGACGCGCGAGGTCCCACGCCGTCCGATACGCCGAATAACGTTCGCGAAGCTGTGAAGCCGCGCGGATGCGCACATCCTCGACCTGAAAAGCCGCAGCGCGCCAGCGTGCGGATTGCGCGGCGCGCCGCGCATCCCCCGAATCGAGGAGGGGCAGGCCGAGCACGATCTCGCCGCCGCGCACCCGTGTGCGGTGGCCGTCGGCGCGCTCGATCATCGTGGTGCTACGCAGTCCGAGCTCGACGTCCGTCCAGCTCAGCACCCGCTCGATGCCGAGGCGGCGGCTTTCGGCCTCAAGCTGCGCGAGCGCGAGCCGAAGATCGAGTCGCTCGTGCCGGGCCCGCTCTTCGGCGGTCTGCGGGTCCATGGGCGCAGAGGGCAGTTCGGGCAGGCGCTCGGGAAGACGCAGACGGGCGAGTTCCTCGCCGGTGAGTCCGAGCTTGCGCCCGAGCGCCTCGCGGGCTGCGACGAGGCGATGCTGCGCAGTGGCGAGACGACTGACGGCATCGGCGTGGAACGCCTGCTGCCGGAGACGGGCGAGCGCGTTGAAGTTGCCGACCGCCTGCATCCGACGGGCGAGTTCGGCGCTGGCATCGGCCGCATCAACCACCTGTCGCGCGTAGGTCAGCGCCTCGCCAGCGGCCACCGCATCGATCCACGCGAGGCGCACCTCGGTCACTTCCTGCACCACGGCATCGGCTGCTTCCGCGACGTGCAGTCGCCACTGTGCATCGGCCACACGGCGACGCTGTGGCCAGAGCCATAGATCGAACAGGCCAGCCGACAGCGCCCGCGTGAGCTCGATCTCGCTCGCCGAGCGCATTCGCTCGAGCATGAGCACCGGGTTGGGCGGTCGTGCGGACTGTTCGGTAGCCGCGAGCAGCGCCTCATGGCGTGCGAGCAGCGCCTGCATGACGTGCCCGTGCTGAAGGGCGAAAGCGACGGCCGACTCGCGACCGAGCGGCGCGGCAAGCAAACGCTCGAGCGCCTCGGTACGCGCACGCCCATGCGCCGCCGGGTCGGCGGCACGGACGAGCGCGGCGCGCGCGAAGGCTTGTGTGCCCTGATTGACCTCGGAGACGACGCGCTCGGGCTGCCAGCTCGCACAGCCGCCGAGCAGGCCGAGGCCGAGGCTGAGGCTAGCGAGACGCAAGCGAACTCGGGCGGGGCTCATCGCCGCCCTCCGTGCGCGGGCGAATGCGGGGGCGAGGCGGCCTCCGGACGGGGTGAGGGGATGTTGGCCTCCGTCGGCGCGGCCTGCGCCTCGGCCGCATAGGCTCGCCAGCCGCCGATCCGCATGACGGTGTCGTTGGCTTCTCGCCAGGATCCAACCGGCGCCTCGGCGAAGCGACGGAACTCATCGAACACCGAGCAGTAAGCGAACCCGACGCGCGGCAGGACGGGCGCGCCCGAAGGCTCGGGCGCGATCGCGGCCCCGGACCGACTGGTTGTGTGGGGTGCTGGGGAGGATGGAGGTGATTGGGGGGCTTGGGGTGATGACCCGCCCGCCGGATGCGCGGCCAGCGTCAGCAGCGCCCACGCGGCGAGCGGCGAGACGAGCAAGGGACGCATAGACATGAAACTTCCCTCCTGAAGGTTGAGCCAGTCTCCGCCGGCCGTCCGGTCTGCGCCGGACGAACGCGAAGGCGCGTCACCCGGGGCGGGCGGGCGGGAGCGGAGGATCGGGGATGGAAGTCGCGCGCGACACGTCGCCGGTCAGGCAGCGGCTGGCCGACTGAACAGAGGCGATCGCCCGACGCGGCGACCCGGATGATTCAGGCGCGCGGTGGGCGCTCGATGCGCTCGATGCGGTCGGAGGGGTGCGGTGCGCTCGCCGGGAGCATGACCTCCTGAGAGGGTCGCGGCAGAACGCGGACAGCGAGGCCCGCGCTGAGAGCGAGCAGGTGACAACAGGCGAATCGGTCGACCGGCGTTGCGCCGTCGTGGTCACGATCGTCTCCGCCTATGTTCAGGGCGTGAACGGCGTCGGCATCGACCGGCGCCGCAGCGGTATGGTGAACCCGTGGCGCACCGTGACCTGATTCCACACCTTCATTCACCTGGGTGTGAGCATGTACGATCGTTGAGCGATTCGAGGCGCGCCCGGGCTCGGAACCCGGCGCATGGCAAGCCGGCAGGAACGAAAGCGCCAACGTCTCGGCGACGAAGACGATGCTCATCAAACCCGCGATCCAGCGCAACGCGCTTTTCATTGGTGGATATCCATGCCGACCGAGCTGTGGCGACTTCCTGCAAGATAGCACACGTGGTTCGGGAGTGCAGCATCCGCAAGCGCAGGGTACATGGCCAGCGGATGCACCCTGTCGACAGCGGTCAGGCGGGCGGAGTTCCGTCGCGGCTGTCGTCGACGCCACGGTGCATGGGCTGGCTGTCTGACGTAAAACAGCGCGGCACGTCCAACTTCGAGATCACACGAATGAATCACACCCTCAAAGTCACTGGCATGACCTGCGGCCATTGTGAGGCCGCAGTCCGGGAGGCGATCCTCGCCATCGACCCGGCGGCGACGGTGGCCATCGATCGCGCGGCAGGCCGCGTCGAAGTGGCCTCCTCGGCAGAGACCGCGCGCCTGATCGAGGCGGTCACGGCCGAGGGTTACGGCGTGACGGTCTGACGACCGTACCCATCGGCCAGGCACCCGACCCTCCACCCGTCAGTCTCTGCTCGGCCCGCGGGCCGCGCCCTGCTGCCTCAGCGCCGCGCCGGCGGGAGATCCGTGCAGGTGCCGTGCGCGGCCTCGGCGGCGAGACCCACGCTTTCACCAAGCGTCGGGTGCGGGTGGATGGTCTTGCCGATGTCGATCATGTCGGCGCCCATCTCGATCGCGAGGCACACTTCGCCGATGAGATCCCCCGCGTTCGTGCCCACGATGCCGCCGCCGATGATGCGCCCGCTTTCGGCGTCGAAGAGGAGCTTCGTGAAGCCTTCGTCGCGCCCGTTGGCGATGGCGCGACCGCTCGCCGCCCAGGGGAACTTGCCGACCGTGTACGTGAGGCCCTGCTTCTTCGCCTCGTCCTCGGTCACGCCCGCCCAGGCGACCTCGGGGTCGGTGTAGGCGACCGACGGAATCTGACGCGCATCGAAGTACGCCTTCTCGCCATGCGCGGCTTCGGCCGCGACATGGCCCTCGTGCACCGCCTTGTGCGCGAGCATCGGCTGGCCCACGATGTCGCCGATCGCAAAGATGTGCGGCACGTTCGTCCGCATCTGCCGATCGACCGGGATGAAGCCGCGCTCGTTGACGAGCACCCCCGCCTTCTCGGCGCCGATCTTGCGCCCGTTGGGGCTCCGCCCGACGGCCACGAGCACGAGGTCATAGCGCTCGGGGCCACTCGGGGCCGCCTCGCCTTCGAAGCGGACGTGGATGCCGTCCGCCCGGGCCTCGGCACCGACCGTCTTGGTTTTCAGCATGATGCGGTCGAAGCGGTGCGCGTTCTTCTTCTCCCACACTTTCACGAGGTCGCGGTCGGCCCCAGCCATGACGCCGTCCATCATCTCAACCACGTCGATGCGCGCGCCGAGCGTGGAGTACACCGTGGCCATCTCGAGGCCGATGATGCCGCCGCCGATCACGAGCATCCGCCCGGGGATCGAGGCGAGCGCGAGCGCACCGGTGGAATCGACGATACGCGGATCCTCGGGCAGGAAAGGCAGGCGCACGGCCTGCGAGCCCGCGGCGATGATGCACTTCGCGAAGCGGATGACCTGCTTCTGGCCGGTCTTGTCCTGCGCCTCACCGGTGGTGAGTTCGACCTCGACATGATGCGGATCGACGAAGGCGCCATAGCCGCGCACGACCGTGACCTTGCGCGCCTTGGCCATGCCCGCGAGGCCCCCGGTGAGCTTGCCGATGACCTTCTGCTTGTGCTCACGAAGTTTGGCCAGATCGATCGTTGGAGCGCCGAAGGCGATGCCGTGTGCGGCCATCGACTTGACCTCGTCCATGACCGCGGCCGTGTGCAAAAGCGCCTTCGACGGAATGCAGCCGACGTTGAGACAGACGCCGCCAAGGGTGGCGTAGCGCTCGACGAGCACGACCTTCATGCCCAAATCCGCGGCGCGGAAGGCAGCGCTGTAGCCGCCAGGCCCGGCACCAAGCACGAGCAGATCGCACTCGAGATCGATGGGCCCTGCATACGCAGCGGCAGCGTCCACCCTCACGCGGTCCTCCGGGCCACCTTCTCCCGCAGGGAGAGGGTTGGGAGCGACATTCCCTCTCCCCTCGGGAGAGGGTTGGGGTGAGGGAACGGCCATGGCATCAGCCATCGCCTCCACAACCGCGATGACCGTGCCCTCGCTCACCTTGTCGCCCACCTTCACCCGCAGTTCGCGGATGACGCCCGCATGCGAGGCGGGCACTTCCATTGTGGCCTTGTCGGACTCGAGCGTGACGAGCGACTGCTCGGCTGCCACCGTGTCGCCGACCTTCACGAGGACTTCGATCACCGGCACATCGGTGAAGTCGCCGATGTCCGGCACTTTCAGTTCGATCAGGCTCACAGCATGACCCTCCGGAAATCGCTCATGAGCTGGCCGAAGTAGACGTTGAAGCGCGCGGCCTCGGCCCCGTCGATGACGCGGTGATCCCACGAGAGCGACAGCGGCAGCATGAGCCGCGGCTCGAACTCGCGCCCGTTCCAGCGCGGCTTCGTCTCGGTGCGGCAGACGCCCAGGATCGCCACCTCCGGCGCGTTGATGATCGGCGTGAAGTAGGTGCCGCCGATGCCGCCCAGCGAGCTGATCGAGAAGGTGCCGCCCTGCATCTGGTCGGGCTTCAGCTTGCCCTCGCGCGCAAGCCCGGCGAGTTCGCTCATCTCCTTGGCGATCGCGACGATGCCTTTCTGATCGGCGTTCCGGATCACCGGCACCACGAGGCCGTTGGGCGTGTCCGCCGCGAAGCCGATGTGGTAGTAGCGCTTCAAGACGAGGTTCTCGCCATCGAGACTTGCGTTGAAGTTCGGGAAGCGCTTGAGCGCGGCCACCGCGGCCTTGATCATGAAGGCGAGCATGCTGACCTTCACTCCGGCCTTCTCGTTCTCCTTGTTGAGCTGGACGCGGAAGGCCTCGAGCTCGGTGACGTCGCATTCGTCATGGTTCGTGACATGCGGGATCATCACCCAGTTGCGGTGCAGGTTCGCGCCGGAGATCTTCTTGATGCGCGAAAGCGGCTTCGTTTCGATGTCGCCGAACTTCCCGAAATCGACCTTCGGCCACGGGATGAGGCCGAGCGCCGCACCACCATCGCCCGCCGGGGCGGCTGCCGTGCTCGCGCCCGAAAGCGCGCCCTTGACGTAGGCCTGCACATCCTCGCGCAGGATGCGCCTCTTCGGGCCGGTGCCCTTGACCTTTGCGAGGTCCACCCCCAGCTCGCGGGCGAACTGGCGCACCGACGGCGAGGCGTGGGCGCGGCGGAAGCCGGACTCATCGATCGCCGGCGTGGACTCAGCACTTGCCCTCACGCCGCCCTCCGGGCCACCCTCTCCCGAAGGGAGAGGGTTGGGACTCCCTCTCCCCTCGGGAGAGGGTTGGGGTGAGGGCGCAGGCGTAGGCGCAGACGCGGGCGCCGGCGCGGGCACTGGGGCGGGTGCCGGAGCCGCGGCACCCTCCGCCGTCTCCACGATGGCGATGACCGTGCCCTGGGACACCTTGTCTCCCAGCTTGACCTTGAGCTCCACGATGCGGCCGCCCACCTCGGCGGGCACCTCCATCGTGGCCTTGTCGGATTCGAGCGTGACCAGCGACTGCTCGGCTGCGACGACGTCGCCGGGCTTGACGAGCAGTTCGATCACCGGCACGTCGGTGAAGTCGCCGATGTCGGGGACCTTGAGTTCGCGTGTAGCCATGATGCGCGTCCCTCCTCAGACCGTCGTCGGGTTGGGCCGCTCGGTGTCGATGCCATACTTGGCAATCGCCTCGGCCACGAGCTTGCGCTCGATGACGCCATCCTCGGCGAGCGCAGCCAACGCAGCCACGGTGACGTAGTAGCGGTTCACTTCGAAGAAGCGGCGCAGGTTCTCGCGGCTGTCGGAGCGGCCGAAGCCATCGGTGCCGAGCACCTTGAACGTCTTCTTGAGATAAGGCCGGATGCCGTCGGCGTAGATGCGCATGTAGTCGGTCGCCGCGACCACCGGGCCCGGACGCGAGTGGAGGCACTGCGCCACATGCGGCACGCGCGGCTCGGCAGTCGGATGGAGCAGGTTCCAGCGTTCGCAGTCGATGCCGTCGCGCCGGAGCTCATTGAACGAAGGCGCACTCCAGAGGTCGCTTTCCACGCCCCAATCCGCGCGCAGCAGATCGGCCGCCGCGATGACCTCACGGAAGATCGTGCCCGAGCCGGTGAGCTGCACCCGGAGGCCCTTCTTCTTCTCCTTGCCGCCTTCGCGGAAGAGATACATCCCGCGGATGATGTCGGCCTCCACGCCCGGCGGCATGTCCGGGTGCGTGTAGTTCTCGTTCATCACGGTCAGGTAGTAGTACTCGTCCACCTGCTCCTCGAGCATGCGGCGGACGCCGTGCTGGATGACGACCGCGAGCTCGTACTGGAAGGTCGGGTCGTAAGTGCGCACGTTCGGGATCGCGCTGAACCAGACGTGGCTGTGCCCGTCCTCGTGCTGCAGGCCCTCGCCATTGAGTGTCGTACGACCTGCCGTGCCGCCGATCAGGAAGCCCCGCGCGCGCATGTCGCCCGCAGCCCAGCACAGGTCACCCACGCGCTGGATGCCAAACATCGAATAGAAGATGTAGAACGGCAGCATCGGCACGTTCGAGTTCGAGTAGCTCGTCGCCGCCGCAATCCACGAGCTCATCGCGCCGGCCTCGTTGATGCCCTCCTGCAGGATCTGGCCGTCCTTCGCCTCCTTGTAGAACATGAGCTGATCGGCATCGACCGGCTGGTAGAGCTGGCCCTGCTGGCTCCAGATGCCGAGCTGGCGGAACATGCCCTCCATGCCGAAGGTGCGGCTCTCGTCGGGCACGATCGGCACCACGTGGCGTCCGATCGACTTGTCCTTGACCAGCGTGTTCAGGATGCGCACGAAAGCCATCGTGGTCGAGATCTCGCGCTCGCCGGTGCCCTTCAACTGCGCCTCGAACGCATTGACCTCCGGCACCGGAAGCGAAACGCTCTTCGTGCGCCGCTGCGGCAGATAGCCCCCGAGCGCCGCGCGGCGCTCGCGCATGTAGCGGCCCTCGGGCGAATCGGCCGCCGGCTTGTAGTAGGGGTAGTCGGCGAGTTGGTCATCCGGGATCGGGATGCCGAAGCGATCCCGCATCTGCTTGAGCGAGGCGAGATCCATCTTCTTCGCCTGATGCGCGATGTTGAGCCCCTCGCCGGCCGCGCCCATGCCATAGCCCTTGACAGTCTTGGCGAGGATCACCGTCGGCTTGCCCTTGTGGTGGACGGCCGCGTGGTAGGCCGCGTAGATCTTGTGCGGGTCGTGACCGCCGCGGTTCAGGCGCCACACATCCTCGTCGGTCATGTTGGCCACCATCTCGCGCAGCTTCGGGTACTTGCCGAAGAAGTGCTCGCGCACATACGCGCCGTCGCGGGCCTTGAACACTTGGTATTCGCCGTCGACCGCCTCTTCCATGCGCTTCAAGAGCAGCCCGTCCTTGTCCCGCGCGATGAGCGGATCCCAGTAGCTGCCCCAGATCAGCTTGATCACGTTCCAGCCCGAGCCGCGGAAATCGCCCTCGAGCTCCTGGATGATCTTGCCGTTGCCGCGCACCGGGCCGTCGAGCCGCTGCAGGTTGCAGTTGATGACGAAGATGAGGTTGTCGAGCCGCTCGCGGCCGGCCACGCTGATCGCGCCGAGCGACTCGGGCTCGTCCATCTCGCCGTCGCCGCAGAAGACCCAGACCTTGCGGTTCTCCGTGTTGGCGAGACCGCGGGCGTGCAGGTACTTGAGAAAGCGCGCCTGATAGATGCCCATGAGCGGCCCCAGGCCCATCGACACCGTCGGCAATTGCCAGAAGTCCGGCATGAGCCACGGGTGCGGGTAGGACGAAAGCCCCTTGCCGTCGACCTCCTGCCGGAAGTTGTCCATCTGCTCGTCGGTCAGCCGGTCGAGCATGTACGCGCGGGCGTAGACGCCCGGCGCGCTGTGGCCCTGGATGTAGACGAGGTCCCCGCCGTGATTGGCCGAGGGGGCATGCCAGAAGTGGTTGAAGCCGACGTCGTAGAGCGTCGCCGCCGAAGCGAACGAGGAAATGTGGCCGCCGAGTTCGAGTTCCTTCCTGCCGCCGCGCAGCACCATCATCGCGGCGTTCCAGCGCACGTAGCTGCGCAGGCGATGCTCGAGCTCGTGGTCGCCCGGGCTCTTTGCCTCGAGGTGCGGCGGAATCGTGTTCAGGTAGGCCGTGTTGGGCGAGAACGGCGCCATCGTGCCCGAGCGGCGCGCCTTGTCGAACAGCGCCTCGAGCAGGAAATGCGCGCGGTCGTACCCCGCGTTCTCGATGACCGAATCCAGGGAATCGAGCCAGTCCGCGGTTTCGACCGGATCGCTGTCGCCTTCGAGCGCCTTGTGGGCATTCATGTGTGTGCTCCTCGCTTGATGTGAACTCGTCGCTTGTTCGTGGCTTCGCCTCGGCAGGCACGACGCCTGTTCTGCGCCCGATTGTGGCGGTTCCGGCTGACAGGACACATCGGGCAAACATCAGCCACGAA
Organism: uncultured Alcaligenaceae bacterium; assembly: GCA_964609555.1. Taxonomy (GTDB): domain Bacteria; phylum Pseudomonadota; class Gammaproteobacteria; order Burkholderiales; family Casimicrobiaceae; genus Casimicrobium. Next base: position 4,287 of record CAZSTF010000004.1, on the reverse strand, counting down.
CGTCAGGCGGACGGCACGGGGATCGAACCTGCGGACGCGGACAGTGTACGCTCTTTCCACCCAACGGAATAGCTTTCCATTTCTTATTCATGACACCAAGACGCCCTTCATGCCCGATGGCTTTGCAACGGAAAGCCCGATCGCGTGGGGCGTGGAGGATCGTTTTCCAGAAAGTCGACTTCCCGCGTAATGACGCGCCACGCCCGATGCAATGGGGCTTTAGCGGAAAAGCCAATGCGGCGGAATCAGGACGAGCCGCGGCTCCGAGCGCGCGTTGCCGAACGGCGGTGGTGCGCGGTGCGGTTCGAAGCTGGGCCAGACCGGAGGTACTCGGACTGGCTGGTGTCATTGATGCTCTGGCGCGCGAAGTCGTGCCTCTGGGCAAAATAGCGGACAAATTTTCCCTGCACCGTTCCAGATCATGAACCCTTCCGAATCCAGCTCGTCGGTGAACGATCTCCTGCGCGTCCTGCGCCCCCACTACAGCCAATCGGAACTCGCGGGATTGTTGGGTGTATCAACCCGCACCCTCCGCAGATGGGAAATCCGCGAAGACGACCCCCCCGCCTACAAGGCAGAAGGCATCCGGCAGCGACTGCTGCCGCTTGTCCAATTTCGCTCCCCTACGATTTCACGTTTCCGCTTCATCGACCTGTTCGCGGGGATCGGTGGTTTCAGACTTGCCTTCCAGCGACATGGGGGCACGTGCGTGTTCACCAGCGAGTGGGACGCGTGGGCGCGCAAGACCTACGTGGCGAATTTCCCGGACTCCGCCGCTCACCTTGCGGGCGACATCACGGCAATCAGCGAAGAAGACATCCCGGACCACGATGTTCTTCTCGCAGGCTTTCCCTGTCAGCCCTTCAGCATCGCCGGTGTGTCCAAGAAGAATGCGCTGGGACGCGCACACGGCTTTGCCGACGAGACGCAGGGCACGTTGTTCTTCGATGTCGCCCGCATCATCGCCGCAAAGCGGCCAGCCGCGTTTGTGCTTGAAAACGTCAAGAACCTCGCGAGTCACGACGGTGGACGCACGTTCGGCGTCATCCGCAAGGTCTTGACGGAAGAGCTGGGTTACCACGTGACTTGGCGCGTTCTGGACGGTGCACGCTTCGTGCCTCAGCATCGCGAGCGGATACTGATCGTGGGCTTCCGGGAACCGAGCGATTTCAGCTTCGACGACCTGCAGTTCCCTGTTCGCCGAGCGACCCTCCGGGACATCCTGCACCCCGAAGACGGCTCGGAGGCTGCCGAAGAACCGTATACGACCGGGCCCAACGCCATTGTCGACGATCGCTACACCCTCACTCCAAAGCTATGGGCCTATCTGCAAGCGTATGCGGAGAAGCACCGGGCGCGCGGCAACGGCTTCGGCTACGGCCTCGTCGGCCCAGACGACGTCACCCGCACCCTGTCCGCCCGTTATTACAAGGATGGATCGGAAATCCTTGTCTCGCGCGGTCCGAAGCTCCGGCCCCGCAGACTGACGCCGAGAGAATGCGCGCGCCTGATGGGATTTCCGCGCGATTTCCGCATTCCGGTGAGCGACACCCAAGCCTACCGGCAATTCGGCAACAGCATCGTGGTGCCGCTTGTCGAGGAGTTGGCCCGCGTCATGACGCCCGCGTTGCTTCGTCAGCTTGATCCTGCCCAGACGCTGCAACGCCCCCTGCTGGCAACCGCGTGATGGACACGGTTTCCGCCGTCACGCGCAGCCGGATGATGGCCGCCATCCGCGGACGGGACACGGCACCGGAACGTCTCGTGCGGAGCGCATTGCACAGGCAAGGGCTCCGCTTCCGCCTGCATGCCGACCTGCCCGGCAAGCCGGATCTATTGTTCCCGAAGCATGGTGTTGCTCTCTTTGTTCACGGTTGCTTTTGGCATCGCCACACGAATTGCCCGCACGCGCCGACCCCTGCCACCAACATCGGGTTCTGGCAGGCCAAGTTCGCGGCCAACGTAGCACGTGACAAACGCGTTCGACAGCTGTTGCGGTCGCAAGGCTGGCGCGTCATGACGATCTGGACGTGTCAAATTTCTGACGGTCTGCTCGTTCGCGTCGCAAACCGCATCCGGGAGGCTGGTCAAGCCAATACGAACCGCTCTCGACGGGGAACCAAATGAGTGACCGCAGGACCATGGACCGGCTTGCAACCGCCGACGCCAAAGCCGTCCTGGGGTTGCTGCGCGATCACGGCGCAGAGAACATCCACTGCAAGGTGCTCGCACCGAACGACAACAGCAAGAACCAGATCTGGCTGGCTTCGGACCTTGCGCAGCTTTCGTGGTTGCCAGCGGGCGAGGTCGTGGCCCACCCATCCAACTCCTTGAAGAAGGGCGTTCAGGCCGGTGTCTTTCACGCGCCGCTTGACTTCCAATGGCTTGACTTGGCGGGACGGATGCAGCGGGCACCCGGAGCGCAGCTCATCGTCTATCCGCAGTATCCCGAAGTTCGACTCTCGGGCTTCCTGCGGGGGTGTGCCGCGGCCCCGTCGACACTCTTCGCCATCGACAAGCGTGGCCGCGAAGCAGGACGGGTGCTCCTGCTCGGAGTCTCATCAACGCGGCAGATCATCGCCATGGCTCTGCCTGCGGACAGCCCCGCTGCCGAGACTTTCCGGCAGCTTGCAGCGGACCATCCTGCAGGGCAGCCCTTTCGGCTCCTGCTCGGTCGCCAAGGACCCGCCGACGATCGCGAGGTACTCTTGAGGGAGTTGTGCCGCGTTCATCGCGAGGGATGGATCGCCGCTTGTCGCTTGGACTCGAACGGATGTCGCATCGCATGTCGTGGCTCCAACTGCCACGGAAACACGTTGGAGGCGATGCTCGGCATCCGACCAAACGGCCTCGCGAAACCCGATTTTCTTGGGTGGGAAATCAAGTCCAGGTTGGTTTCCCGCTTCGGCGCGGAGAGAACATCAACCGTCACGCTTTTCACGCCTGAACCAACAGGCGGGTTCTACGCCTCCCATCCCGTTGCCGAGTTCGTCCGGCGGTACGGTTACGGCGACAGGAAGAACAGGCCAGATCGGCTGAACTTCGGCGGGACATACAGGGTTGGGGGTGCGCCCCACCCGCTTACGGGGTTGCGAATCGTGCTGGACGGTTACGACAGCGCCACCGGCACGATCGATCCGGGCGGAGCCCTGAAACTCATCGACAGGAGAGAAGCGGAGGCAGCCACGTGGCCATTCGCAAAGTTGCTCGATCACTGGAGAACCAAGCACGCACGTGCCGCGTACGTGCCTGCGATCCGCGACGGCTCATCCGATCCCGCGAGATACCGATTCGGGCAGCGTGTCCTGCTTGCGGAGGGCGCGGAATTCCGTCGCCTGCTTTCGGCGCTCGCCTCGGGAACCGTCTACTACGATCCCGGGATCAAGCTCGAAGCAGCGTCCTCCGCGCGTCCCCTGCTCAAACGCCGGAGCCAGTTCCGCTTGAGAAGCGGCGACTTGGCGACGCTCTACGTGCGATGCTCTTCCGTGGACGTTTGCGGCGATAAGTGATGCGTCTTCGCAGTCCGAGCGCGCTACTCCGCCTGGATGCCCGTCAGCTCGAAGCTTGCGCTCCGGCCGGAGTTCGACACGACTTTGACCCGGAAGGGCACGTAGTGAAAGTCGGGCGCAAGCCAGAAGATGGCCGTGCCGCCGCCCTTGCCCTCGGCGTCGGGCTCGCGCACGCTCTTCCAGACCTGCGTCTTGACCGGCTCGGTGCGGCGTGCGCCGGTCAGCGGATCGGCATCCCCCACGGGCATCGCCAGTTCCTCGTCCGGCCCACGCGTGAGCGTATAGCTGTCGAGCCGGCGCGTGCTGGCCACGGTGAAGCTCGTGCGCTCGCCCTTGGGCATCGCGAAATAGAACTGCACGATCCAGGTCAGCGGGTCGTGCGCGGTCTCCTTCATCTCGAGCGGCTCCTTTTCGGGCAGCCGGATCAGACGCTCCGCGTAGTCGAACGCCACCTCGCGCCGCTTGTCCGGCGTGCCGCGCTCTTCGACGAAGCGCTCGGGCTTGAGCCCCTCCGCCGTGATGCGGCCCTGTGACTCGCCGCTGAACGTGCCGGGGTACATGAGGGCCGCGAGCCCGCGCGCACGACCGCTCGCGCGGAGCGTGTAGCGCCCGTCCTCGTGCCGGAACGTGAGTGTGACTGGCCCGACTTCGAATTTCTGCTCACCGAGATAGGCCACGTAGCCCAGGTCGAGCCGCTTGGGCGGCAGACGCGCCGGTGGCTCCGGCTCGGCCACGGGGGGCGCGGGTGCCGGGGGCGGCTCGGGCGCGGGCGGAGGCT
>CAZSTF010000003.1:29137-57957 GCA_964609555.1 uncultured Alcaligenaceae bacterium | reverse complement strand
AACAGCGCGTCCAACCCGCGACCGTCGCGGATGTCCACCGGATGAAAGGCCGCGGAGCTTCCCGCAGCGTGCTCAACGCGTGCCTTGGTTGACTCGTGACTGTTCGACAGATCGTCAAGAAGAACCACCCGATGGCCTGCACCCAACACGGCAACAGCGACGTGCGAACCGATGAACCCGAGGCCTCCGGTGAGAAGAATGTTCACAAGCCCTCGCGTTCGATCGAGCGCCGAAAGCACGCGCGAAGACCGTCAACGGACAGCTTCTGCGGTGAGCGACGAGACAGAGCCGGTCTGATAGACGATTGGCAGGCAAACGCAGCTTCTCTGCACATTCAGTCCTCACCCTTCCACGGAGGACAACTTGTGAGATCTGCGTGGCCGGGAGCCAGGCCAGCCCAGTAGTCCGTAAGAAACCGAGAAGTGGACTCGACGAAATATCGTACTGGAACGCCTCCCTCGTCCGCCTCCAACGTACCGTCCTGCCGCTCATCCTCGCGACTCAGTGAAGCCTTCCTGTCATACCAGTTGTGATAATGGGTCAGACGTCCCAAGAGACTGTAGAAGTTGCCAAGCCCGTACCGGAAGTGACCAAAGGAAGGGCGCCAATTGCGGAGGGGGCGATCTGTCGCGTAATACGGCTCATCACGCGATGTCGAGGTGTGAACCGACATCGGACACCAAGTCAGACCGCGCGACGCCAGTCGCATGGGAATGTTGTACGTCACGTGGTCGCCCAGGAAGTCATGGCGGGATACCGGCCACCTAACGCCGAAGCGACGCCTCCAGAGGAGTGTCCGGAGGGCCGGAAGGGCATCCGTGAGGAAGAACAGGAAGGAACTCTCAGGCATGCCGCGTCCCCAAGGCCGGGTGTACGGACCGCAGCCGACGTCCTCAGGAGAGACGAGAACATGCGCCCCTCGCTCCATCGCCTCCACAACGTTCGAATACCAGTCCTGGGCGACGAACACGACATCTGCATGGATGAGGAGCGTGTGCTTCGCCCCACTCAATCGACACAGTCGATCCAGCGCCTCTGGCTGCGAACATCTCCTTCTCTCGACCCGCGCACGAAACTCAAACCCGATGTCGCACGTCTCATCGGTGGACATGTTGTCCACGATCGCAACATTCGCGTCCGGTACGGTGGTTCGAATCGAGTGTAGACAGGCCCTCAAGAAGAGCGCACTGTTCCAAGTTGTTATGCCGATAAACAGATTGCTCATGTTCGTCAAATTTTTGAAGCCGCTGTGTCCACTCCCACCAGCCCAAGTTTTGCCCCAACATCTGACCAGCCAACCGCAATGTCGACTCGCAATCTGAGCGCGCTGCTCTCATCGCTAGCGAGGACTGAAAGGGCACAGGCAACGCTGCGCGCATCCGAGCGCTCCAAGCCTCGCCCGCTGAAATTGCTCCACGCGAACGCATCGAACGTCTGGCGAGTGAATACACCGACTGGATGCTGGTAACCCACCAGCGCCGTTGGAACACCGTGGGCCAGTGCTTCAAGCGCAGCACGACCCATTCCGAGGGCATACGATGCGCCGCGATACGCACTGGCTGCATCTGCATCGCCCGCGACAATATCCGCCCTGCCAATAGCCCGCAGCCGCGCCGGATTCGCCAGAAACCACTTTCGCCCAAGCAAACGCAACAATGTAGAGGCACGAAAGGTGAATGACCTGCTCTTGGTGCTACGCGGAAGCCAATCCAGATCCGCAAGACAAAACTCAAGTCGGAGGTCCGGTTGAACTTCCAGTAGACGAGCAAAGACATCGAAGCATGCACGCAGGTGCCCCGTCTTTTCCGAGCGACTCAGCACAACTACGCGTCCGTCCGTCTTGCTCGAACTCGCTCGCGCCGGTTCGATCTCGACAAGATTCGGAATTACGACTGCTTCATGTCCGAAGTGCGCCCGCACTTGTTCGGCAACTTCGGCGCTGACGGCGAACCATCTCACGGAAAGTCCGCGCAGGTCGCGCGCCGCGGCGAGATCCTCGTTCGTCAGCTGTCCCATGCCACCCAGGCTGCCATGAAACATGATCCAGAGCGGAACCCCAAGCCCACGAGCCAGCTGTACCCCATCAGCGATACCGTAATGCTGTACCCAAACCGCGGCGCAGTTTCCGCAACTCATCGCAAGAGGAAGGGCGTAAGTGGCTTTGTCGAGCGGGGTTGCTTCGCCCGCTTCTAATGCCGAGGCGAAGCAACTCAGATCACTGCGGGGATGGATCTTTCGTGCCACCAGATGGCATGTCACGCCGCAATGACGCATCAATGCGCGCGCCATAACTCGAACGAAGGTCTCCCGACCACCGAGCGCATATCGATCCATGACGATGACAATGGACATCGCGCTCATGAGTTTTCGGCGAGACGTGACAACCATTCGCACGGGACCCACACCGGAGGCCCCAAATTCGAGGTACGCCCGCTAGACAGAATGACACGCGCACATGCCTCTCTCACCTCAAGTGGTCGCCCTCCCTCTGAAACGACAGCTACGTTCAAGGTATAGACACCATCGACAAACGGAATGTCGTGAAGGCTTGCCGTGACGCAACAATGATGGCGACTCGGTCCGTGCACAGGCGAGTCAATGACTGCGCACTGCGCGCCGCGTGCATCGTAAAAGCCAATCCTCAGTTTCCATGAGCCACTCACCGGGGCGACGCTGACAACCACTTCGACGATGGCGGCCCCCAAATTCGCCGGCTGCGGTTTTTGTCTCACATCGACCTGCCCGATCAACAAACCCGCACTGCTGTCATTGTTGGCTGCGCCTTGTTGCTGGTAAGCCGCAACGCCCGCCTCGCGCTCTCCGTCATGAAGCACGCGGCCCTGTTTCAGGACGAGTACTCGCGGGCAGAAGGCAAGCACATCCTGCATCGAATGACTGACGAGAATGACCGCGATACCCTCTCGGGCGATGTCCTGCATTCGTCGGATGCAGCGCCGCCGAAACTCGGCGTCGCCGACCGCGAGCACCTCATCTATGACGAGCAAATCGGGCTCCAGATGCGCCGCCACGGCGAACGCGAGCCGCACATACATGCCGCTGGAATAGCGCTTGACGGGCGTGTCGATGAACTTTTCGACCTCGGCGAAGGCGACGATCTCGTCAAACTTACGTGCGATCTCGCGGCGTGTCATGCCGAGGATCGCGCCGTTGAGAAAGATGTTCTCCCGCCCGGTGAGTTCAGGGTGGAACCCAGTGCCCACCTCGAGCAGACTCGCCAGACGCCCGCGGACTTCGACGCGGCCCTTCGTGGGCGCGGTGATGCGGGAGAGGATCTTGAGCAGCGTGCTCTTGCCTGCGCCGTTACGACCGATGATGCCGACCACTTCGCCCGGTTGAACCTCGAAGCTGACGTCGCGCAGCGCCCAGAAGCGATCGGCACGTGCTGCCGCCTCGTCGAAGCCGGCACGACCGCCGAAGGGCCGGCGCAGCAGGCCGGACAACATGTCGTAGAAGGTGTCACCCGCGGTCGCGCGGGTGCCGACCACGTACTCCTTCCAGAGCCCTTCCACGCGGATGGCGGGCTGGGTCATGCAGCCCTCGCCTCGGTGGTTTGCGGGTACAAGGCGGCATCGACATACCAGTCGTCCCACAGGGAAAACTCGCCGAAGATGCGTCGGTAGCCGCGCGCAGTGAGCAGTTCGGAAATGCGCTCACGCATCGTGGTGTAGTTGTGCTCCACAGTGATGATGCCGAAGCGGAACGCTGACCAATCGTGAGCTGCGAGCACCTCGAACTCAGACCCCTCGGTATCGATGGACAGGTAATCGATGTGAGCCGGTGCGCCGTGCTCGCGCAGAAGGTCCGTCAGCGAAACGGTCTCCACCTCATAGCGTTCCCCCGCGGCACGCGCGGCGGCGTGCCCATCCGACGAGGAAAAGGCGTCGATCGTCGACACCTCCTTCGAAGGTGTCTCGTTGAAGACGAGTCGTTCCCCGGTGCGGGACCACACAGCCCGAGTGTCGATCACCGCGCCGGGGCGGTTCTCGACGAGAGCCGCGTACCATCCCCGCGCCGGTTCAGCCAGGATGCCGCGCCACCCGTGATCCCGTTCAAGGAGCAGCGAATTGCTGAGCGAGACGCCATTGGTCGCGCCGAACTCGACGAAGAATCCTTCCCGCCGGCCTCCCGTGAGGTAGACGACGAGGATGTCCTGTGCCAGTTGCCCATGAGACCGGTTAAGGTGTTCAAGGGCAAAGCGCAGGAAACGATCCGCTGCCGTGCCTCTGCCCTGACCTCGCCAACGGACGACCTGCGCCCAAGCCTCGGCGGCCGGATCCGTCGTGACCTGTTTCGGTATCCGGCGAATCTCGTACCCCACGCGCCGCAGCGCCCCGCGGATCAATCGCTTCATTCACTTCTCCGGAGAGCAGAGGTCAGACAATGTCCGCAAACCGCCGCTCCACACGCTCAAAGTACGCCACCGCGATGACAAAGATGGCCACGGCGACCGCGAAAGAGATGCCAATGCCGCCCCAATCGAACGGGCGGCCGAGGAAGGCGCTCCGAAACGCTTCAATCAGCCCGGTCATCGGGTTGAGGTAAAGCAGCCACTGCCAGCGCTCGGGCACGAGCGACACGGGGTAAATGACCGGGGTGATGTACATCCAGATCTGCACGAGGAACGGCGTGAGGTGCGTGAAGTCCCGGTAGGCGACGGTGAGCGCGGAGAGCAATGTACCCACCCCCAGCGCAGCGAAGATGACCCCGATCAACAGGAGCGGCGCCGCGAGCAGGTTCCACGTCCAACCCACGCCGAACCAGAGCATCATGAGCAGGAGCACGCCGGTCGAGATCGCAAGATCGACCAGCCCGGCACCGATGGATGCGAGCGGGATGATGAGCCGCGGAAAGTAGACCTTGCTCACGAGGTTCGCCGAGCCGACCAAGGACTGGCCGGATGCGCCGATCGCACCGGCGAAAAATGTCCACGGCAGGAGCGCCGCATAGACGAAGATCGGATACGGCAACCCGTCCGAGGGCATCTTGGCCAGCGCACCGAAGACCACCGAGAAGATGATCATGGTCAGCACCGGGCGGATGATCGCCCAGGCGGCACCGAGGAATGTCTGCTTGTAGCGGACCTTGACATCGCGTGCGGTCAGCACCCAGAGCAGTTCGCGGTAGGCCCAGAGCTCGCGCAGGTCAAGCATCTTCCAGCCGCTGCGCGGCTCGATGACGGTGACGTGATCATGGGCGAAGAGTTCGGCGCGGGGGTCGGTCATGGCTTCACCGTCAATTGTGGCCGCTCAGGGCTGTATCGGCACGTGTGCCCGAAGCCGTTCCTCGACCGCCAGGCGATGTTCCGCGTGTACGGCGAGCACATTCGTGATTCCGAGTCGCCAAGGCTCAGGTGCTTCGATCAATCGACGCTCAGTCGGTTCGAAGGCAAACGATCCGTAGCCGTACTGCGAAAGCAAGTCGAGCACAGCATCACTCGTGAACCCAAAGGACTGGGAGTATCCAGCGAGTTCAAGCAATATGACGGGGGGCGGCTGCACGGCCAGCCTGCTACGTGCGCCCAGCAGCGCGAGCGGCTCGGCCCCTTCGATATCCATCTTGATGAAAGCCGGAGAACGCCAACCTGTCCAATCGTCCAGCGAGATGGAGTCGACTTCGATCGTTGTCTTGTGCACTGACTCCGCCTCGATCCGCCGGGTCGCGGTGCTGCCTGCCGCGCCGAACCGCACAGTCCCCGATCGGTCCGAAACGGCCTTTGGCTCGATCCTGACGTTGCTAATCGCATTAAGCTCGAGTTGCAGACGCAGGCGTTCCCGAGACGCCTCCACCGGCTCGAAGGCAACCACGCTCCCCTCCGCTCCGACGAGCGTTGCCATGAACACGCTGTACACGCCGATGTTGGCACCAATGTCAAGAACTTCGTCCCCGGGTCGGAGATACGCCTCGATGAACTTCATTTCCCAATAGTCCGGCCAGCCATTGAAATAGATGACGGCCGAGGACTGCTCGGAATCTGGCCAGACGAGAAACTGACGACCGTGGTATGGAACCGCCCTCGCCGATGGACTGATTCGCTTCCGTACCTGCCACGAAAGCGCCCTGCCAAGAGCCAACAGACGCCACTCCCGGTTGGCGGGGTGAGCCGCGATAGCGCGCGCCAAACTAAGGGCTTGCGATGAGGCTCTAATCACAGCTGCGTCCCGGTCGCGTAGCGAACGCAACAGCGCTCTTGCGCGAACCTGAGAAACGCGACTGATGAGCCTGCGCAGCGAGCGCCAGTAGCTTTCGCGGACGTCCTCACCCGCACTGGTGCAGCAGGGTCGGCCAGGCACTTGTCGGCCACTCGCTTCAGGCATCGCCTGAGCGATTCGAGCTTCTGCTCGATCACGTCCCGATCCATGCTGCGCGCCTCTCTGAAAGTATGCGTCGACGATAAGGCATGAAATCCGCCTCGTCGAGAAGGTGACGGGTGATCAGGCGCGCGTGAGCGCTGCTGCTCCCAACGATTCGGCGGCCATGCCTGATGATCTGTCCGAGCAGCGGCTCGGTCACGGTTGCAAGATCGACAAGGTCGACCGCCCGACCGGTGTAGTCGGCGATCGCCGCGATCAGGGCAAGGCGATCTTCGACGCTGAGCGGTGTGTCGGCCATGACGGCGACATCCACATCACTGGCCGCGCCCGCACGACCGGTCGCAAACGAGCCGAAGATCAGGGCCAAATGGATTGCGGGAAATCGCGCGAGCGCCTCACGAAGCCGGGCGTCGATGCCGCGAGTGTCTGCCGCCGAAGGTGTGACTGATTCCTCCATCGATCAACCGTAGATCAAGACTGAAGCCACGCAAACAGTGGTTTGTTCTCCGACACCCATTGCGCGAGATCCTTGACCCCATCCCTCACGCCGATCGTGGGCGCCCAGCCCATGAGATCCCGGGCCTTGGCCAGGTTGCAGACGAACACCGGCTGATCGCCGGGGCGCCAGTCGGCGTACTTTCGGGGCACGTCGATGCCGAGCGCGTCCTTGATGTAGTCGAGCAGTTCGATGAGCGACATCGTGTTGGCCGGGCCACCGCCGATGTTGAGCGCCTGACCGCGAACCCGTTCCCGCGCCAGAAAGGCGGCCTCATAGGCGCGCGCGAGGTCAGCGACGTGGAGCACGTCACGGATCTGCTTGCCGTCGCCATAGATCGTGATGGTCTTGCCGAGCACCGCGGCGATCGTGAACCAGGCCACCCAGCCTTGATCCTCGATGCCGAACTGGCGCGTGCCGTAAATGCAGCTCTGCCGCAGCGTGACCGTGTGCAGACCGTAGATGCGCGCGTAGTCGATCGTGTACTGGTCGGCCACGCCCTTGGAGCAGCCGTACGGCGAGTGGAAGTCGAGCGGCTGCGTCTCGCTGACGCCATCGCGCAGGGTGTCGTACTCGTAGCGGCCATTGCGCTCCACCACCGGCACGTCGTGCATCTTGCCGTAGACCTTGTTGGTGGAGGCGTTGATGAAGAACGCGTCGGGCGCGTGCTGGCGCACCGCTTCGAGCATGTTGAAGGTGCCCAGGGCATTGATCTCGAAGTCTTCCCGCGGGTTGGCGACCGACGTGGTGACTGCCACCTGGGCGGCGAGATGCAGCACGAGATCCGGCCGCAGGTCGCGCACGAGGCGGGCCATCGCATCCGCGTCACGGATATCGGCCTTGTGGAAGTCGACCGCGTGCTGCGACTGCAACCAGCGGAGGTTGTCCTCGGTACCGCGGCGTGACAGGTTGTCGACGAGGGAGACGTTCCAGCCGCGGGAGAGGAAGTGCCGCGCGCTGTTGACGCCGATGAAGCCGGCGCCGCCGGTGATGAGAATCTTCTGCATGGAAAACGAATGTAACCGACCGGTCGGACAACCGTTGCAGGCGCGGCAGTCAGCGGAGTGGCAGTTCGGGGAACTGTGTCCTCAGTGCATCGACGAGGATGGTTTCGGCATGCGCTCTCGAGTAGCGCGTTTCAACCAGATGACGCGCCGCGGCGCCCATCCGGTCCCGCCGGGCAGGATCCGAGAGCACGCGGGCGATGGCGTTGGCCATGTCATCGGCATCGAAGCCGCACAGTTCGCCGGTCTCGCCCGGGATCACGAACTCTTCGGGGCCGCCGCAACGGGTAGAGACCACAGGCACGCCGCAGGCCATAGCCTCGAGGGCCGCGATACAGAGGCCTTCCTGGTGCGACGGCAGCGCGAACGCGGCGGCGCTTCGCAGCACATCGGCCAAGACATCGTGTCGCAGGTAGGGCATGACTTCCACGACGGAGCGGAGGTCGTGGGCAGCGATCTCTGACGCGAGCGTCGCCGGACTTGTTGCGCCGACGAGGGATGCCTGGAACACAGTTCCCCGCTGCCAAAGTCGATGAAGCGCCTGAAGCAGGAGTTGCACGTTCTTCCGGGGATCGTCCAGTCGGCCCGTGAAGACGATCCGGGGGGGCTGCGCCTGTTCGCCGGGAGCGAATGTTGCCGTATCGACTGGAACCGGCAGTACCGGGGGCAGTCGTCCGGTCGTCTGCTGAACGAAACGCGCGGTGTAGTCGCTGAGCGCAAGGGGCGAGACGGCGCGCAGCAGCGTGGCCTCCAGCCGGCGCATGACCGGTGTGACCACCATGCGGTCCATGAGCCGACGCGCCGGTGGAAAGGTACGCACGCGGTCGCTCCGGTCGCCCTCCCAGGGGGTTGCGATCCAGGCGACGACGGGCTTTCCGGCAGCAACGGACGGACGCGCAGCCAGGATGTTTCCCGAGACCGTCAGATGCGCGCTGCAATCATCAATCAACCGCCGCCACTCGGGAGTCAGACCATACGTCGAAAACTCGAGCTCCGGCAGCCATGCGCCGATGGCCCAGGTTTCGCAGCCGAACATGGGCTCTGCGCGGATGGCCGACGGACGTCGCCGGCCCAGCGCGAACGCGGGTACCGAAAGCTGTGGTGACAGGCTGTACGGCTCGTAGTAGGCGATGACAATATCGACGTCGAAGCGGCGCCGCAGGACGTCGACCGCGAAGCCCACCATGGCAGGCACGCCGCCGCTGCGGGCGGCGATCGTGGAGAGCAGCAGGCGCGGTGGGCTCATCAGGCGGCGCCCGCCGAGCCCAGGTGTCGCTGCACACAGAACTCAGCCCATCCGCGCAGCCCGCGACCACGGACCGCGCCGGAATCCTGTGCGAGCCACTCCCGTACGGGAACCACGAAGCCCGTCTTGGGGCGGTGAAGGACGGCCGGGGGCAGAGCCGGCGCGACGCGCGCGGCCACTTCAGCCTTGGCGATGTCGGGATGGCGGGCGAAGATATCGGCGCATTGACGCACCAGATCGACATCCACGAACGGAACCCGGATCTCGAGCGAGTGCGCCATACCCGCCCAATCTGCATCTCGGAGCAGTTGATTGCGCATGTACCACTGCATCTCGAGCGCCGATACCTTCAGCCGGTCGCTCTCGATCCCCGCGATGCCTGCGCGCAGACGCGGTAGCGTGTCGAGTGCATCAAGGGCGGAAGTGCCCTCCTCACCCATGAGTTGCTCGACCTCCCACGGCATGAAGAGCGCCCGGCGCAAGAGATAGCCGCCCGCCCAGTCACCGGCGTGCTCCAGCACGCCCGCATACTTGGGTGAGGTCAGACGCCCAAGCACCGGGGCAAGCGCCCGCCGCGCAAGACGACCGAGGGGCTGCAGCGATCGCGCCCACCGCGTGCGCCGCACGTAGGTGGGAACCTGACGGAAGCTGGGGTATGAGGCAAGCAGTTCATCGCCGCCCAGCCCTGAAAGCGCGACCTTCATGCCAAGCTGGCGGGCGCTCTGCGAGACAAACCATGTGTTGATGCCGTCGATCGTGGGCTGATCCATCTCGGCATGGAACAGCTCGGCTGCCGCCGCGAAATCGTGGCGGCCAACCCGCCTTGGGTTGAACTCGATGCCGGCCGCCGCCGCGATTTCCCGAGCGAGCGGCGCCTCGTCGCCGGGCGTGCCTTCCAACTCCTCGAAGCTCAGCGTGACGCTGCGGCACGACCCGGCGCTGGACGCCGCGGGCGTGCTGTACCTCGACGCAAAGGCCACCATCGAGGAGTCGAGCCCTGCCGACAAGAAGACAGCGACGGGCACGTCCGCAATCTGATGCGCCTTCACGCTGTCCTGGATGGCATCGGTCACCTGGGCAAGCGCGTCGTCGCGCACCTTGGGAGCGCGGTCGAAGGACGCGCCGGCGAAAATCGCATGGACGGTGAGAAACGGCTCGGGGGTGGAAATCTTGCCCGCCTCGATGCGAAGCACGTGCCCTCCGGGCAGCGCCTTGACATTTCGCCGGAAGGTCCAGGGCTCGGGCACGCTGCCCCAAAGCAGAAAACCAGCCTGCCCCTCGGGCGACGGCCCGCCAGCCAGCCCAGCAGCCACAAATGCCTGCACTTGCGAAGCGAAGTGCAGACGCGAGGCATCGGCGGACCAGTAGAGCGGCTTGATGCCAAAGGTGTCTCGCGCCAAGAGCGTCCGGCGCCGGGCCGGCTCATGCAGGGCGAGCGCGAACATGCCCCGAAGCCGGGTGAGGAAGGCCACGCCGAAATGCTCCAGCCCTTCCAGCAGGACCTCGGTGTCGGACGTCGACCGAAACCGGACACCGTCCGCTTCGAGCGAGCGTCGGAGCTCGTTGTGGTTGTAGATCTCGCCGTTGAAAACGATGACATGCCGACCCGAGGCGGACTGCATGGGCTGTGCCCCTGCATCGCTCAGATCGATGATGGCGAGACGCCGGTGCGCCAAGGCCACTGTTCCATCGGCAGAAAACCACTCTCCCGCGCCGTCCGGGCCGCGATTCACGAGCCGTTGGCTCATTGTCCTCAGGATCGAGCGATCGGCGGGCCGACCGTCGTCCGTCAGGGGAATGCTTCCTGCAATGCCGCACATGCCCGAAGTGGGTGCGTGGCGCTAGGCCAAGGCGTTGCCCGAAAGCAGCCGATCGAAATACGCAATCGTGCGAACCAGTCCGTCACGAAGCGCAATCGTGGGCTGCCAGCCCAGACGTTCGCGTGCGAGCGTGATGTCCGGCCGCCGCTGCATCGGGTCATCCGCGGGCAGAGGGCGCTTGACGATGGGCGACTTCGAGCCGGTGAGTTCGATCACGATCTCGGCCAGCTCGCGGATCGTGAATTCGCCCGGATTGCCCAGGTTCACCGGCCCAGTGACGTCGGCGGGGCTGTCCATCAGCCGCACGAAGCCTTCGATCAGGTCGTCCACAAAGCAGAAGGATCGCGTCTGCGCGCCCTCGCCATAGACGGTGATCGGTTCGCCCCGGAGCGCCTGGACGATGAAGTTCGATACGACTCGCCCGTCGTTCGGGTGCATGCGCGGGCCGTAGGTGTTGAAGATGCGTGCCACCTTGATCTCCAACCCGTGCTGGCGGTGATAGTCGAAGAACAGCGTCTCGGCGCAACGCTTGCCCTCGTCGTAGCAGGAGCGCAGACCAATCGGATTGACGTTGCCCCAGTAGTCCTCGCGCTGCGGATGCATGGTGGGATCGCCGTAGACCTCGCTGGTCGAGGCTTGAAAGATGCGCGCCCGGAGTCGCTTGGCGAGTCCGAGCATGTTGATCGCGCCATGCACCGAGGTCTTCGTGGTCTGCACCGGATCGTGCTGGTAATGGACGGGCGACGCCGGACAGGCCAGGTTGTAGATCTGATCCACCTCGAGATACAGCGGAAACGTCACGTCGTGGCGGATGAATTCGAAGCGCGCATGGTCCCGGAGGTGCTGGATGTTCTGCTTGGTGCCAGTGAACAGGTTGTCGGCGCAGATGACCTCGTGCCCCGCGGCCAGCAGTCGATCGCACAAGTGAGAGCCCAGAAATCCAGCGCCGCCGGTGACGAGGATGCGTCGTGTCGTGTTGTAGTTCTTCATGCGTGGTTCAGTGCTGGAAGGGGGCTCGCGTCTCAGGCCAGGCCATGGTAGCTGCGGTACCAGTCGACCCAGTGCCGGAGCCCCACCTCGATCGGGGTGTCTGGCGCAAAGCCGATGAGTTCACGCAACGCCGAGACGTCCGCCGCCGTGGCGACCATATCGCCGGGCTGCGCCGGCTCGAACTGCTTGATGGCTGTGACACCCAGGGTCCGTTCCAGCGTATCGATGAATTCGAGCAACGGCACCGGCCGCTCATTGCCGATGTTGAGGATGCGATACGGCGCGTCGCTGCGGTCGGGGCGCGGGTGTGCGTGATCGTAGGTGGGGTCGCACTGTGGTGGCTTGTCGATCAGCGCGACCACGGCGCGGGCGACATCGTCGACAAAGGTGAAGTCCCGCAGCGACCGACCGTGGTTGAAGATGCGGATGGGCTTGCCCGTGAGCATGGCCTCGGTGAACAGCCACGGCGCCATGTCCGGTCGCCCCCAGGGACCGTACACCGTGAAAAAGCGCAGTCCGGTCGTCGGAAGACCGTAGAGGTGCGAATAGCTGTGCGCCATCAGCTCATTGGCCTTCTTCGTCGCTGCGTAGAGGCTGACGGGATGGTCCACGGCATCCTGCTCCGAGAATGGCGTGACCACGTTCGCCCCGTAGACGCTGGAGCTGCTGGCGTAGATCAGGTGCTCGACCTGGGCCTGGCGACAGGCTTCGAGCACGTTACCGAAGGCGACCAGGTTGTTCTGGATGTACGCCTCGGGGTGATCGATGGAATAGCGGACGCCGGGTTGGGCGGCGAGGTGGATGACCGTCCTGACGCGCGAGTCGGTTACGATCTTGCGAAGTGGGGAGTCGGCTTCCGCGAGATCCAGTTGCACGAATGAGACGTTGGCATGCCGAGCTAGTTCATCCACCCGCCGCCGCTTCAGCAGCGGCGAGTAGTAGCCGGACAAGACGTCGACGCCAACGACTGCCGCCCCCGCCTCGCTGAGCGCCCGAGCAATGTGATAACCGCAAAATCCCGCGACACCGGTAACCAGAACTGTCATGCGCGCACCAACGGCATTCTCCGTCGAATCGTCATTCTTGAAGCCGCTGATCTTGGCGTGCAGCAAATGTCGTATGACACGAGTTTAGCAATCCGATGAGTTCATCACGCGCGGTGGCAGGCAGGACGCGTTGATTTCATGCTCCGCCCCTTCGAGAGGCTGACAACCAGGTCGCCGCATGAATTGCTTTGATCTAGCGGGACGGTCGATCGGCTCGCGCCTGCGGGTTGACATCGACGTTGCCCGATTGCGACTTCTGTGGCTCTGTGCTTGGCCAGGCCCGCCTGGCGCAGCCGCTGCGCCACTCTTTGATGGGCTAGACGAGCAGGGATGGACGCAGCTGATCGCCTGCGCCGACGAGGAGACACTGCTCTCGTGGACGATCATGCGCATCGATGCGTGCGGAGCGCCCTGCCCCTCACACCTTCGCGCTGTCGTGGAACAACGCTATGCAACACGCCGACGCTGGAATCGGATCCTTGCGGTGACGGGCGACCAGCTGATCGATCGCTTGAGCAAAAGAGGCATCCAGGCACGGCTGCTCAAAGGGGCACCTCTCTCGGCGGTCGCGTATGGAGACAGCACGGCCCGCGACACGCGCGATATCGACATCTTGGTCGATCCCGAGCATCTGGCGGCAGCGTCAGACGCACTGATCGCCGAGGACTTCGAGTGCCAGATCGACCCGTGGTGGCTGCGCGATGCAACGTTGTTGCGAAACCACCGGGAGATCAGCTTCTTCAAGCTTCGAGGGGCGGTGGAGGTCGACCTGCACTGGCGCCTGTCAAACCCGTGGGTCCCTCTTGAGCAGCCCGAACCCACGATTGAGGAACTTGCACTCGTGCCCCTGCCCAACCACGGCGCGGCGGGGAAATGGTTCTCTCCGAACCAATTGACCCGTTTGAGCCGGATCAACCTTGCGAATGCCAGTACGGTCGACTTGAAAAGTATCGTCGATGTCCTGCGCTGCGAGCAGTTGGCCAATTCAAACGGAGCTCTCGCCGCGTTGATGCGGCCGAGTGCTGGCTCAGACGTTGTGACCAGCCCGCGAAGCGTTGCTTCACGGACGCTCGCTCTATTGCACGAACTTCAACACGTCGTCCGTCTCCCAGCCAAGCGGATCGCATCCGAGGCACTCGCTCCTCAACATCCCGGGGCGCCCGGCACATCGCGCGTGTGGCTCAGGCACCTAAGACGCGTTCGGAAGCCTGCGCAGCTCGCAGCCTTGATCCGTTCCGCGCTCTCCCCCTCAATGCGAGACTACGCAGCAGCCAGCCAACTGGATGCCGTGACGGTCTCACGAAGCGCGCTGGCCAGAAAAGCAAAACGGCGCGTGTGACGCGCCGTTTCCCAAGCTTCGACTCGCGGTCAGCAGAACATGTTCTGCATGCCTTGGGGATCGGTACTGAGGAATGCCATGTTGATGACGTCGCAGTACGGACCCATCGATCCTTGCGCGGTGATCGCCGACAACGTTCCGAACGCCGTGACGGCCGGCGGCGAGTAAGTCTTGCGTTGAGAAACCTGAACCATCGTGCGCTCCTGAACTGACCTGTTGAAACTGAAGTTACTGGGCGGCACCACCACCCCTCAACCCGAAATATACGAGCCTGGCTTGTGGTGTGTCTACCCCTTCACATTGGACTTGGTTGGGTCATCAATAGAGCGTACGGCAATGAGCGCAGCGAACGAGCACGCCGCGTCCAATCTCCAGACGTGCATCGGTTCCTTCGCGCCAAGAACAATCTGACCAAAGGGGTCAGCGCGTGGACAGTTCCAATCCCGCCCGAACCGAGCGATCGCAACCTCAGCAAGCGGCGGAGAAACGGCAGTGGAAAACTCCGCTTTGCCAACCCGCCGGGCGATGAGTTTCGGCAGTTCGCTGCAAGTGTCCCGCATCAGCCGTCGTGACACGAGTGACTGCCCGTCCAGCAAATCAAGCGCCAAGGTGTTGCAGTATTGCAACAGGCGGGCATCCATCAACGGGCTGCGGCGCTCGACGCCGTCCGCGTACGCTTGGAAGTAGGCTGCCTCCTGCCCTTCGGACCAGAAGCCGCTCTGCGCGAGCGCCATGGCCAGCGTCCGACAGCCGTCGGGCGGAACGAGCGAGTCGAGCCGCCGGGACAGGTTGGCATGATGCGCCCACGCCGCGTCCACCGGAGATCGCCAGCCGCTCCGCTGCCGGTCTCGATGGCGTCGCAGCACGTTCTCCACTGACCAACCCAGCCACGGTGCAGCAATGTGTCGCAGTCGGCCGCGAAGCGACATGGACTCGGGCGCACTCTTCGCTCTCACGCGAATGAACTGGCCCACAGCCCCCCAATCACGCGGGTTGCCCGCTGCCTGCCACAGTGCGGTCGCATAGGGAACCAGCAGCTCATCGCCCCCCTCGCCGTTCAGCATCAGCCCGCCCCCAGCGCTGACGACATGTTCACTGATGCGGGACATCGTCGAGCCCACATACGTGCCAGCCGGGTAGCGCAGGCGATACATCAGTTCATCCAACTCCTCAACGGTCGCGTACCGCGGCTTGATTGGGAGGATCGGGAAGGCGATGGCGGAGCGCAGGGCTTCGATGTAAGGCGCCTCGCTACAGGCATCTTCGAATGCAACAGTGACGAAGGAAACATCGACACCGGGGAGGCGCCCGTCGGCAAGCAAGCGATTCAAGCGGACGGCAAGACATGAAGAATCAACGCCGCCAGACACCGCCAGTGTCACCCGACGCGTGCCGCTGCACGTTCTCACGATGGCGTCATCAAGAAGCGAACCAAACTCCGCCCTCGCATCGGCCGGCGATCGTCGTTCGACTGTCGCGCGTGGACACCAATAGCGTTGAAACCTGGGTGTTCTGTCCGTTCGGTCGAATCGGACACGGTGACCGCCGAGCACACGGGTCACATTGCGATAAAGGGTCTCGTGCACCGAATTGAACTCCGCCGCGAGATACTCTGCAGCGAATCCCGCGTTGATCTCCGAGCCCACGGCGGGAATCGCCGCAAGGAGTGCAGGGAAGTTGCTGAGCGCGAAAAGTTCGTCGGTGAAACTCGAGTACAGCGGACACCCACCGACATGGTCGCGCATTGCGGCAACACTTGCCCATGAACCGTCCTCCTTTGTGTGGACGGATGCAAGCGTGTAGTTGCCCTGCGGAACGACCGCGCTGAGCGCTGCACGACTGTCACCGTGCAACGCCGTCAGGAGAGCCCCGTCGCTCACCGCAGAGCCGACCCAACCATCGCACAGGATCACATGACGGCCTGCCGTCCCGATCCAAGCCTTTGCGCCAGGTTCTTCGTAGGCCAGCAGGTAGTCCGGGCCACGCACGATGGTGGGCGTGCGCCGCGAAATGGCCAGCAGCCGGTTCTCGACTGCTCGCCGGGTCTCATCCAGGACACCCGGTGATGGCCGCGACCGGAATGCAATCAGGACGTAAGCGCGTTGCATGGCCTGCGGATTGCGGTATCGTCGAACACCGTGCGGTCGAGTTGAGCCGTGTTCATCGCCTGAAGCCCCCTGCCCCGTACCTTCCACGGAGCCTGTCGGGCCGGGATACGAGCAGACGCCGCTTTGATCTCACACAATCGAATTTGGATCCGACAGTTGGGCGGAGAGCTGATCAAGCAGCCGCTCGAAGTGGTGAGCTGAACGGCGATAAGTCAGCTCGAGCACGGGAACCGAAGACCAGACTCGCGCCGCCCGCTCGATCGCCTCGCGCGAGCGGGTATCGCGAGGCAGTGCCTGAAGAAACATGCCACGCATCAGCCCAGGCATGGCCTCGGTCGGCCGCAGGCGACGGAGTCGAGGAATCGTGTGACGGGCCCGTCTCAGCAAAAGGACCCCCCCGACCGGAAACGGGTCCAAAGTTCTCGGCGTGGCCTCGTCCAGAACACGGAACTTGGGCAGCCCGAATCGCCCGGGACGGGGCGTGTTCCCCGACAACGAAGGCAGGAGAAAGCTGTTGCTCCGCAGGCGCGCGCCCGGGTAGCTTGCGAAGGTGACCAGCTGGCCGTCACGCCATTCGACTCTCGCAATGTCCTCAGCAAGCACGCTGTGCCCACGTGCGGCAAAGCCCGCTGCGAGCGTGGACTTGCCCATGCCGCTGTCTCCGGAAAACAAAAAGGCCTTGCCGGCAATCACCACCGAGGCCGCGTGAAACACGGTGTCACCGCAGGCCGCCAGCACGTTCGGGACGAAGCCGTGAAGCAGCGTGTGCTCAAAACGGTCGCGGGAGATGCGCGGGCCGCGAACCACCGCCACATCAATCGCTCGTCGCTTGGTCGAAACGTCGAAACTAGCGGCGGAACGGCAGTAAGAATGCAAGACGAGACGGTCACCCACTCGAGCCACCGAGAGGGACGAATCATTGCGGACCAGCCACTCATCCGGCCGCGGAGCCCAGAGATCTCTTCGAGTCGCTGTTGAGATAACCAACGAGCTATCGCACGTGTCCGCAGCACAAGCGGCGCTTGCCCGCAGGGCGAGGATCGGGCGTTGAGACTGGAGGTTTATGCCAAGACAAGAGTAGGTGAACAAGCATTCCACCTGGGGTCAGGCGTGAGTCGACACAGTCTTGGGCACCATCTTCAAGGCTAAAAACAAACGCGCCGTCGAGCGGCCTCGTGACGGTCGCTCATTCCCACCGAAGGCTGCGCTACATTGCGCAGAACGCGATCATTGAGCGCGTCGTGGACATGCAGCCGTTGTTACCTTGATTCTGCTGCTCGGCGACTGAGCCTGTCCCGTTCATCACAACTGCCTGGATTGACCCGAATGCAGAGAGCATCGGAGGAAAGTAGTGGCCTCGCTGCCGAAGGCGAGCGCCGGATCCATTTTGCTCTGATGTTGCGCCGTTATCCATGCGACATTCCTTCCTTCTCGCTGAGGGCCACCAATAAACTCTGCCAAAACGTCCCGCTGCGCCGTAACGTTTCTCACCTGCGAGGATACACCAGCAGCAACCGGGGCCGCACTTTGCTTGGCAGAGAAGTCTTTCACGTATCGAACTGTTGCTCACCAAGCCTCGCAGCCCACAGCTGCAGTTCAAGCGGGAGTGTGTTGCCGCAGGCTTGTAGGACGGTCGGCAATGACAAGGAAGTTGCTGAAAGCGACGTGGCAACCGCCCGACGCAAGGTATCCAAGTGCGCGCCAACATGATCCTTATCTTTCCGGCGCGCGACGGCCGGGCCCATCGTCGCCTCCACATAATCCCGCATGGCTGATTTCGTCCAGCCGCCTGCCACACGCGACGTTAGCGGTGCTGCCACAAACCACTCGACAACCCTGCGATCCAGGAACACGTCGGTGAAAAGCGCGCCATTGGCGGCACCGACGTGCGAGATGGCGTCACGTCCCCAAAGCGTACTGTCCGAGGAGAGCACAGCCAGACGACTCGCCCGCCAATCCTGCGCTAGCTGTTCGTCTCGCATGCGAAGCATCCGACGTGCTCTTGCCCGAACGTCGTGGATCTGAGAGTGCGCGAGCAAAAGCGCGCGCCCCATTTCTCCCCGGTAAGTCGCAGGCCGCACTATGGGCCGCAGGCGCGCTGGGACTAACCGTTGCCAGACAGCCCTCAGGATAACCTCATGAGCGCCCATTCCGCGTAGGTAGACATGATTCTTGATGGCAGAGCGCAGCTCGGCAAGCCCCTGCGCAACGCCGCGGTCCTTCAGCACATCCCACCAGTAGGTGTCCGGCGCATCCGACACTAGATCGCCTGCCGCGCCGTGCAACACCAAGCTGCATCCAGAGTCTCGCGCGATTGGTGCCAGCAGGCTGAACACGGAGATGCTCCACGCAAACGGATGCGGATAGTCACGCAGTCGCTGCAGGTATTCGCGTATCGCGGGCGAGTCCATGTCGAGAGGAAGGACGATTTGCCTGGTGTCGAATCGGGTCACACGATTGATTGCTCGGATCGCCTGCGATTCAGGTGAGTCGGCCGTCTCGTCTTCGACAACACTCAAAGACACTACTTGCTTGCCAGGCGTCGTTGATTCCGCCTTGACCGCGCTGGCAACGCATGCAGAGTCGATACCGCCACTCTGCATGAGGCCCGCACGATGAACCACTTCTAATCGGCTGCGCACGGCGACGCAGAGGACATCTCGCAAACCTTCCACCTCTGAGGTTTGCGTTTGACGTTGACGCGGTGTGAGGTCCGGAATCGACCAGTAGCGCTTCTTCCAACGTCGACCAGATTGCTCGAGTCTGAGATAGGTCCCGGGTTCAAGCCGCCGGTGCCCGACGACCCAGCCTGAGTCACTTTCCATCGGCTGCCACCACGGCAGAACGCCAGACAGCATGCGATCAATGTTGACCGAGCCCGGTCGCTTTGTTCCCTCAAGCAGAGCAAGTTCGTCGCTCGCAACCACGAACCCGCCGCTGTTCTCCGCGTAGTAGATTGGTCGCGTGCCCAGCGCATCCGAAACCAACAAGAGTGATCCCGCTAGCGCATCGCCAAAGATGAATGAATACTCCCCGTCAAGCAGCGTCCAGGCTCTGCCTTGCAACTCATGGCAGAGGGCCAAGACCAGTCGAGCATCAGACAGCGTCGCCTGTGGGCCTGGAGGGTCCTTGAGGCGTCGATACGCTGTCTTGCGATCGAAGAGGAAGCCCGTCCAAGCGACCACCTGCTGACCGAGTACGCTGACCTCTGTGATCGACCCGGCGGCAGATTGCGCCGTCCCGTAGTTATGCACCACACCTGCCCCGATCATCGATCGAGACCACTGCGTCGATGCCACCATACGCCCGTATCGCTGGTAGCACAGCATTCGCTCAAGGGCAGCGGGGTCCGCATGGCAGCCCGCGCCAAGAACCGCTGCTAACGCCACAAGTTTCGTCCCGCCATCGTCTCGAGCCCCATGCACGAATTCGTGCGCCCGCTCAACAACGCGGATCGCCCGGCAAGAGTGTCATGAACCAGCGGTCATCCGACCGACCGATACCCGATCGCCCACCCCTTCACCTCCTGCAACGCAGCCTCCAGCCCGGCCGCGTAGCGTCGGGGTTCGCGCTCGAGCAGCGCCTGGGCGATGGCCTCGTTCGATTCGCCTGCTGCGAATCCCGCGAGGATGCGATGGGCAATCGTACCTTCACGATTGAGCGGCGCGGTGGCGCCAGGCGCCGCCCCGGCCAGACGCCCGGCGCGAAGCGGCTGGGCGAGGAATGTGGACTGACGTCGACGTTCGTGCCCGCACGAGAGCGACCAGGTCCAGTCGCCCCACGTGCGGCGATGGAACTGTCCCTCGAGTTCGTCGCCAGCCGTGACAGTGATCGGCGGGTCGATGAGCAAGAGTTGCGGCGTCCAGTGCATCGTCGCCTGCGGCCCGGTCTCGAGCCAGGTGTCGCCGGTGCGGAACCGGATCCACGCCAGCAGGCCGTGGCAGTCGCCCGGACGCATCAGAGTGAAGCGGAACGAGGCGTCCAGATCGGTGCCGGTCGCTGTCATGAAGTCCGCGGTCTCGATCGCAACCGGGGGGGCGAGCAGCGTCGCCTCCTCGTCCGCGTTGCGGCAACTGACCAAGGCATTCGCCGCAAAACGCCGCAGGGGGCGGTAGTCCAAGCCATGCTTGGGCACGCTCCAGTCGCCAACCTCCCGCTGCCAAATCTTGGGGACACTCACGGGCGCGATGCGCAGTTCGCAGAAGTCAGGTACGAGGCGCCCGCCAGGCTTGAGCCAGCGATCGCGCGCAAGGTAGAGCGAGGGCAGCAAATCCTCTGAGTAAAGGATGTTGCCGGTGAAGACGGTGATGATCACGTCGACCTTCTCGGGAAGATCGATCTCTTCGATGCGGCCGCGCAATGCAGTCACCCGGTCAGACAGGCCGTTGTGCGCAGCGACCTCGCGTGCAACCTCGACCGCCACTTCGGGATCAACCAGGTAGACATGCTTCGCACCACGAAGGGCGGCGTAAAGCCCGTGCGAGGCCAGTCCGCAGCCGAGGTCCAGCACGACTGTGTCGGGCGTGACCAAGCGGTTGAGCGCAGCCATGTACCCCGCGTTCTTGACCGGATCGAAGGCCATGTCGCGATGGCCGAGCACGTCGGAGTAACTCAAGAGAACACCTTCATTGCTCAGAGCAGCGGAGCGTAACGCCGCGCCGATTGCTCGCCGCCGAGAATGACCTCGCCGCCGACCTCCACCCACGCGTGGGCAGCCACACGGTCGGCGGGCCCGCGCTCGACAAGCAGGTCGGGGTCGGTGCTGACGCCGATGCGTACCGTCGCCGGGATGCCGCGCCCCACCAGGAATCGTTCCAGCACGATGGCCTGACGCAGACAGGTCGCCGGCCACGGAGTGCGACGCGCAGCAATCGCGACCGCGTGGGCGACTGCGCGCGCAGCAGACAGGTCGGCGTCGCCCGACGTAGGCCTGTGGTTCCCGATGAACGTACTTCGCGTGGCCGCGTAGCCACGAAGCCGCAGCGAAACGTCCACCAAAGGAAGCAGCACTGCAGCGCGCAGCAGAATCAGCCACTGATCGAACGTCAGCTTGCGCGCGGTGGACAGTGCGCTCATCGTCGCCGGGAAGCCCTGCAGAATCTAGACGGATGCGACCAAGCCCGCTGCGCGGAGCTCGCCCACCAAGCGCTCGACATCCGCCCGCACGCGCTCGGCCTCGACCTCATACTCCTCGAGAAGCGTCGAGACGATGGCTTCGGGGGTGGATGCGGCGACGATCAGCTGCCAGATGCGCGTGCCGACCTCGTCGAGCCCGAAGTACTGTTCGGTCTTCAGATTCAACAGGACGGTTTCGCCGGAGAGTTCCTGATGCAATGCGTCGGGAGACGGGGTCAGTGGACGGGACCAGAAATCGGACATGAAAAGCAATGCAGAACGAGGTGCGGAGCACGTGCCTTGATTTGGGTCAACATGCCGCGGGCATTGTGGCACACGACTTTGTATTCGTCATCGGCCGGCAAGGCTTTGCATGACAATGGAATGCGCCGTGTCTGCTGGGTCAGAATTGACGGCGGAGGACAGTCACCTCAGGGCGACGCGATGCGTCGGCGGGCGCTGCCGACAGGCGCAGGATGCGATGCGCGATGCGCAGGCTGGCCGGGCGGTGCGTGATGAGCAGAACCGTACGCCCCCGGAGGACATCCACACAGTCAGCCAGGAAGGCCTCCTCGGCCTCCGGGTCGTACATCGCGGTCGCCTCGTCGAGGATGACGATACGCGGATCAAGCAGAAGGACGCGGGCGAGCGCAAGTCGCTGACGCTGCCCGCCCGAGAGGCGGATGCCGTTGTCACCGACCACCGTATCCCAGCCCTCAGGTAACGCAGCAATGAAATCCCGGGCCTGCGCGAGCGTTGCTGCACGCTCGAGTTCGGCCGGCGTGGCGTCCGCCTTGCCGAAGGCGATGTTGTCCCGGATCGTGCCGTTCAACACCTGGACCTGCTGCGAGACATAGCCGATGGCCTGACGGACACTGATCAGATCGCGCTCGGCAAGATCCTGTCCGTCGATCAGCACCCTCCCCTGCTCGGGGATGTTGAAGCGCAGTAGGAACGAAGCAAGCGTGGATTTGCCCACACCGTTCTCGCCGGTGATGGCAACCACCTCCTTCGCATCGATGGCCAGGTTGAAACGTTCGAACAGGCGCGGTCGGCCGGGATAACCAAAGCCGATGTCCTCGAAGCGAATCGCGCCTGCTCCGGGCGCAAGCGGTGGACAATCCTGGCCGTAGTCCTCTGCCGGCGTCTGCATCAGCGCATTGATGCGGTCCACTGCGGCGCGCGCATGCTGCGTCTGTCCGTAGAGCCCGGCCATGCTCGAAATGGGTCGGGTCAGGAGTGCGGTGTAGAGCAGGAAGGTGACGATGGCGCCTTTGCTCATCTCCCCACCGATGATCCGCTCGCCCAGAACCCAGAGCACAGCCAGCATGCCCATCGAGGCGGCCCAGACCATGCCGGGACCAATGGCCAGTTCGCGCCAGTCCTGGCGGATGATCAGCTGGGTCAGATGGTCCACGCGCCGGCTGTACTCCGCGCGCTCGACCGCCTCACGTGTGAAGCTCTTGACGATCGGCAGAAGCGAGATCCGTTCCTCTTCAAAGGCGAAGAGTCTCGCGTAGGCCTCCTGCAATTGCACCGAGAGCGGTCGCAGGCCGCGCCCGACCAGTTTGATGAGCACGTAGAAGAGCGGAATCGCCGCTGCGGCAGCAAAGGCCATGGTCGGGTCGATCAGCGCCATGAGCACGATGGAGCCGAGGGCGGTCACCACCGCAGGCGGAATCGAAACGATCGAGGCGCTCAGGTAGTGCGAGAGCACCGCGACGTCGTTCGTAAGCACGGAGAGCACCTGACCTTGCTGACGCGCCTGAAACCAGGGCAGCGGCAGGCTCAGGATATGCCCGAAGACCCGCCTCCGAATGTCCGCCGAGACGAGCGTGGCGCGTCGGGAGGACAGATACCCCCCAAGCACGGCGAGGACGAATTGCGTTGTGAACAGTGCCCCCAGCGCAAGGAGGATCCACTCGATGCGCCATCCGTCGCCCGCGACGCCGCCAAAGACGCTGTCGACGAAGCGCCCGCCCATGTAAGGCAGGACAAGCCCGAAGAGTGCCTCAACGACAAGAAAAGCGGTACCCACCGCCAGCGGGCCGCGGTGCGGACGTGCATACGCCACCAATGTCGCGATGAATCCGCTCACGCCGGGCTCCGTCGGCTGAGGCGACGCCAGCCTGCGCGTGCGGCGTGGCTTGGACGATCATGCAGTACAGTCAAGAGCGCCGCCGCCGTCAGCCACGGCGCGCGCGACATGAGCCGACCGGGCCAGTCGTTGCGCAGCCACGCCATGATGTAGCGGCGACGCAGGGCACCCGGTGCGAGACGCGAGAGTAGATGTCGCAAAAGCAGAGGCCGAGCGGGGGCAATCATGTCGGTCCAGGCGAGAACAGCCCACGCCGCGGTGGACACACCGGCGGAGCGCAGTTGAGCAACGAGTCGCTCCTCGTCGACATCGAAGCGGTCGAGCATCAGCAGCAGGTCGGCAACGCGGTTCAATCCCATGTGCTCGGAGCAGACGTGCTTCGCGAAGGCGGGATGCACCAGCGCAATCATGAGGGCATCGGTGTCATCCGGACGATAGAACACACCCTTGCGAACTCGGCGCTCCATGATCGACGGGGCAAGCGAAGCAGGCAACCGGCCGGGGGCCAGGAGGTCCCAGTGCAGATCGATATCGATCGTATCCAGCCTGAGCGTGCATTCGTGGGCCGACCCTGGATCGAGGCGCCGTGCAGCGCATGCTTCGAGCAGCGCAAGCGCCCGGCCGCGGTCCGCAGGCAGGACGAGCAGATCGATGTCGGTGCTCGGGCGAAGTTCAGGGGCCTCATACAACTCGTCACGGTAGCCTAGGCTCTTCATCACCAGCCACGGGATTCCAGCCGGCTCCCAGACGCAGGCGATGCGCTCGAGGGCCCGGCGCTGGACTTGCGCATACAGTCGAGCCGACACTGCCTCGTGCGGTTGCAGCCAGGCTGCCGGGATCTGCGGATCGGACAACCGTGCGTGGTGTGCTGCCCACAACATCGTCAGCCCGTGATGACGAAGAAAACCCCGGTCCGGCAACGCGTCCAGCGGTTCATCCCGCGACGACTCGGCACGAGACAAGCGCGACGCGAGGGGTGAGAGCGCGGCGGAGTGCCGGTGCCAGCGGTCACGCAGCTGGGTTGTCATGGCTGGTCGACCGCGTCGACGGCCGACCCCTGGCAAGCGAATGACGCCGTCATGCAGAGTGAAACAAGTTGCTCATTTGCCCGGGCGATTTGTACCATCCGAGGATTGTGCATGCCGTCAATCCCTGCAACGACGCGCGGTCACACCACGTCTGCCTGCGATGATCGATCTCCACTGCCATCTGCTGCCCGGTATCGATGACGGTGCCCCCGACCTCGAGGTGGCCCTCGCCATGGCACGCATGGCGGCCGCGGACGGCGTGACCACGACGTGCTGCACGCCGCACATCTATCCCGGCCTCTACGAGAACAGCGGCCCGGACATCCTGTGGCGAGTGGACGATCTACGAACAGCGCTTGCAACGGCGGGCGTCCCGCTCGGGCTGTCCCACGGTGCCGATGTCCACCTGGTGCCCGAGGTTCTGTCCGGGCTGCGTACCGGACGCGTGCTGCCGCTCGCAGGAAGTCGCTACGTGCTGATCGAGCCGTCACACACGGTCCGGCCGCCGCGGTTCCTCGAGTCGGTCTTCGAGCTCACGGCGGCAGGCTATGTGAGCATCATCACGCACCCGGAGCGGCTGACCTGGGTCGATCAGCACTACGACGATTTCATTGCGCTGGCGCGCGGCGGTGCATGGCTCCAAATCACCGGGGGCGCCCTGCTGGGCCGGTTCGGGCCCAAGGCCACCAAGTACGCCGAGCGTTTCGTCGGCGACGGCTGGTGCGACGTGATCGCCTCCGACGGCCACAGCACCGGTCGTCGTGCGCCCGTCCTGGCTGAGGCCCGGGCGCGCGCCGAGCGGCTCATGGGTGCCGATGAAGCACGGCGGATGGTCGTCGACCGACCGGAAGCCGTCCTCGCCAACCTTCCATCGGCCGCGGTGCCGCGACCGCCGGCACACACCGACGATGATGGGGAACAGCGGCCGGGACAAGGGATAATCAGACGATTGTCCAGACGTTGGTTCGGGGGAATCACGGCTTGATGGAGTGGTTCATGCTTGCACGCGTTTCCTTGACAGCTTCGTTGGTCGCCTTGGCTTGGGCCACCGACTCCTCGGCACAATCGGTAGCGACCCCTCCGGCAGGTGCGTCCGCGCCGACCGTCGCGGCATCGATTCGCCAGCCGCAGGCGGTTCTGGACGAGTACCGGATCGGGTCACAGGACTTGCTGGAAGTGACCGTCTACGGACAGGCGGAGCTCACACGGACGGTCCGTGTCAACTCCCAAGGCAACATCAGCCTGCCGTTGATCGGCCAGCTGATGGCGGTCGGATTGACCGCGATCCAGTTGGAACGACTGATCGCGGATCGCTTGAGCGAGAGGTACCTGCAGGACCCCCAGGTGACCGTCTTCGTCAAGGAAGCCATCAGTTCTCGCTTCACCATCGAGGGCGCAGTGGGGCGGCCCGGCGTGTTTCCGATTCAGGGCCCGATGACGCTGCTGCGGGCGATCGCGCTTGCAGGCGGGCAAGGCAACCTGGGTGACCTGAGCGCAGTGAAGGTCTTTCGCATGCTGCCCAACGGCGAACAGCAGACACTGACGTTCGACGTGGAGAAGATCCGTACCGGGGAGGCAGAAGACCCCCGGATCATGAATGACGACCTGATCGTGGTGAACCGCTCAAGGACACGGGCGGCCCTCCGCGATTCGCTCTTCTCGGACATCATGTCGGTGTTCAATCCCTTCGTCTACCTGAAGTGACGGTCGCGCTTGCACCCCGTCGCTGATTCGATTGTCGGTGTGATCTCTCACGCCCGGAGTCCTGCTTGAACCCGAACGTACCCCCATCCGGCCCTCAACCCGTCGGCGGCGCACTCGTGCCGCACGCGCCGAACGCGCTCGCACCTTACGTCGCCCCGCCCCCGACCAACGAGCCGGACGACTCGCTGCACCTGCGCGATCTCATCCGGATCATCTGGAAGCGCAAGTGGTGGATCATCGCGGTGACGCTGGTCGCCGTGACCTACTTCACGATCACCACGCTCATGGAGACGCCGCTCTACCGGGCCACGACTACGCTGCAGGTGGATCGCGGTACGCAGCGGATCGTCGACTACAAAGATGCACGCTCGGCGGAGGCCGAGATGTACGACGATGGCACGTTCCTCCAGACCCAGTTGGAGCTGCTGCGCAGCCGCCAACTGGCGGAGCGGGTGATGGAGCAGTTGAATCTGGACATCGACCGAAGCGGCCAGCCGGTCAGCCGGGACGAGCCTGCCAAGAACGACTCGGCTGATGACCGTGATGACTGGATTGGTCGGATCCTCACCACGCTCCGAAAGCGCAGTGAACCCTCGGTCAAGGACCGCCAGTACCTCGACCGAGAAGCCGTGCTTGGCGGACTGCGCGGCTCGATGAACGTGGAACATGTGCCGAATACCAAGCTCGTTCGCATCAACGTCATCGGCGCCGATCCGGCCCTGGCGGCGAAGATGGCCAATGCGTGGGCAGACGCCTACATCGCCGCCAACCTCGATCGCAAGGTTGACTCGTCTGCTTATGCACGCAAGTTCCTCGAGCAGGAAGTCGCGAGGGCCAAGGTGCGACTCGAGGAGTCGGAGAACGCGCTGATTGCCTACACGAAGCAGAAGCAGATCCTCGACGTCGACGCCAAGAGCAATCCCGCATCGCAGAACTTCACCGACTTCTCTGCCGCGCTCGCTGCCGCAGAGAAGGAACGCATCCGCGCCGAAGCCAACTACGAGGAGGCACGCCGGACGTCGTCCTCGACCAAGGAGTTGCTTGAGAACAAGGCGGTGTCGGCGTTCAAGGAAGCCAAGGCCAAGCTCGAACTCGAGTACCAGGAACAGCTTCGGACGTACAAGCCCACCCACCCGAGGATGCAGGCGCTGCAAGCGCAGATCGAGAACGCCGACAAGCGCATCCAGGAAGAAGCCAAGGCCATCGCCTCCACCATCGAGATTCAGGCCAAGGCGGCACTCGACTCGGCGCGGGCGCAGGAGGAGCGACTTCGTGCCCGGGTCGAGGCCTCGAAGCGTACGATCCTCGAGACTCAGGATCAGGGCATCCGCTACGGGATCCTGAAGCGCGAGGTCGATACCAACCGCGAGCTCTATGGCGGGCTGCTCCAGCGGCTCAAGGAAGTCGGCATCACCTCGCAGCTCAACACGAACAACATCGCGGTGGTGGACAAGGCTCAGACGCCGCTCTACCCCTTCCGTCCGGACGTGATGCGCGGCGTGCTGACCGGGCTCCTGCTCGGACTCATGGCCGGGCTGGCCCTCGCCTTCGTCATTGAGTACATGGATGACTCGATCAAGTTCCCCGATGAAGTCGAACGATTCACCGGGCTGCCGCTCGTCGGCGTGATTCCGCGCGTGACCACGGCGAAGCAAACAGCCGCCCAGCAAGCCACCGAGGATCCGCGAAGCGCACTTGCCGAGGCCTACCGATCGGTGCGCACCGCGTTGCAGTTCTCCACGGCCAAGGGCGCGCCGAGGTCATTGGTCGTCACCAGTTGCACCAAGAACGAAGGCAAGTCGACCACCGCATTCGCACTGGCCGTGGCCATGGCACAGGTGGGAAAGCGGGTGCTCCTCATTGACGCCGATATGCGCAACCCGTCGCAACATCGCATCCTCGGCATGGATCACGAGCAGGGACTGTCGAACATCCTCTCGGGCAACATGGACCCGATCGCCTGCACCCGCAAGACCAAGTTCGCCAACCTCTACGTCATCACGGGCGGCCCGGTGCCGCCCAACCCGGCGGAACTGTTGAGCGGCGCGGGACTCAAGCAATTGATCGATCCGGCGAATTCGAGCTTCGATCACATCATCTTCGATGGGCCGCCGATTCTCGGCATCGCAGACTCGATCATCCTGTGCAATGAAGTCGACGCATCGATCTTTGTGGTGGAAAGTGCAAAGACGCGCAAGGCAGCCATCCGCAACGCGGTACGACGACTGCGTCAGTCGGGCAAGGTGCCCCTGGGAGCGATTCTGACCAAACTCGGCAGCGAACTGGCCATGTATGGCTACGAGCACCAGTTCTACTACTACGGCGAGAAGCCGGAGCTCGCGAAGAACTGATCGGGGCCATCCGCTGCTGCACAACGCATGAACCCATCCCTGCTCGCCGAAGAAGTCCTGCGCATCCTGTCATCAAAGGATGAGAACGGCAGCGCTCCGCTCGAGGTCAGCGATGCCCGCGTCGGGCTGGCGCTCATTCAACT
>CAZSTF010000003.1:2396-29037 GCA_964609555.1 uncultured Alcaligenaceae bacterium | reverse complement strand
GCGTACGGTGTGCTCTCGGATCCGGATGCCCGGGCGCGCTACGACGCTTCCCTCCTGACGGATGCCTCATCGCCCGACGTTGTTACGGCGCAGCCCCGTTCCACCGCCGGTCCGGCACCGACGCGTTCGAGAGCAACCTCTCCAGGTCGTCTCGATGGCCTCGTCAGCGCCTTGACCGCACGACGATCGCTCGTCTGGATGGCCGCTCTGCTCATGCTTCCCATCGTGTGGGTACTGGCGACCCGAAGCGGTACGCCTGCCCCGACCCGCTTGGTCGAGGCTCGCCCGAAGCTGCAGCTCGATCACGAGGCTTCCACCGTGTCGGAGCGGGCAGCATCGGCCGGACTTGCGACATCCAACTCGATCTCGCCTGGTAGCCCCAGTGAGACGCAGAGCCCGATGGCGCTTGCGGCCAGCCGAAGCCTGACCATCGAAAGCGAGCGAAAGCTGCTCGCCGGATCGGGCGGCGAAAGGCCCGTGGCTGCGGGCACTTCATCGACAACGATTGCTTCAACGGGCGCGCCTGAATCCGCGACCGCACACGCAGCCCCCACCCCGACGCGCCCGCGGGACGCTGCGCGTGACGAGCCCAGTGCGCTGCGCCCCGTGCTGGCCGAAGCGCCCGCGCGCGATCAGAGCACGGTCTCGGGACAGGCCGTCGCGGAGCTGCTCGCGCAGCTTGCGGACGCGGTGGAATCCGGTTCGATCGAGCGCTTGAACGGACTGCTCGGTGAACGCATGCCCGGCCGGACTGCCGTCATGGCTGACTTCGAAAGCGTGTTCCGTGCCACGCGCAAGCGCGAACTGCGCTACGTACGGATCGACCAGCAGGGTCGGTCCCGGCTGCAGACGTTTTCGGGTGTGGCCGAGCTCGGCCTGACCGCCATGGACGGAACGACCTCGACACAACGCCTCTTCCTCTCCGGCGCGGTGGAACGACGCGGAGAGCGGGTCCAGCTGGCGCGCTGGTCGTCGCATCCCGTTCAATGATGTCCGTGCGTTCCGGTTCGGCCGCGCCGCTGTCACCAGCGCGTTCACAGAATCTGTTCTGGCTTGCCCTGCTTATTGCTCTTGCGGCCGCACAGCTCATTGCCGGCAGCGCGGCCTCGCGCGATGCTTCCTCCCGTCGAATGCCGGGTGATGCACGCGACGACGCTGTGCTGCGCGTTCGACTCACTCAGCAACCCTTCGATGCTGCAGGTCACCTCGCGCTGGCTGTAGCTCGACTCAATACGAGCGACGCGAACGGTGCAAAGCGTGCCCTGCGCGCCGCGGCCACAATGGCTCCGAATGACCCGCAAGTCCTTCGGACACAGGCTTACGTGCACTTTGCACTCGGTGAGACTGCCCCCGGTGTGGACGCCGTGGTGCGCTTGCTTGATGCCGATCCGCACTCGGCACGCGACGCCTTTGCCACGCTCGGCCATGTCACGGCGACTCCGGCCGTGGAGACCATCGTCGGCCGGTGGGTCGGTGAACGATCCGCGCACCTGGGAGGGCTCGCTGATGCGGTCTGCGCCTCCAGCCAAACGCTCACGACCAAGCTGTGGATCGCAACACGCGCAGCGGCTGCGGAGACCCTCCGGCCCGAGACACTCACCTGTCTCTTCAGTCAGGCGGCGCGATCCCCGGACGCTGCGAGCGTCTACGCGCTCTGGCTCGGTACCCTGCCCGCCACGGAGGGCAGCATCGACCATGTCTGGAATGGCAGCTTCGAGCAGCGCGAGCGTGCAACCCCGTTCGACTGGAAGCTCGGGCGCGGCGGCGAGTTCCGCGATGGATACTCGGCCACGATTCAGGTCGAGCGCGGCGCCGGTCCAATCAACCGTTACCTCTCGGTCGAACTGAACGGCCGACCGGTGGCCTCGACGATTGCCGAGACCCATCTCGTCCTGTCACCGGGCCCCTACACGCTGACCTACCGCACGCGCGATCGAACCGCGGCAGGGAGCGTTCGCCTCGGCTTGAGCATCGCCTGCCACGGCTCGGGACAGGCGATTGCTCCCGTCACGGCGGACGGGCTCGAGTCCACCGGACAGACCTGGACGACGGTTCGCACGAGCTTTGTCGTGCCGTCAGGCTGCCATGCCCAAGTCCTCCGAGTCGATGGATCACCTGCCTCATGGAAGGCGGCAGGCGTGAAGGGACGCGTGGATTTTGATGATGTCACGATCACCAGCCCTTGACTGCCCTGGGCTCGCACCACATGAAGCAGACAACCCATTGATTCCGTTGTCATATTCATGGAGAAATCGTTGCTCTCTCGGTAGGCCTTCGATACCATTCGATTGAGATCACGTCGGGAAACCACGCCCATGAAGTCAGTTCGCTTGACGCACTTCCCTGCAGCCATTGCGACGGCGGTGCTCGCGGTCGCCACGTTCGCCGCCACGGCGGCCACGCTCAAGGACGTGCGCGGTGGCGTACTGGTCAGCACCGCCAACGGCCTGCGCTCGGCATCGAACGGGATGAACGTCCCGCCGGGAACGCGCATCCTGACCACAGCCTCCGGTTCCGTGTCGGTCAATGTCGGGCCGGGCTGTGACGTCACGCTCGCGGGCAATCAGCGCTACACCGTCGCCGCGTTCAGTAACTGCCAGAGCGCGCGCGCCGCCGTGGAAGGCGTCTCGGCGCAGCTCGCCACCAACGCGCAGGTGCTGCCTGCGGTTCAGCCCTCGCCGGCACGGCGGACATCGACCGTCACGCTTGCGGCGAGCGCCCTGTTCCCGCATGACGCCGCCAATGCCGCGCAAATGCTCGATTCGGGACGCGCGGAGATCGACCGCGTGCTCAAGCGTGCCAACGAGGAATGCAAAGGCATCGATCGCATCGTCATCGAAGGTCACGCCGACATCACCAACTCGACGCGGGACCCGGCGTACAACGATCGCCTGAGCCTCGCCCGCGCTGTTGCCGTCCGGGACTATGTTGCGGGCAAGGTCAGCAAGGACATCAAACTGGAAGCCATCGGCTTTGGACACAAGGTGCCCGTCAAGACGAGTTGTGTCTACCCGCGCGGCTCACGCCTCACGCCCGGTGGTCTCCAGCAGGCGGGGGCGTCTGCCGCGGCGATGGCGGAACTTTACGACTGCCTCCAGCCCAACCGTCGCGTGGTCGTCCGCTTCGAGGGTGATGGATTGGTGTGCGGCGTCCCGCCGGTCGCCCAGCAGCAGCCCGCACCGCCGCCGCCTGCACCTGCGCCGGCGCCCGCCCCGGTGGCCCCTCCGGCACCGCCCCCAGCCCCGCCCGTTGCGACCGCGCCTGTAGCACCGCCGCCCCCGCCGACACCTCCGGTGGCCGTCGTGCCCCCGCCCACGGTCAATCCCGCAGCCATGCTCCTGGGCGGTGTCGGCGTCGTCGGCTTGGGTTACTACCTCTACGATCGGGATCGCCGTAACACCAGCCCCAACTGATTTCGTTGTTCTCAACCCGCCCTGCGGCACCTTCGCGTGCCGCATTTTTTTGCTCTTGGCTCGCCTGGATCGGCGCGCTGGCGCAGATTGGAATCATCTTCGAGCGGGGTGGCAACGTTGATGCAGCCATGTCCCTCGCGGGCTGGCTTGCCCTGCCCACCCTCCTCGCGGTCGCTGGCTACATGGTGGCCGCGGGACAGCCCATCGTGCTACAGACCCCCGCCGCACGCTGGGCGCTGACGTCACTTGCTGTCCTCGCGGGCGTCGGTGTCATCAGCCTCGTGCCGCTGCCCTTTGAAACGTGGCTGGCACTGCCCGGCCGCAGCGCGTTCGCCGAGACCGCCGCAGCCCTGCGCGATCCCTCGATCGGGCTGGATGCCCTGCCCATCACGATGTCACCGTCAGTCACGCTGCGTGCGTTGCTTTTGGTCGGTAGCGCTGCAAGCATCTTTTTCGCGGTGCTCACGTTCGACCGGCTGCAACGCACGGCCTTCGTCGGATTTCTTCTCGCGCTCGGCGTATTTCAGGTATTGCTTGGCGTGGCCCAGATCGCCCTCGGCGGAGCCTCGATCGTCACGCCCGAGTTTGCAGGACACGTCCGCGCATCGGGCACCTTCGTCAACAAGAATC
The DNA here is from genome assembly GCA_964609555.1 of uncultured Alcaligenaceae bacterium. Lineage (GTDB taxonomy): Bacteria > Pseudomonadota > Gammaproteobacteria > Burkholderiales > Casimicrobiaceae > Casimicrobium. The sequence goes on along the minus strand of CAZSTF010000003.1, from coordinate 24,994 downwards.
ACTTCGCATCGCTTCTTGCGATGCTGCTTCCCTTTGCAGTGTTCGCGCTCCTTGAAACGGCGATGCGGGTGCGGCGTGACGAGTCGGACAGAAAGCCGCTGCGCCTGGCGTTCTGGGTGACCGTGAGCGGACTGCTCGCGGCCGGAATCGTCCTCAGCATGTCGCGGGCAGCCTATGCAGCAACCTTGGTCGCGCTGTGTCTGACGGCCGCTGCGCATGTCGCCTCGACCCGGCGACGTGCCTCACATCGACGACGTCTCATGATCATCGGCGCTGCCGGGGCCCTGGCAGGCATCGCACTGCTTGTCTCGTCCGACTTCCTGATTCGCGCCGTCGGCGACCCGGCGGCGGTGCAGAGCCTGTCGGCACGGACGCAGATGACCGAAGCCGGTTGGCGCGGTGCGCTCGCGCTGTTCCCGCTCGGCAGCGGGCTTGGAAGCTTCGCTGCGGTCTTTCCGCACTTCCAGCCCGTGCAGCTTCAGGGCTTTGTCGAACATGCCCACAACGAATATGTCCAGGTCCTGTTCGAACTTGGCGCGGGTGGACTCCTGTTCTTCGGGGCGGCCGTGCTTGCATCGTGGCACCTGGCGCGACGCGCTTGGCGCAGTCTCGACACGCTGGGGCGTGGTCATGCTGCATTGCTCGGTGCACTCGCGCTCGCCCTGCACGCCTGGCTTGACTTCCCGACCCGCATTCCGGGCGTCGCGTTCGTCTTCACGTCGCTGGTTGCGCTGGCCTGCGTGGAACTGCCGCTCGGCACACACCGCCGTCGCCATGACCCGTCCCCAGGGACTGACGACGGCGAGTTCGATCAGAGGGGCGACGGCACCTCGACAAACTGAGCCTCGATGCCGAACTGTCGAGTCACGTAGGCCGCCAAGGCGATGACGCCGCCGCGCTCGGTCGCGTGATGTCCGGCGGCGATCAGCGCAACCCCGGACTCCCGGGCCACATGCACGTGGTGTTCCGCCACTTCACCGGTGATGAAGACATCGGCACCGGCCGCAATCGCGTCATGGAGTAGCGCGCCACCTGCCCCGGTACACCATGCGATCGTCCGGATCGGTCGCGCGCTTTCTGCGTAGAGCGCGACACGCGGGCCGAATTTCTGTGCGACGTAGGCAGCCAGGGTTCGCGTCGCGACGACGGCGCCTTCACCCAGGCGTCCGATGCTCACCAGCCCATACTCGCCCACGGTCCCGGTGGTTGTCAGCTGCAGCCGACGCGCCAGCTCCGCGTTGTTGCCCAGTTGCGGATGCACGTCGAGCGGCAAGTGGTAGCCAACCACGTTCAGCCCTGCGGCCAGCGCCGTGGCGAGGCGGGCCCGTTGGAAACCGACCACGCGCGGATCGTCCCCCTTCCAGAACAGGCCATGATGCGCAATCACCATCTGCGCGTCCGCTGCAACCGCGGCTTCGATGAGCGCCAGGTTGGCCGTCACGCCGACGACGATGCGGGAGACGAGCGGGCGCCCCTCGACCTGAAGCCCGTTGCAGGACGCATCCTTGAAGCGCCCGACGTCGAGATAGGTGTCGAGATGCCGGATCAGCGCATTCCGGTCCACCGCCCGCACAGCAAGGGTGCGCCCGGCGTCCGACTCATTCATATCGTTGGCACGCATACAATCTTTTGCGGTGCGGCAAACGCCGCCCGGTTACGCCGATCCGTACGCTGACAAGCAGCTGAAAGGCACGCTCAATCGCTTCCGCCGACCGCGCTCGATTCAATGTTCCATCGATTATGGCTGCTCTTCGCGCAGATTTGCACGATCTGCGTGGCAGCACTGTTCACCATCAGCACCCTGCGACCGGAATGGCTGACCCGCACGCCTGCGGTCGGCGCTCCACCGCCGCCGATCACCGTGGCCACCACGCCGCCCGCGGCGTCGGCGGCCAAGCCTGCCGAATCGAGCGCGATCAGCTTTGCCTCGGCGGCGTCCACGGCGCTGCCGGCCGTCGTCAAAGTGGCCATCAGCACCGAGCGTCGGCGCTTCCGGCATCCGCTGATGGACGATCCGGCCTTCGAGCGGTTCTTCGGCCGCCCGCGCGACGGTGGTGGCCAGCCGATGATTGGGGAAGGTTCGGGTGTCATCGTCCGGGCCGACGGCTACATCCTCACCAACAACCATGTGGTGGATGGTGCGCAACGCATCCAGGTCGAACTCTCCGACAAGCGCACTCTGCCCGCGCGGTTGATCGGCGCAGATCCGGAAACCGATCTCGCCGTCATCAAGGTCGATGCCGAGGGGACGCTTCCGGCCATTGTCTTTGCCGACTCCAACGCCCTTCGCCAAGGCGACGTCGTGCTCGCCATCGGTAATCCATTCGGCGTCTTCGGCCACACCGTGACGATGGGGATTGTTAGCGCCACCGGCCGCACGCAGATCGGCGATGGCAATCCCTTCGAAAGCTTCATCCAGACCGATGCCGCCATCAACCAGGGGAACTCGGGCGGCGCACTGGTCAATCTCGCGGGCCACCTCGTCGGCATCAACACGAGCATCTTCACCCGAACCGGCGACTTCTCCGGTATCGGTTTCGCCATCCCGACCAGCGTGGCGCTGCCGGTGATGGAACAACTGATCGCCAACGGCCGCGTGCAGCGCGGCTATCTCGGCGTGACCCTGGGTTCGCTCCCTGCGCAGGGCACGGCTACCACATCGAATCAGCGCAGCGAACGGGGCGCCATCGTCGAGGCGGTGGTCAGCGACGGGCCCGGCGCGCGGGCCGGGCTTCGCCCGAGCGACATCATCATCGCCGTCAATGGCAAGCCGGTGGAAGACCGGATCGAGGCAACCAACGCCATCGCCATGACACCACCAGGCAGCACGATCGCCATCAAGGTGATTCGGGACGGCGTCGAACGCGAGGTCGAGGTGACGCTGGGAACACGTCCGCGTCTGCAGCGGCGATGACGGCGCGGACGGTCACGCCGCATCTTCGGCGTCCTTCTTCGGCTTGATCAGCTTGCAGATCCCGATGCCCGCCTCGTAAAGGATCACGAGAGGCACGGCAAGGAAGAGCTGCGACAGCACATCCGGCGGCGTCACGATCGCAGCGATGACGAACGCGCCCACGATGAAGTAGCTCCGGAACTGCTTCAACTGTTCGACCGTGACGATGCCTGCGCGGACGAGCACCGCCAGCACGACCGGCGTCTCGAAGGTCACGCCAAAGGCGAGGAACATCGTCAGTGCGAAGCTCCAGTATTTCTCGATGTCCGTCGCCACCGTGACCCCTTCCGGGGTGTGGCCGAACAGCACCGGAAACAGGAACGGAAAGACCACGAAATAGGCAAACGCCATCCCGACGAAGAACAGCACGGTCGACGAGATGATCAGCGGCATCGCCAATTGCCGCTCGTGCTTGTAGAGGCCCGGGGCGATGAATGCCCAGAGCTGGTAGAGCACGATCGGCAGGGCGAGCAGAAAGCTGACCAGCAGCGTCACTTTGAGCGGGATGAAGAACACGCCGATCACGTCGGTGGCGATCATCGAGCCGCCCGCGGGCAGCGCTTTCATGAGCGGCGCCGCGACGAACGCGTAGATCGCCTTCTGCCCCGGATAGATCAGGAGGACGATCAGCACCAGGAGCACCGAGCCGATGGCCCGGATCAGCCGGTCGCGCAGCTCGACCAGATGCGAGACGAAGGATTCTTCCTTGAGCGTTTCCTGGCTGTCAGACATGGCGCGTGGTTACGGATGGACGCTCAGTGTGTGGCAGATTCGACGGGCGCAGCCGAGCCTGACGACGACGTGGCGTGCTTTCGGTCGTCGCGCAGCGGTGTCGGCCAGGCCTCGCCCAAGGGCGAGGACGAGCGTGCACTGGTGCCGATGGATGTTTCCGGTCCTTCGCCTGAGGGTGTGACGGGCGCAAGCTGCCAAGCGGGTGCGAGCGGCGAATCGAGACGCGGCCGTACGTCGTCACGCTTGCTCCGCCCGGCATTGGCGGCCCGCGCCTGCTCGGCGAGCGAGGTGGCCAGAGGGTCATCCGAGCTGCCCGTTGCGCCCGAGCCGTAACCCGCCGCCTGCTCGAGTTTTGCCGCCTCGGACTCGACCGTCTGCCCGAACTGGGTGACCGACGTCTCGAAGCTCCGCGCTGCGTCCTGCGCCTCCTGCTGGAGCTTGCGCAGTTCGTCGAGATGCATCTCCCGATCGATGTCGGACTTGACCTGATTGGCGTAGGTTCTTGCGCGGCCCAGCAGATGGCCCGCTGTGCGCGCCACACGCGGCAGCTTTTCGGGGCCGAGCACGACCAGCGCCACGACGGCGACCAAGGCCAGTTCACCAAAGGAAAAATCGAACATGCGGATGACGCCGAAAGCGTCGTCGATCAGCAGTTACGGGAGCTGACAGCCGAACGCGCTCGCGCTTCAGACCTTGTCCTTGCGCGCCTCGCCTTCAATCACATTGGGGGCTGCGACCTGCGCCGGTGCGGAATCGCCTTTGGCGGCGTCTTCGCCCCCCTTGACGCCTTCCTTGAAGTCCTTGACGGCGCCGCCGAGGTCCTTGCCGATGTTGCGCAGTTTCTTGGTGCCGAAGATCAACACCACCACCAGCAGCACGATCAGCCAGTGCCAGATCGAAAAGGTACCCATGTCACGCTCTCCAGATGTCTGTTCGGGGTCGGAGTCGGTTCACTCGGGCTGGATCATCCGGCCCAGCGGATTCGGGCCGCCCAACACATGCATGTGAAGGTGGAAGACATCCTGTCGTCCGACCCGTCCGACGTTGATGATGGTGCGAAAGCCGTCGGTCGAGCCGAGATCGTTCGCCACCTTGGTTGCAACGAGCATCATTTTACCGAGCACCCTCTGGTCCTCTTCGGAAGCGTCGGAGAGCTTAGGGATGTGCTTCTTCGGGATCACGAGCACGTGCACGGGGGCCACCGGGTGAATGTCGTGAAAGGCGAGCACGTCGTCATCCTCGTAAACCTTGCGTGAGGGAATATCGCCGCGCACGATCTTGCAGAAGATGCAGTCAGGATCGGTAGTCATTTGCTGCTCCAGAAATCGTTGGTCAATGCGGGCGTGCGGCCTTTTCCGCAATGCCCGAAACGCCCTCGCGCCGGGCAAGTTCGCGTGCCACGTCGGCGGCACCGAGGCCATGGGCCGACAGGGCCACGAGCGTGTGAAACCACAGATCGGCCGCCTCGGCCACGAGACGCGCCGCGTCGCCGCCGCGCCCGGCGTCCTTCGCGGCCATGATGAATTCCGCCGCCTCCTCGCCCACCTTCTTGAGCGCCGCCTCCTCGCCGCGCGCCGCCAGCTTGGCAACATAGCTCGTCTGCGGGTCGGCACCGCGCCGCTCGGCGATCACGCGCGACAGACGATCGAGGATATCGAGCGTCGCCTCGCTGTGCTCAGGAAGTGCTGCCATAGATCTCCGCCTCCGTCTTGATGGGGGCCAGCTCCACCACCCAATCTCCGCCCTCGGCGCGACGGAAGAAGCAGTGTCGCCGCCCGGTGTGACAGGCCATGCCGCCCAGCTGATCGACCTTGAGCAAAAGCGCATCGCCGTCGCAGTCGAGATGGATCGAGCGCACGATCTGCAGGTGCCCGGAACGCTCGCCCTTCATCCACGACCGTTGGCGCGAACGGCTCCAGTAGCAGGCCTTGCCCGTCTCGAGCGTGCGCTCGACCGCCGCACGGTCCATCCACGCGAGCATCAGCACCTCGCCTGTTGCCGCATCCTGCGCGATTGCAGGGACGAGGCCTGCCGCGTCGAAGTGGATCGCCTCCAGCAGCGCCGCGGCAGCTGTCTGTTCCGTCTTGGTCGAAGTCATGTCGGCGGTGCGTCCGGCTGCCTCATCGGGTGCGCGGCCTGAAATGCCTCGAGCTCGAGGCACGCCGCCTCGACTGCGGCGAGGCGCGGATACGGGGTCATGTCCAGATCGAACCGTCGGGCATTGAAGCACTGCGGCACGAGCATGCAGTCGGCGAGCGTGGGTGCCTCGCCAAAGGCGAATCGCCCGGCGCGTTCGCCGCGCCCCGCGCGCGCTTCCGCCTCGAGCATCGCTTCACACGCTGAAAAGCCCAGGGCGATCCAGTGCCGTGTCCAGGCGGCCCGCGCCGCCTCGTCCGCACCGAGCTCATGCTCGAGATACTGCATGACCCGCAGGTTGTTGATCGGGTGGATGTCGCAGGCGATCGTGAGCGCGAAGGCGCGAATCCGCGCACGCGCGAGCGCATCGCCCGGCAACAGGCGCGCGCGATCGGGCCACGTTTCGTCGAGCCATTCCATGATCGCGAGCGACTGCGTGAGGAGTTCGCCCGAATCCGTCTCGAGCGCAGGCACGAGACCGGCCGGATTCACCCCACGGTACGACTCGGCCCGCTGCTCGCCCCGGAGCAGATGCACGCCCACGTGCTCCCAAGAGAGCCCCTTGAGATTGAGCGCGATCCGCACCCGGTAGGCGGCCGAAGAGCGAAAGTAGTTGTAGAGCTTCACGCGGCAAAGACGTCGTTCAATCGAGCTGGACGCCTAGGCGCTTGATCGTGCCGCCCCACTTCTTCATGTCGGCCTCGATCATCGCCTTGAATGCCGCCGGCGTCCCGCCGCCTGGGGCCATGCCAGCGCCGACGATGCGCTGCTTCACGTCGTCCATGGCAAGCACGGCGTTCACGTCGGCGTTGATCTTCGCGACCACGTCCGCGGGCAGCGACGCGGGGCCGAAGAGCCCGTTCCAGGCAATCGCCTCGAAGCCCTTGACGCCCGACTCGTTGATGGTCGGCAGATCCTTGAGCGACTCGAAGCGGTTGAGGCTCGTCACCGCGATCTGCCGGATACGCCCGGCCTGCACGTGCGGCGCAATGCCCGAGGCCACGGCAAAGAGCACCTGCGTGTCGCCATTGGCCGTGGACAGGGCCGCGGGCGGCGCGCCGTTGAACGGGACATGCTGCGCGTCGAATCCGGCTTCGCTCTTGAGCAACTCCATGGACAGATGCGAGGACGAGCCATTGCCCACGCTCGCATAGGAGAGCTTGCCCGGGTTCGCCTTGGCCCAGGCGATGAGTTCCTGCACGCTCTTCACCGGCAGGTTCGCATTCACCGCGAGCACGTTGGGCTGCGTGGTCGTGACCACGATCGGCACGAGGTCGCGCACCGGGTCATACGGCATCTTCTTGTAGAGGAACGGCGCGTAGGCCGTCGGCCCGGGAAAGCCGATCACGAGCGTATGCCCGTCCGTGGCCTTGGCCGCCTGATCCACGCCCAGCATGCCGCCCGCGCCCGGCTTGGGCTCGACCACGACCGGCTGTCCCCAGCGATCCTTGAGCTTGTCGCCAAGCAACCGGGCCACGATGTCGAGCGACGAACCGGCGGGTGCAGGCACCACGATCTTGACCGGGCGGTTCGGCCACGCGCCGCCCTGCGCGGCGGCAGGCATGGCGAACCACGACGACGCGGCCACAAAGCCCAGTGCTGCCGCGAGCGCGGCGCGCCGGGAAAGACCCTGCTTCATGACGACTCCTCGATTTCTTTGATGATCAGTCGGTAACAATAACCGAGCCTCAATCGCCCACGCATCCGGATGCGCCCTCGCCTCAACTCGTTCAGTCCAGCGCCATTTCGCGGCTTCGTTGCCGCGCTTCTGACGATCACCGCGCTCGCCGCACAGGCCGCCTTTCCGCCGCTGCAGGCGCAGGAGGGCACCGCGATCCGCGTCTCGCCCGAATCGCGCTTCGCCGGGGCCGACTGGCGCGCGATCGAGCGGGCCATCGCCGCGGTCGCACGCATCACCGAAGGCAGTTTCGACGGTATCCCGAACGGCGGCGAAGGCGGCAGCCCGGTGCGCATCCATTACCGCGTCTACGAACACCCGGCCGAGCGCCGTGGCGGCGTGGTCCTCGTCCCCGGCTTCACCGAAGGGCTCACGATGTATCAGGAGGTGATCCTCGATCTCGTGGAGAACGGCTACTCGGTCTACATCCATGACCATCGAAGCCAGGGCTTCTCGACGCGGCTGCTCCCGGATCAGCCGACGGTCGGGCATGTGGACCAGTTCGACCACCTCGTGGCCGATCTCGACCGCTTCACCGCGCTCGTCACCGCGCGCCGCGCAGGCAACCCCCGCCCGCTCTTCATCGCCGCCCACTCGATGGGCGGGGCCGTCGTGTCACTGCATCTGGCCCGACAGGGCGAACGAACCGCCTACCGTGCGGCGGCACTCGTGACGCCGATGCACGAGCCCACGGTCGCCCCGCCTACGGCCGAAGATCTCGAATCGCGCGCCACGCGCCGCTGGTGCGACCGCTGGACCGTGCGACTGCCATTCCAACTGCCTTGGCTGTCCACCGGGCAGGTCGCCGGCCTGCCCTTCGAGGAGGAACGCGCGGCCTACCTCGCGCAAGCCGACAAGCTCCAGAACGACATGTCGCACAGCGTGCCGCGGCTGCTCCTGCGCTGGGATGCCCGCACCGCGCGCTGCGACGGGCCCCACTGCGGCCACACGGATGCCCGCGTCGCCGGACCCACGCTCCGCTGGGTCAATCAGGCCTGCTCGGCCTCACGCGAGGCCCGTGGGCCCGGCGCCGCCGCCATTGCGATCCCCGTACTCGTGCTGAATGGCGGGCAGGACACGATCGTCGAAACCGCCGCCCAAGTCGAGTTCTGCGCCTCGGTCAACGCGCGCACGCCGGGGCGCTGCACCGGCTACACCCTGCCCGAATCACGCCACGCCCTGTTCGTCGAGGCCGATCGCCTGCGCATGCCCGCGATGCGGGCGATCGTGGGGTTTTTTGAGCGGGCGAGTGGACGAGTGCGGTAAGGTGACTGACGTTCGCGCTAACCCACCCACGGATGCAGCCGGTGTCAGCCTAGTGCGTGCCGTTAGTTCGACTGGCGCGAAAAGGGCTTACAAATCCTACCGCGCGGCAGGTCAGCTTGAGCGAGAAAGAAGTTAGGCGCCGGCGGCATCAATGCTGACCCTAGCCATTTCTCGCAGTATTGGCGCTGCTGCCGCAAGAACCTCCTGATCTCGTGGAGCGTAAGGTGTTTTGAACCCGTGCGCTCGGCGATTGCGTATTCGCTTCAGTATCTCCGCAAGCGCTCTAATGGCAGCCTCCGGTTCGTGAGCGCGCTTCTCGCGGACTTCGTTAATTTCGGCGAGAGTTCGTGCCAAGTCCAGACGCTCGTGTGGACTCGCGAGAATTGATTCAAGCGGAGGTTGAAGGGTCAGTAGCGCGTCTACTTCCGGCATGTGAAGCACTCTCCTGACCTCCTGCTTATCCACCTGGACGAGCAGAGCGACAAGGCGCTTGTGTTCGTTTGGCTCATGTCTTGTATTCGCCGCTTTGACCATCGCCACCCAAGCCACATCGACTGCCTCGTAGTCTGAGAGTTTACGGCTTCGCTCGAGCTCTGCTCTAGCAATTTCCAGCGGTGAGGGACTTGGTTGCATGTTCCGACGCATGGCGTGAAGCATCCCGCGACGCTGCCGGACAAGCTAAGGCCAGCGGGATAGTCTGGGTGCGCAGCTCGCCCGACAGACCTAGACAGATCACCGACTCGCGCGCTTTAGGCGGCCTGTCGGGAGCCGTCAATCACCCCTCAAACCCGGCACGTCAGCCCACCTCACGCAAACGCTGCAATCCCCGTCTGCGCGCGGCCGAGGATGAGGGCGTGGATGTCGTGGGTGCCTTCGTAGGTGTTGACCACTTCGAGATTGACCAAGTGGCGGGCGACACCGTATTCGTCGCTGATGCCGTTGCCGCCCATCATGTCGCGCGCCATGCGGGCGATGTCAAGCGCCTTGCCGCAGCTGTTGCGCTTCATGATCGAGGTGATCTCGACGGCGGCCGTGCCTTCGTCCTTCATGCGCCCGAGGCGCAGGCAACCCTGCAGTCCGAGGGTGATCTCGGTCTGCATGTCGGCGAGTTTCTTCTGGATGAGTTGATTCGCCGCGAGCGGTCGGCCGAACTGCTTGCGGTCGAGAACGTACTGCCGCGCCCGGAACCAGCAGTCCTCAGCCGCGCCGAGCGCGCCCCAGGCGATGCCATAGCGCGCCGAGTTGAGGCAGGTGAACGGGCCCTTGAGTCCTTCGATCTCGGGGAACTCGTTCTCGGCCGGCACGAACACGTCGTCCATGACGATCTCGCCGGTGGTGGAGGCGCGCAGGCCCACCTTGCCCTTGATGGCCGGTGCCGAGAGACCCTTCATGCCCCTTTCGAGAATGAAGCCGCGAATCCGCCCTTCGTCGTTCTTGGCCCAGACGACGAAGACGTCGGCAAAGGGTGAATTCGAGATCCACATCTTGGCGCCGTTCAATACGTAGCCGCCGTCGACCTTCCTGGCGCGGGTGACCATGCTCGCCGGGTCGGAGCCGTGGTTCGGCTCGGTCAGGCCGAAGCAGCCGATCCACTCGCCAGTGGCGAGCTTGGGCAGGTACTTCCTGCGCTGGGCCTCGGTGCCGAACTCGTAGATCGGCACCATGACGAGCGAGGATTGCACGCTCATCATCGAGCGGTAGCCCGAGTCCACGCGCTCGACCTCGCGCGCGATCAGGCCGTAGCTCACGTAATTGAGCCCGGCGCCGCCGTACTGCTCGGGGATCGTTGGCCCGAGCAGGCCGAGCTCGCCCATCTCGCGGAAGATCGCCACATCCGTGTGCTCGTTGCGGAACGCCTCGGTCACGCGGGGGAGGAGTTTGTCCTGGCAATAGGCGTGCGCCGCGTCGCGGACGGCTCGCTCCTCTTCGGTCAGTTGCTGGTCGAGCAGCAGCGGATCGGCCCAATTGAACTGCGCTTTGGTGGCCATGGTGATGGTGCCTCGGACAATGACGATGCTTGAAGTCTAAATTTTCAGGTGCGCGTGCCCACTGCAAACATCCGCTCAACGTAGCGCGCGACGGTGTCGATCTCCACGTTGACGCGCTGCCCCACCGCCAGTTCGCGGAAGTTGGTCGCCTGAAACGTGTGCGGGATGACGTTGATCTGGAAGCGGCACCCGTCGGGGACGTCCGCAACCTCGTTGACGGTCAGGCTCACGCCGTTCACCGTGACCGAGCCCTTCTTTGCGATGAACCGCGCCCAGTCGGCAGGCACTTCGATCTCGAGCAGCCAGCTCTCGGCGATGGGCTCCCAGCGCGTGACACGGCCGGTCGTGTCCACGTGGCCCGTGACGAGATGCCCGCCCAGGCGGTCGGCGAGTGTTGCGGCCTTTTCGAGGTTGACGAGCGCACCGACCTCGAGCCCGGTGACCACCGAGAGCGTGTGCGCGGAGACGTCACTCACGAGCGTCCGCTCGCACTCCTTCTCGACGATGGTCAGGCAGCAGCCGCTGTGGGCGATCGAATCCCCGATCGCGACATCCTCGATCGGCCAATCGCCGCAGTCGACGCTGATGCGCACGCCGTCACCGAGGGGCCGGTGCGCGACGACCCGGCCGGTGCCGGTGATGATTCCGGTGAACATGAATCAGGGCGTCCTGTAGATGAGCCGCACATCATCGCCGAAGCGGGCAACATCGTGCAGGTCGAAGGCCCGCGCCTCGGCCGGCGTGGCCGGCGCAGCGAGTGTGAACATCTCCCGCGCCGTGTGGCCCAGGAGCTTGGGCGCGACGTAGACGAGCAGTTCATCGGCGAGCCCGGCCTCGATGAGCGGGCCCGAAAGCCGCGCGCCGGCCTCGAGATGCAGCTCGTTGACGCCCTCGCTGGCCATCCAGCGCAGGGCCGCCACGAAGTCGATCTTCCCGCGTCCATCGGGGAACTGCACCGTTTTCACGTGCGCGGGCAACCCGGGCGGCACGCGGTCGGCCAGGATGAGCGTGGCCCCGCCGGTTGCCACGTCGAGCACCTTGGCCTCCGGGGGCGTGATGCCCAAGTGGTCGAAGACGAATCGCCGGGGTTGGCGGATCGGGCGCTCGAGCGGGCGTTCGGGCGTGAAGTCACGCACCGTGAGCGCCGGATCGTCGTGCCGGACCGTGCCTACGCCCGTGGCCACGGCGCAAGCGCGAGCGCGGAAGCGGTGCCCATCGCGGCGGGCTTCAGGGCCGGTGATCCATTTGGATTGACCATCGGCAAGACCCGTACGGCCGTCGAGTGAGATGGCCATCTTCACGCGCACCCAGGGCAGCCCCGTGGTCATGCGCTTGATGAAGCCGAGATTCATCTCGGTTGCCTCGGTGGCGAGCAGCCCCACGCGCACTTCGATGCCCGCCTCGCGCAGCCGCGCAAAACCGCGGCCCGCCACGAGCGGGTTCGGATCCTCGATCGCGGCGACGACGCGGGCGAGACGCGCCTCCACGAGCGCATCCACACAGGGCGGCGTGCGCCCGAAGTGCGAGCACGGCTCGAGCGTGACGTAGGCCGTGGCCCCCGCGACGTTCGCGCCGCGTTGCCGCGCGTCGCGCAGCGCCATCACCTCAGCGTGCGGCTCGCCGGGCGGCTGGGTGTGGCCGCTGCCGATGACCTGACCGTCCTTCACGAGCACGCAGCCCACGCGCGGGTTGGGTGTCGCGTGGTTCATCGCGCGCTCGGCCTCGGCGAGCGCAAGGCGCATCCAGTCGGCGTCGGCCGGGCTAAACACCGCGCGCGCCCTTGCGTGTCGACGACTTGGCCGCAGCCGCGGACTTGCCCTTGCGGGACGCGGCCGGGCGCTCCACTTCGGAAAGCATGCTCTTGAAGTCGGCCACGTCGGAGAACGCACGGTAGACCGAGGCAAAGCGGATGTAGCCCACCTTGTCGAGTTTGTAGAGTTCGGCCATCACCATCTCGCCGATTTCGCGCGAAGCGATCTCGCGCTCGCCGCGCGCGTGCACGTTGGCCACGATCCGCGCGATCGCCTGATCGACGTACTCCGTCGGCACGAAGCGCTTGTGGAGCGCCTTCGTGAAGCCCGCGCGAATCTTCTCGGTGTTGAAGTCCACCCGGGTGCCGTTCTGCTTGACGACCTGCGGCATGCGCATCTCCACCGTCTCGAAGGTGGTGAAGCGCTTGTCACAGCCCTCGCAGCGGCGACGCCGGCGGATGGCGTCCCCCGACTCCGACACGCGCGAGTCGATGACCTGCGTCTCGGCCGATCCACAGAACGGGCATTTCATGCGCCGGATTGTTCCACGAGCGCGTGAAGGCGTTCGATGACAAGGCGCAGACTCTGCGCGCGCACGGCCGCCCGATCGCCATCAAAGCGTCGGGAGAGCGACTGCACGCCACCCGCGGCAGCAAAACCGAAGCAGACGAGCCCGACGGGCTTTTCAGGCGTGCCGCCGGTCGGCCCGGCGATGCCGGTGACCGCGTAGGCGAGGTTCGCGCCGGAATGCCGGAGCGCGCCAAGCGCCATCTCGCGCACCGTCTCCTCGCTCACCGCACCGAAGGCCTCGAGCGTCGCCGGGGAGACGCCGATCAACTCCACCTTGGCCGCGTTGCTGTAGGTCACGAAGGCACGGTCGAACCAGGCCGAGGAGCCGGCCACCGCCGTGAGCGTGGCGGCGATCAGCCCCCCCGTGCAGCTTTCGGCCCCGGTGAGCACGACGCCGCGCGCGAGGCAGGCGGCACCAAGCCGCTCGGCCGCGCTCACCCACGCATCGGGCAGTCGATCCGTCATCCGAGATCACCAGAGGCGAATGACCAGGGCAGCTAGGAAAAGTGCAAGCAAGGCTGCCACCAGATCGTCCAGCATCACGCCGAAGCCACCCTTCACCCTACGGTCCGCCCAGCCGACCGGGCCGGGCTTCCAGATGTCGAACAGCCGGAAGACGAGAAACATGACCGCCTGCTTGCCGGCCTGGCCGGGGAACATCGCAGCCACGAGCGCCATCGCGACCACCTCATCCCAGACGATCGCGGAATGATCGCTCCGGCCCAGCGCGTCCCCGGTCACCCGTGCCGCCCAGATGCCCACGAGAAACGCCCCCGCGAGCACGCCGAAGAACACCGCGTCCCCCCACGCGGGCTGCAGCCAGCGCGCAAGAAACAACCCGAGCAGCGCGCCCCAGGTGCCCGGCGCAACCGGGATCAGCCCGGCCCCGAAGCCGAACGAGAGCGTGTGCGCCGGATGCGAGAGCATGAAGCGCACGGTCGGCTCGCGGGCGGGCGCGGGAAAGGCGGTGACGGAGGCGTTGGTCATGGTGGGATTTTGCTATGTTGATGCAGCACCGTCAGGATCAAACCGTTTTCGTAGCTACAATAACCGCGTGCGAATCAGCTACGATCCTGCGAAGCGTGCGAAGACCTTGTCAGAGCGTGGACTCGACTTCGAGGATGCACCCCGTGTCTTCGCCGGCACCACCGTGGAGATCGTCGATGAGCGCAAGGATTACGGTGAACGTCGCATCCTCTGCTTCGGTCTGCTTGCAGGGCGAATGGTCGTGATCGGCTACACCCCGCGTGGCGAGGTACGCCACATCTTCAGCATGCGCAAGGCCAATGAACGCGAAAAAGTCCGTCTCGCACCGCTTCTTGGGCTCTGACCTCGATCGCGTCGATCGACATGTCATCAAGCCCCACGAGTACAAGGAACTCCCTGAGCTGACCGATGCCATGCTCACGAGAGGGGTAGTCAACAAAGGGGGGCGTCCCAAATCGGCCAATCCGCGCCAACTCATCAGCCTCCGCCTGCCACCGGAGGTGATTGAACGGTGGCGGGCTACGGGGCCTGGCTGGCAGTCTCGGATGGCCGAGCGTCTTGCAAAAGGGCCATTGCCCAAGGCCAAGAGTGGCGCATCCTGACCTCCCGACGGTCATGCGGTGGACGAGCGGACAGAACTCTCCAGCCTGAGCGTCACAAAATCGGGCGTGGCCCAAAATGATCCCACCCCGCAAGCCCCGCCGCCCGGTCCGTGCCCGCGGCATCCCGCACCCGCACCGCGCCGTGGGCATCGTCGGCCGGCAGCACCCGGCCGATACGCACGCCATCGAGCCCCTGCCCGGCGAGGATCGCCTCGATCCGTGAGCGTGCGCCCGGTGGCGCGGTGAACAGGAGCTCGTAGGCGTCCCCGGTCGCGAGGAGCGCGCGCCACGCGGCATCGCCCAAACGGGCGTCATCGAGGAGCGGCGCGAGGCCGGTCGGGATGCGCGTCGCGTCGATCTCGATAGCCACCTTCGATGCGCGCGCGAGATGCCGCGCTTCGCTCACGAGCCCGTCGGAGATGTCGATGGCTGACGTTGCGATCAGCCGAAGCGCAAGCCCGAGCGCCACGCGCGGGACGGGCTCTTCATAGCGTGCGATCTGCGCCGGCGTCGGCACCGCGTCGATCTCGCCGAGCAGGCAGAGACAGGCCCAGCCCGCATCCCCGAGCGGACCGCTGACCCAGAGATCATCGCCCGGCTGCGCGCCGGAGCGCAGGAGCGCTTGGGGCCGCCCGACAGAGATCGGAACTTCACCGAAAGCCGTGATGCCCACGGCCAGCGGGCCGCGCGTGGTGTTGCCGCCAACGAGCTGGACGCCGTGGGCATCGAGCGCTTCGAAGAGTCCCCGCGCGAACGCCGTGACCCAGGGCTCGTCGATCGCTGGCAGCGTGAGCGAGAGCAGCGCAAAGCGCGGCTGCGCGCCCATCGCCGCGAGGTCCGAGAGATTCACTGCCAGCGCACGTCGCCCGAGCTTCTCGGGTGCGAGCGAGGGGAAGAAGTGCCGCCCCTCGATCAGCGTGTCGGTCGTCACGACGAAGGCATGGCCCGCCGACGGCGCGATCACCGCGGCATCATCCCCGTTGCCCACCAAGGCGCCTGGCGCGGGGCGGGTGAACAGGCGTTCGATCAGTTCGAATTCGGTCATCGCTGCCGGTTGTATCACCGGCGCGCCGCCCCGCCGATGACGCGGTCAGGGTGCTCTGGTCCGCAGATAGCGCCTCACCTCGGTCGCGTTCGGCAGCTTGCTGCCAAGCGGCACGCCCGCGACGAGCGCCGGACCCGTGAGCTCAAGCAGATGCCGAAACGCGAGCAGCCCGTCCGTGGTCGCATCCACGCGGCCATCGCCGTTCAGGTCGAGCACCGGATCCGCGCCGGCGCTGCGCGTGGCGACGTAGGCCGCGATGGCGCTCGCATCCCGCGTTGCGCCCGGCCCGAGGGCTCCCGCCGTGAGCGCCGCCCCGCGCAGGCCGAACATCGCACGGAGCAGCAGCAGGCCGTCGGTGGCGGCATCGACGGATCCGTTGCCGTCCACGTCGAGAAGCGCGCTGTCGAAGTAGAGCACCCGCACTTGCCCCCCGGAGGTGTAGCGCGTGAAGTAGAGGCCGTACCCATAGCCAAACGGCCCCCACTCGAGCGCGGTGACGCTGCCCGCCGTATCGAGCACGGTCGAGGCGGTGGTGGCCGGGGTGGCCGGCGTGACGGTGGCGGCGTTGGCGTCGATCGAGAAGATCGCGCCGCAGACGTAGTCGGCGATCAGGTAGCGGCGATCGAAGGCGGGCGTCCACAGCCCCTGCGGCACGAAGGCACCGGCGGTGATGGAGTTGCAGCCGGTGAGCGACGTGCCGGGCACCGGTGAGCCCCCATGCGGATACTCGAACACCGGCAGCACCGATCCGGGCGGCGCAGCCGAGCAGCCCGGCGCGGTGGAGCCGTTGTTGTGGCGCCCCTCACAGGCGTTCCAGCCGTAGTCGGCGCCGGGCGCGCCCTCGTTGACCTCTTCCCAGAGACCTTGGCCCACGTCGTTGATGTACATCCGCACGCCTGTGGCATTGGTATCGAACGCAAAGCGGAACGGGTTGCGCAGGCCCCAGGCCCAGGTCTCGCGGCAATGCCCCGTGCCTGCGTGGCCACCGGTCAAGCGGCAATCCGCCCCGGTCGCGGCGAACGGGTTGTCGGGCGGGATCGAGCCGTCCTTGGCGATGCGCAGGATCTTGCCGGTGAGCACGTTACGGTCGCGCGCTGCGTCGTTGCCGCCGCCACCACCCGGCGACGTGCCCGCGTAATCGGTGCCGCCGTCGCCGATCGCGATGTAGAGCAGGCCGTCCTTGCCGAACTTGATGTCGCCCGCGTTATGGTTCGTGCCACGCGCAGGCATGCGATCGACCAGGATGACCTCGCTCGCCGGGTCGATCACGTTCGCGTCCCCCGGGATACCCAGCGTGAAGCGCGACACCCGGTTCGCGGTGCGCCCGGCACCGGAATAGATGCCCTCCGGCGTGCCATCCACGGGGTTGGCGGCGGTGTAGTTGGCCCCACCGCAGCTCGCGCCGCCGTTGCGCGCCGTGTAGTAGAGAAACACATGCTTCGTGGTCGCAAAGTCGGGATCGACCGCGATGCCCAAGAGCCCCATTTCGCCGCCGACGCAGATCTTCGGGTCGACGCCGGTTAGGGCCGTGTTGAAGGTGAGCGCCGGGGTCGCGAGCAGCGTCCCGTTCTCGACCACGCGCAGCACGCCGTTCTGACCCGCCACGAGCATGCGCCCGTCAGGCGTGAAGGCCACCATGGTCGGCGCACTCACGCTGACGACCAACTCGTTGACGAGGCCCTGGGCGTGGGACACCGTCGCGGCGGCGAGAGCCGTCAGGGCCGCCATCAGGTGTGACACGACCCCTCGATGCTCTCGGTTGTGCATGAGGTTGTGCACGAGGTTCTGCATGACAACGCTCCGACGGACACGGTGATGCCATTGTCATGCAAAGGGCGCAGGTGGGCCAGTGGAGCGATACAGCTCTTCGACCCTACCGGTCGCGACGCCCCATCCAACTGGACTTCCCATCTGCAGAGGGCAAGAAGTCGACTTTATGCATTTTCGTGCGCAACGCCCCATAGAGAGTCGTCTCCCGCGAAAAGCCGCTCACTGAATCAGACGGCTGAAACACAAGATGTTGTGTTTTCCGGCCGCGGAATCGCTACATTTCGCGTCATGCATCCGCTGTCGGGAACCCGCTCCCGCCTCCGCCGTTGGGCTCGCCATTGAGTCTCGGCTGCTCTGCAGGCACCTGCGTTCGGTGCCTCGTCGGCGCGTCGTCTGGCGCGCATCACGCCCTCCCTCTTCTCCGCCCTGCGGCCGTGGTGCCGCTCTCCGCATGACCAGCAAAACCTCCCGGGTCGTCGCCCTCGCCCCCCGTGCCACCAAGTCGCGCGGCTCGAGCAGCAAGCTCTTCGTGCTCGACACCAACGTGCTCATGCACGATCCGACCTCGCTGCATCGGTTCGAGGAACACGACATCTTCCTGCCGATCTGCACGCTCGAGGAGCTCGACAACCACAAGAAGGGCACGCTCGAGGTCAATCGCAACGCCCGCCAGGCGTCACGCTTCCTCGACCAGATCGTCGGCGACTTCGCCAACGGCATTCACGACGGCATCCCGCTCGCGGGGCCCACGGGCGGTGGTGCGACCGGTCGGCTCTTCCTGCAGACCGAGCCGCTCTCCGTGCAGTTGCCCTCCTCGTTCGCCGCCGGCAAGGCCGACAACGAGATCATCGCGGTCTGCCTGCATCTCAAGAAGAAACAGCCCAAGCGGCACGTGGTGCTCGTCTCCAAGGACATCAACATGCGCATCAAGGCGCGTGCGCTCGATGTCGACGCCGAGGATTACTACAACGACAAGGTGCTCGAGGACACCGAGCTGCTCTATTCGGGCGCAACCGAGTTGCCGCAGGACTTCTGGGAGCGCCACGGCAAGGGGGTCGAGAGCTGGCAGCAGGGCGGAGCGACCTTCTACCGGATCACGGGCCCGCTCGTGCCGAAGCTGCTTGTCAACGAGCTCGTCTACACCGAGCATGATTCGCCTTTCTACGCCCGCGTGGTGGCCATCGACGGCAAGAGCGCGACCCTCGTCACGCTGCGCGACTTCGGACACCACAAGAACGCCGTCTGGGGCATCACCGCGCGCAACCGCGAGCAGAACTTCGCGCTGAACCTGCTCATGAACCCGGACATCGACTTCGTGACGCTGCTCGGGCAGGCGGGCACCGGCAAGACACTGCTCACGCTTGCGGCGGGCCTGCAGCTCACGCTCGACCAGAAGCTCTACAACGAGATCATCATGACCCGCGTCACCGTGCCCGTGGGCGAGGACATCGGCTTTCTCCCCGGCACCGAGGAAGAGAAGATGACGCCCTGGATGGGCGCGCTCGAGGACAACCTCGACGTGCTCATGGGCGGCGCAAGCGACGCGGGCGACTGGGGCCGCGCTGCGAGCAACGACCTCATCCGCTCGCGGATCAAGGTGAAGAGCCTCAATTTCATGCGCGGCCGGACCTTTCTCAACAAGTTCCTGATCATCGACGAGGCGCAGAACCTCACGCCCAAGCAGATGAAGACGCTGATCACCCGCGCCGGCCCCGGCACCAAGGTGGTCTGCCTCGGCAACATCGCGCAGATCGACACCCCGTACCTGACCGAGGGCTCCTCCGGCCTCACCTACGTGGTCGACCGGTTCAAGGGCTGGGCGCACTCGGGCCACGTGACGCTGCAACGCGGCGAGCGCTCGCGTCTGGCAGACTACGCGGCCGAAGCCTTGTGATTACCCCGAAACGAGAAGCACCCATGAAGCACGCCCTCACCCTGCTCGCGCTTTCGAGCGCATTCGCCTTCACCGTGGCCGCGCCGTCCACGCTGGCCCAGACGCCGGACGCACGTCGCGCCCTCGCCGCCGAGGTGGTCGATCTCACCGCCGGCGAGAACGTGATGAACTCGCTCCGGCAGGCCATCGTGCCCATGATGACCGAGATGACGCGCAACGTCGGCGGCCCGAACCGCCTGAACGAGAAGCAGCGGGCCATCATGCAGCGTGAGATGGATGCAGTCATGAACTACGTCATGGGCCCGGAATACATGGGCAAGCTGCGCATCGCGTTTGCCGACGCCTTTGCCAAGGTCTACACCGAAGCCGAGTTGCGCGCGATCCGCGACTTCTATCGCTCCCCGGCCGGCAAGGCCATGGTCGAGAAGACGCCGCAGGCGATCCAGGCCGCCATGCCCGAAATGCGGGTGGTCATGGAGAAGCTCTCGGCCGACATGGAAGCGCGTGGCAAGAAGCTCGCCGCGGAGCTTGAAGCGGCGCGTTGATCGCTGCTGGGGTAGCCCTCACCCCAACCCTCTCCCGAGGGGAGAGGGAGTCAGTGCGGCCCTCACCGCACCCCTCTCCCGAGGGGAGAGGGAGTCAGAGCGACCCTCATCCCGACCCTCTCCCGCGGGCAGAGGGAGTCAAAGCGGCCCTCACCCCAACCCTCTCCCCCCGGGAGAGGGTGGCCCGCAGGGCCGGGTGAGGGAGCCCGCCTCGCTCCCTCAAGTGACGAAGGGCCCCAACCGTGGGACTGAGGACACCGCGGCGCGCGCGGCTCAGCTCGCGAGCTTCGATTCGATCAACTCGACCTTGTAGCCGTCTGGATCCTCGATGAAGGCGATCACCGTCGTGCCGCCCTTCACCGGACCGGCCTCGCGCGTGACCTTGCCCCCAGCGGCGCGAACCTGCTCACACGCAGCCGCGGCATCCGGCACGGCGATGGCGATGTGGCCGAAGGCCGTGCCGAGTTCGTACTTCTCCACACCGTAGTTGTAGGTGAGCTCAAGCACCGCCCCGGAGCGCTCGTCCCCATAGCCCACGAACGCCAGCGAATACTTCTGCTCGGGCCGGTCGGTCGTGCGCAGGAGCTGCATGCCCATGACGCGGGTGTAGAAGTCGATCGACCGCTCGAGGTTGCCGACGCGAAGCATGGTGTGGAGGATGCGCATGGGGACTCGTTCCTTGGGAAGTCAGTTGGTTGCGGGTTCGATGCGCAGGAGCGCGTAGCGCTTCTTGCCGCTTCGGAGCACGATGATGGATTCGCTCGCGCGGTCGGCCTCGGTCAGGGCCCGATCCGCATCGATCCGACGGTTGTTGAGCGCGACCGCACCGCTTTGCAGGGCGCGCCGCGCCTCGCCCTTGCTCGCAGCGAGCCCCGTGCGCACGAGTGCGTCCACGACGGTGACACCCGCCGCCCACTCGGCGTGCGTGACGCTCGCGCTCGGCACGTCCGCGAAGATGTCGCCGAGTTCCGCGTCCGTGAGCGCGCTGATCTCCGCGCCGAAGAGCATCGCGGTGGCGCGCTCGGCGGCAGCGAGCCCGGCGTCACCATGCACGAAGCCGGTAAGCCAATGCGCGAGCGCCTTCTGCCCAGGCCGATCACCCGGCCGCTCACGCTGTGCTGCCTCAAGCGCGAGGATTTCCGCCTCGGGCAGTTCGGTCAGATAGCGCAGGCACGTGCCGACGTCCGCGTCCGCCACGTTGATCCAGTACTGATAGAAGGCGTACGGCGAAGTGCGCGCCGGGTCGAGCCAGACCGCGCCGCGCTCGGTCTTGCCCATTTTCTTGCCCTCGCTCGTCGTGAGCAACGGGCAGGTCAGCCCGAACAGGTGCGCGCCATGCAGGCGACGGCCGAGATCGATGCCCGCGGTGATGTTGCCCCATTGGTCGCTGCCGCCGATCTGAAGCGTACAGCCGTGGCGGCGATAGAGCTCGGCGAAATCGAACGCCTGCAGGAGCTGGTAGCTGAACTCCGTGTAGCTGATGCCGGCGTCGGGCCGCTCGAGCCGTGCGCGTACCGACTCCTTCGCCATCATCGCGTTCACGGAGACGTGCTTGCCGATGTCACGCAGAAAGTCGAGAAAGCTGTACGGCGCCGTCCAGTCGTGGTTGTTCACGAGCTTCGCCCCGTTCGCGCCGGAAAAGTCGAGAAAGCGCTGCATCTGTCCGCGCATGCCCTCGATGTTGGCCGCAAGCGTCTCGCGCGTGAGCAGGTTGCGCTCCTCGCTCTTGCCCGAGGGGTCGCCGATCATCCCCGTCGCGCCACCGACCACTGCGATCGGCGTATGGCCAAAGCGCTGGAAGCGCCGGAGCATCATGAGCGGCAGGAAGTGGCCCACATGCAGCGATGGCGCCGTCGGATCGAAGCCGCAATAGAGCGTGCGCGGGCTTGCGAGATGCGCCGCGAGTTCGGCGCGGTCGGTGCTCTGGTGGATCAGGCCACGCCAGGCCAGCTCATCGAGGATGTTCGGCTGCGGAGAACGGCTAGGGGAATCGGACATGCGTTGGACGTCGATCGACGTCAGAATGAAAGGGCGACAGGAAGAGCAGCGTCGGTCCACGCCCTCTCCCTCCGGGAGAGGGTCGGGGTGAGGGCCGCGGCCTTGGCTACCGAGGACAGACCGAAACGACACCTTTGATTCTAGGTTTGCACCGAACCGACCCCGACTGCCGAGAGGAACCCAGCGATGAGCAAGATCACCACCCGCACCATCGAATTCAAGCGTCCCGACGGCCGCACCGTCTCGGGCTTTCTGGCCGAGGGCGAACACGGCGGTCCGGCGGTCGTCGTCATTCAGGAGTGGTGGGGCCTCAATGACCAGATCCGTGGCGTTGCGGTCAAGCTCGCCCAGGCGGGCTACACCGCGCTCGTGCCCGACCTCTACCGGGGCAAGAGCACGGTCGAGGCCGAGGAAGCGCACCACCTGATGAGCGGGCTCGACTTTGCCGACGCGGCCTCGCAGGACATCCGCGGCGCCGTGCAGCACCTGAAGCAAAGCCATGCCAAGGTCGGCGTCACCGGCTTCTGCATGGGCGGCGCGCTCACGCTGCTCACCCTCACGATGGCGCCCGAGGCGGACGCCGGCTGCGTCTGGTACGGCTATCCGCCTCTCGAATTCGTCGATGCGAGCAAGATCAAGGCCCCGATGATCGCCCACTGGGCCGAGCAGGACCAGCCCTTCCC
>CAZSTF010000003.1:0-2296 GCA_964609555.1 uncultured Alcaligenaceae bacterium | reverse complement strand
GAACGACATGACCGTGGAACAGCAACGCGCGATCCTCGCGATCGCCCTGATGGCCGCTTTCGCCGATGGACGCAAGGACGATCGGGAGCGGGAAGAGCTGCGGAAGATCGCGGAAAGCCTCGCGGGCGAAGGCGGCAGCGCCGCGGCGCTCAACCTGCCCGCGCTCTATCAGGATGTGCTCATGAAGCGCGTGACGCTCGAAAGCGCCGTGGCGAACCTGACCGACCCGGCCGCCCGCCAGCTCGCCTACGAAATGGCCGTGTGCATGATCGACGCCGACGGGCAGAAGACTGCGGCCGAGGCGAACTTCCTCACCCTCCTCGCGCAGGGCCTCGGGCTGGATGCCGCCTCGGCGCAAGGGCTCGCCCGCGATGCCGATGCGATTGCCGAGGCCGCATATGCCCCAGCGGCGGCGGGGGCGGTGGCGGCGGCCACGGGCACGGCCGCCTCGCGCTCTACGGGCAACGTGGACGAGGCCGCACTCGACCGCTCGATCCTGAACGCCTCGATTCTCAATGGCGCGCTCGAACTGCTGCCCCAGTCCTGGGCCACGATGGCGATCATCCCGTTGCAGACGCGGCTCGTCTACAAGATCGGCAAGGCCTACGGCTACGAGCTCGACGCGGGCCACATCAAGGAGTTTCTCGCCACGGTCGGCGTGGGCATGGCCTCGCAATACCTCGAACAGGCGGGCCGGAAGCTGATCGGTGGCCTCGTCGGCAAGGTGGCCGGCCGCATGATCGGCGGCCTCGCGCGCGGGGCGACCGGCATGGCCTTCTCCTTCGCCACGACCTACGCCCTGGGCCAGCTCGCCAAGCGCTACTACGGCGGCGGACGCACCATGAGCACGGCCGTGCTCAAGCAGACCTTCGACGATCTGCTCGGCCCCGCGAAGGAGATGCAGGCGCGCTACGTGCCGCAGATCCAGGAACGGGCGCGCAACCTCAACATGACCGAGGTGCTGTCGGCGGTCCGCGGGAACTAGCCCGCCGCCACCCTCCCGCCCGGGGCTGGCGCACCGAGGAACCGCGCAACGAACGGTGTTGCGGGCTGCGTGCGCAGGGCCTCGGGCGTGCCGATCTGCTCGATGCGGCCGGCGTTCATGAGCACGATGCGGTCGGCGATGTCGAACGCCTCCTCCTGGTCGTGGGTCACGAGGACGGTGGTCACATCGAGCGTCTCGTGCAGCGACCGGAGCCAGCGACGCAGGTCCTTGCGCACGTTCGCATCCAGCGCGCCGAACGGCTCGTCGAGCAGGAGTACGCGGGGCTCGATCGCAAGCGCACGGGCGAGCGCGACCCGCTGACGCTGCCCGCCGGAGAGCTGCGCCGGATACCGGTCCTCGAGCCCCTGCAGTTGGACGCGCTCGAGCAGTTCGGCCACGCGCGCCCGGATCGTGCGCTCATCGGGTCGCCACGCGCGCGGTCGGACACGCAGACCGAAGGCGATGTTCTCGGCCACGCTCATGTGCCGGAACAGTGCGTAATGCTGGAAGACGAAGCCCACCTGCCGCTCGCGCGCCGGTGTTTCGCCCGCGTCGACCCCGGCCAGATGCACCGTCCCGCGATCCGCCGTCTCTAGCCCGGCGAGGATGCGCAGGAGTGTCGTCTTGCCGCATCCGGAGGGACCGAGCAAGGCCACCCGTTCTCCCCCGGCGATGTCGAGGTTGATGTCCCGGAGCACCGGCACGGCCCCGAAGCGCTTGTCGAGGTGGCGGATGTGGATGCTCATGCGGCTTCACCTCGGATGCGCCGGGGCCTCACCCACGCGTGCTCTCGGGCCTGCAGGCGTTCGGCAAGATGCTTCACGACGAGCGTGACCAGCGCCAGCAGCGCGAGAAGCGACGCCACCGCAAACGCGGCCGCCGATTGGTATTCGTTGTAGAGCACCTCCACATGCAGCGGCAGCGTGTTGGTCTGGCCGCGGATGTGGCCGGAGACCACGCTGACCGCACCGAACTCGCCCACCGCGCGGGCGTTGCAGAGAATGGCGCCGTAGAGCAACGCCCAGCGGATGTTGGGCAGCGTCACGTGCCAAAAGGTCTGCCAGCCGGTCGCACCCAGGGTGATGGCGGCCTGCTCCTCCTCCGTGCCCTGCCCCTGCATGAGCGGGATCAGTTCACGGGCGATGAACGGACTGGTCACGAACAGCGTGACCAGGACGATCCCCGGCAACGCAAAGACGATCTGGATCTCCCGGGCGGCGAGCCACGGTCCGAAGAACCCCTGCGCGCCGTAGACAAGCACGTAGACCAGGCCCGCGACCACGGGCGACACCGAGAACGGCAGTTCGATCA
>CAZSTF010000002.1:69599-79225 GCA_964609555.1 uncultured Alcaligenaceae bacterium | reverse complement strand
AGGAGGCGGACAACATCGTGGCCGAAGGGGCCACGCGCTGGCGCGTCAAGGCCTCGGTCGAGATCGACACCTTCAACGAGCGCTTCGGCACCGCGTTCAGCGACGAGGATGCCGGCACGATCGGCGGTCTGCTCACGACGGCCTTCGCCCGCGTGCCGCGCCGCGGCGAATCGATCGTGCTCGAAGGGCTGCGCTTCACGATCCTCCGGGCGGATGCGCGGCGGATCTGGCTCGTCACCGTGGAGCGCGTCTGAACCTCCTCGCCCGCTCCGCCCTCGCTGCCGCCGTCGGCGGACTCGCCGCCTGGCTCGCTTTTGCCCCGTTCGGTCTGTGGCCGGTGCTGCTCCTGGGCCTCGCGCTCCTCGCCTGGCTCGTGCAGGACACGGGCCGCTTCTGGCGCGGCAGCGCCATCGGTTTTGCCTTTGGCCTCGCCTACTTCGTCGTCGGCGTGGGTTGGGTGCGGGTGAGTCTGCATGAGTTCGGCGGCATGCCGCTCGCGCTCGCGTGGTTCTCGGCCGTGCTCTTCTGTGCCTACCTCGCGCTTTGGCCCGCGCTCGCCTGCGGCACGGCCGCGTGGATCGCACCGCGGGGGGGGCAACGGGCCTGGCTTTCGCGCGCCGTCGTGTTCGCCGCCGCCTGGGGCTTCAGCGAATACCTCCGCGCGCATCTGTTCACCGGCTTCGAGTGGCTCGGCATCGCGCAGTCGCAGGCCGGCGCGGGGCCGTTCGCAGGGCTCCTTCCGATCGTCGGCGGCTTTGGCACCGCGTTCGTGCTCGCGTTCGTGGCGAGCCTTCTGGCCAGTGTTCTCGCGAGCACATTGCCCGGGCGGAAGCAGCGCGCAAGCGAACCGGGGTACCGCCGCGCCGCGCCTGCGCTCGTTGCCTCTGCGGTGTTGCTCGTGAGCTGGCCGCTGGCCTTCATCGACTGGTCGCGCCCGGAAGGTTCACCAGTGCGCGTCTCGCTGCTCCAGGGCAACGTCGCCCAGTCGATGAAATGGGAGCCTGAGAAGTTCCAGGCCACGCTCCTGCTCTACGAATCGCTCGTGACCGAGGCCCAGGGGCAGCTCATCATCCTGCCCGAGACGGCTCTCCCTGCACCGCTCGACCGGATCGACCCGGCCTACGTCGAGCGGCTGCGCGGCATCGCCTTCGCGAAGGGCGCGAATCTGCTCATCGGCGTGCCGCTCCGCGAAGAAGGCCGCTTCTACAACGCGGTCGTCTCGATGGGGGTGGAGCCCGCACAGCAGTACCGCAAGGTCCATCTCGTGCCCTTCGGCGAATTCATGCCGCTGCGCACGTTGCTTGGCTGGTTCTATGCCAACGTGACGATCCCGATGAGCGACTTCACGCCCGGCCGGGTGGATCAGCCGCCCATCCGCGTGAACGGCCAGACGCTCGGGATTTCGATCTGCTACGAAGATGCCTTCGCGCGCGATGTGCACCGCACACTGCCGGATGCCACATTGCTCGTCAACGTCTCGAACGATGCCTGGTTCGGCCGAAGCCGCGCCGCCCGCCAGCACCTGCAACTTGCGCAGATGCGCGCCCGCGAGTTCGCCCGGCCCATGGTGCGCGCGAACAACACCGGCATCACCGCCGTGATCGATGCGCGTGGCGAGGTCACGGCCGAGCTCCCAGCCTGGCAGATCGGCACGCTCGAAGCCGAAGTGCGCGGCCACCGCGGCTATACGCCCTACATGATGTGGGGCGATCTGCCGATGCTCATCGTGTTTCTCGCCGTGCTCGGGATCGGCAGCGCGCAGCGTCTGAGGCGGCGCGGCACAACCTCCGCCCCCTCCGAGCCCGCATAAAATCGGGCTTCGCTTGAAATCCTCCTTCATCCTCCGTCGGATGCACGGCTGCCCAGGAACAGGGCGCCCGAGCCTCCGACCGTGTTCATGCCCGACACCGTGCCCCCCGTGCCTTCCTCCGCCTCGAACGTGATTTCGTTTCAGGAGGCCATCCTGCGCCTTCAGACCTACTGGAATCGCCACGGCTGCGCGCTCCTGCAGCCGATCGATCTCGAGGTGGGCGCGGGGACCTC
The DNA here is from genome assembly GCA_964609555.1 of uncultured Alcaligenaceae bacterium. GTDB lineage: Bacteria > Pseudomonadota > Gammaproteobacteria > Burkholderiales > Casimicrobiaceae > Casimicrobium. Next base: position 77,182 of record CAZSTF010000002.1, on the reverse strand, counting down.
GCACACCGCGACCTTCCTGCGCGCGCTCGGGCCCGAGCCGTGGCGTGCGGCCTATGTGCAGCCCTCGCGTCGCCCGAAAGACGGCCGCTACGGCGACAACCCGAACCGCCTGCACCAGCATCATCAATACCAGGTGGTGCTCAAACCCTCGCCGCCCGACATCCTCGACCTCTACCTGGGCTCGCTCGAGGCGCTCGGCTTCGATCTCGCGCAGAACGACGTACGCTTCGTCGAGGATGATTGGGAGAACCCCACGCTCGGCGCGTGGGGCCTGGGCTGGGAGGTATGGATGAACGGCATGGAGATCACGCAGTTCACCTACTTCCAGCAGGTGGGCGGGCTCGACTGCCGACCCATCACCGGCGAGATCACCTACGGGCTCGAGCGTCTGTGCATGTACCTGCAGGGGGTGGAGAACGTCTACGACCTCGTCTATGCCCGAACCCAGGTAGGCGGCGTGGAGACGGTCATCACCTATGGCGACGTCTGGCACCAGAACGAGGTCGAGCAGTCGCGCTACAGCTTCGAGGCCTCGGATCCAGCCGTGCTGCTCGAGCAGTTCGCAACCTTCGAGCGCGAGGCGAAGCGCCTGATGGCGGCCGAACTCGCGCTCCCGGCCTACGAGATGGTGCTCAAGGCGGGCAACACCTTCAACCTGCTCGATGCCCGCGGCGCGATCAGCGTCACCGAGCGTGCGGCTTACATCGGGCGCATCCGGGCGATCTCGCGTGAGGTCGCGCAGAGCTACTACGACAGCCGTAAGCGGCTCGGCTTCCCGATGCTACGGGGCGCGGCACGCGAGGCGCTGCTGGGGAACGAGAGCCAGCTGGCGGAGGCCCAGGCATGACGACCGGCGCATCCGCATCACCCGCCGCACCGGCCGTACCCACCGCACCCTTGGCGCCGCTCCTCGTCGAACTTTTCACCGAGGAGCTCCCGCCGAAGGCGCTCGAGCGTCTGTCGCACGCCTTTGCCGAGGTCTTCGAAGCCACGCTCCGAGCGGAAGGGCTCGTCGCCCCGGAGAGCACGACCGATCGCTTCGCGACCCCGCGCCGGCTCGCCTGCCGCGTGAATGCGGTGCTTGCGCAGGGCCCGGAGCGGGCGATCCGAGAAAAACTCATGCCGGTCAACGTGGCGCGCGGCGCCGATGGCGCGCCGACCACAGCCCTCCGAAAGAAGCTCGCGGCGAGCGGCCGGGCGGCGCTCGCGGATGCGGCCTTCGGCACCAGCGTGGGCAGCGAGCGGCTCGTCATGGAAGCCGAAGGCAAGGCGGAATACGTCTGGCTCGTGGGCACGGCGCCGGGCAAGACGATCGAGGAGGTCGCGCCTCGCGCGCTCGAGACCGCGATCGCGAAGCTGCCGATCCCCAAGGTCATGACCTACCAGCTCGCCGACGGCGTGACCGATGTCGCCTTCGTGCGCCCGGTGCACGGGCTCGTGCTCATGCACGGGGAGCGTGTCCTGCCGGCCCGCGCGTTCGGGCTCACGTCGAACAACCTCACCCACGGCCACCGCTTTCAGGGCGCGCACAACATCGAGCTCGATACGGCCAGCCGCTACGAGGAGCTCTTGCGCCAGTACGGGCGCGTGGAGCCCGATTTCGCACGTCGCCGCGCGATGATCGCCGAAGCGCTGGCGACGCGCGCGACCGAGCTGGGCGCCTCCCTGGGCGCACCCGAGAGCTACGCCGATCTGCTCGATGAGGTCACCGCGCTCGTCGAGTGGCCGACGGTCTACGCCTGCAGCTTCGAGGAGGCCTTTCTCTCGGTACCGCAGGAGTGCCTGATCCTCACGATGAAGACGAACCAGCGCTACTTTCCGCTGTTCGACGGCGAGGGTCAGCTCAGGAACCGCTTCCTGATCGTCTCGAACATGGCGCTCGATGATCCCTCGCGCGTGATCGCGGGCAACGAGCGCGTGGTCCGGCCCCGGCTCGCCGATGCGCGCTTCTTCTTCGAGACCGACAAGAAGACCCCGCTCGAGGCGCGCCTGCCCGAGCTTGCGAAGGTCGTCTATCACAACAAGCTCGGCAGCCAAGGCGAGCGCATCGCCCGCGTCGCTGCAATCGCGGCCCATGTCGCGCAGGCGACCGGAGCCGATGCGGCCCTCACCGAGCGTGCAGCGCGTCTCGCCAAGGCGGACCTGGTCACACTCATGGTCGGCGAATTCCCCGAGCTCCAGGGCACGATGGGCCGCTACTACGCGCTCCATGACGGTGAACACCCCGAGGTCGCGCGCGCCTGCGCCGAGCATTACATGCCGCGCTTTGCGGGCGATGCCTTGCCCGCGCCGGGGGTGGCGACCACGCTTGCGCTGGCCGACAAGATCGAAACTTTGGTCGGGCTCTTCGGCATCGGCCAGTTGCCCACGGGCGACCGGGACCCGTTCGCGCTCCGCCGACATGCGATCGGCGTGCTTCGGATGCTTATCGAGCGCGGGCTTGCGATCGACCTCGCGCGCCTGCTTGAACATGCCGCGGCGCAATTCGGTGCGCGCCTGCCTGACCCGAAGGCAAGCAATGCCCAGCTCACGGATTTCATGTTCGAGCGGCTCGCGGTCTATCTGCGCGATCAGGGCCACGCGGCCCGCGCGGTGGATGCGGTGCTCGCGCTTCGACCGCCGTGGGCCGAGATCCTGCCGCGCCTCGCTGCGGTGCGGGACTTCGCGGCCCTGCCCGAGGCCGAGAGCCTCGCTGCCGCAAACAAGCGCGTGGCGAACATCCTGCGCAAGGCCGAGGAGTCGGGCGAGCGCATCGAGGCGAACGACGCCGCACGCGAACCCGCCGAGGCCGCCTTGCGTGCCGCGCTCGATCAGACGGGCCCGGCGGCGGAGGCGCATCTCATTCGTGGTGATTTCACGGGCTGCCTGCGCGCGCTTGCGGCGCTCAAGTCGCCCGTGGATGCCTTCTTCGACCAAGTCATGGTCATGGCCGACGACCCGGCGGTGCGTGCAAACCGCCTCGCGCTCCTCGCCGATCTGCGCACGGCGATGAACCGGGTGGCGGAACTGTCGCGCCTCGCGGGCTGAGCGCACGACGATGAAGCTGGTCATCCTCGATCGAGACGGCGTCATCAACGAGGATCGGCCGCGCGGCGTCAAGTCGCCCGAGGACTGGGTGCCGCTGCCCGGCGCGCTCGATGCAATCGCGCGTCTGAACGGTGCGGGCTACCACGTGGCGGTGGCCACGAACCAGTCGGGCATCGAGCGCGGGTTGCTCGACATGGCAATGCTGAACGCGATCCACGCAAAGATGCTCAAGGCCGTCCAGCAGGCCGGGGGGCGCATCGACGTCATCCACTACTGCCCGCATTCGGCTGCTTCGGGCTGTCGCTGCCGAAAGCCCGGTCCCGGCATGCTGCAGGACATCGGCCAGCGCCTGGGGGTGCCACTTGCGGGCGTGCCGTCCATCGGCGATTCCCTGCGCGACATGCAGGCGTCCCAGGCGGCGGGCGCACGCGCCATGCTCGTGCGCACCGGGCGCGGCCGCGAGACCGAACGCGCAGCCGAGCTTCCCGCCGGCATTGCCGTGTTCGACGACCTCATGCAGGCGGTCGAATCGATTCTTGCTCCCAACGCACCATGAAGCAGACCATCGGCAACACGCTGTTTCTGCTGTTCCAGGGGGTCTTCACCCCGATCTACGCGCTCATCGTGTGCGCGAGCTTCTGGCTGCCGGCGCGCACCCGAAACCTGATCTGCGCGGCCTACGTGCGCGTGCTTCTGGCCGCCGCCCGACGGCTGTGTGGCCTGCACTACGAGATCCGCGGTCGGGAGAACATTCCGTCCGGGGCCTTCGTGGTGCTCTCCAAGCACTCCTCGACGTGGGAGACGCTGATGCTCGAATCGATGTTCGCCCCGGGCAGCTTCGTCGCCAAGCGCGAGTTGCTCTGGGTCCCGTTCTTCGGTTGGGGCTTCGCGCTGGCCTCGCCGATCACCATCGACCGGCGGGCCGGTGCGCTCGCCATGGAGAAGATGGTCATCCAGGGCAGAGAGCGCCTGCGCGATGGCTTCACGATCGTGGTCTTTCCCGAAGGCACGCGGATCGCTCCCGGCAAGCGAGGCAAATACAAGACTGGCGGCGTGCGGCTCGCGCAGGGCTGCGGCGTGCCGGTCCTTCCGGTCGCGCATAACGCCGGCTGGTGCTGGCCGCGTCACCCGTGGCGCAAGTACGCGGGCACGATCACGCTCACGATCCTGCCGCCGATCGAAACGACCGGCCGGGACACCGTTGAACTCAACGCGCAGATCGAAGCGGTGATCGAGGCCGAGGTCGAGCGGCTGGGCAGTGGTCGGGGTCGCGTCCCCACCTCAGCCACGCCCCCCGAACCGCGCGCCTGATCCCGACGACCACTGCAACGCCGACGGTCATGCCTCGCAGCGCTGCACGGCCGACGCATGACGAGGTCGAGCGTGAGGCCTTCGGCATCACCTACCGTCTGCGCCGGGCGCCCCGAAGAACGATCGGACTCACCATCACGCGCGGCGGACTCGAGGTGAGTGCCCCGCGCTGGACGCCCGAGGGCGAGATCGAGCGGCTGATCCTCGAACGGCGGCAATGGATCCTCGACACGGCCGCAGCCGCACAGGCGCGCTTCCGCGAGTTCGTCGATCTGCGTCCAGAGGGTCATATCGTCTGGAGCGGCACGCGACTGCCGATTGTGGTGTCGGCGGGCGGCTACGACGCGGTGACCTTCACGAGCGCCGCGTGCGAGATCACCTCGCGCACGGGCGCCGTGCCGGTCGCTGCAGTCGAGACCGAAATGCTGCGCATCGCGCGCGCTCTGCTGCCGGCCCGGGCGCGGATGCTCGCCGAGCGCGGCGGCATTGCCATTCGCGACGTGAGCGTCGGCACGGCGCAGACGCTCTGGGGCACCTGCAGCGCCGATGGGCGACTGCGACTCAACCGCCGCCTCATGATGCTCCCGCCCGAGCTCGCGGAGCACGTGATCGCGCATGAGCTTGCGCATCGCGTCGAGTTCAACCACTCGAAGCGCTTCTGGGCCGCACTGGCGCGTCTGGATCCGCGCTGGCGGCAGCATCACGAAGAAGTCAAACGCTACAGCGTGCTCCTCGAGCCATTTTGAGCGGGTGAGAAAACTTCTGATGCGCTTGCCACGTTGAGGCTCGCGCGCTCAAAGCCTGAATGTGATCCGACGTCCGATGGGACCCTCGCAAACTCGCGACAGCGTCTCGGCGAGCGCCTCGCCGCTTCGGGTGTCGACCCACCCCGACCCGTCATGGCGGAAGTGAAAGCCGCCTTCGCGCGCGGCCATCCACAGCTCCTGATGCGCCGCGTTGCGGGAAAGCACGATCGTGCTGCCATCGGGCCAGGTCAGGGTGAGGGTTGCTTCCGCCTGCGCACAGTCGCAGTCGCTGTCGGTCGCGTCGATCGTGTCGATCACGACGTCGAAGATGCGCTCGACTTCCTTGTCGAAGTTGAACTCGGGGCGATTCATCGGTCGATCCACGAAAATCCGCTCATGGACATTCTTTCATCACCGTCGCGATCCTTCGTGGATCGGCAACTCACCGCCCGGCGCGGACGCTCGAGCGCCGTCCTTGGCGTGATCGTGGTCGGCTTCCTTCTTGCGGGCTGCGGCAACAAGGGTCCCCTCGTGCCGCCGCAGCCCCCGGCCCCGAAGGCGAGCCTGGATCCATCCGTGCACCGGCTCACCGCGTCCGACGAACGGATCACGGATGCAACCAGGATGCGCGCATGAACCCTGCCTTCTCACTGCGCAACGGTGCGCTCCATGCGGAGGCCGTCGACCTGCGCACGATTGCCGAACGCTTCGGTACACCGACTTACGTCTACTCCCGGCAGGCGATCACATCGAATTTCCACGCCTACCGCGACGCCTTTTCGCGCATCCAACCGCTCGTCTGCTACGCCGTCAAGGCCAATTCCAACCTCGCGATCCTGGCCCTGCTCGCGCGCGAGGGCGCAGGCTTCGACATCGTCTCGGGCGGCGAGCTGCTCCGGGTGATTGCGGCAGGCGGCGATCCCGGACGGGTGATTTTTTCGGGTGTCGGCAAGCGCGAAGACGAGATCGAGCTGGCGCTGTCGCACGGCATCCGCTGCTTCAACGTCGAGAGCGAGCCCGAGTTGGACCGCATCAATGCGATCGCGCTCCGACGCGGGCAGCGTGCACCGATCACCTTCCGCATCAATCCGGATGTGGACCCAAAGACGCATCCCTACATCTCGACCGGGCTCAAGTCGAACAAGTTCGGCGTCGCCTGGCACGACGCCGAGCGACTCTATCGGCGTGCAGCTGCGATGCCGGGCATCCACGTGCGCGGCATCGAATGCCATATCGGCTCGCAGATCACCGAGCTTTCGCCCTACGCCGACGCCATGGCGCGCCTGCTTGATCTGGTCGACCGGCTTGAAGCGGCCGGCATTGCGCTCGAGCACATCGACATCGGCGGCGGACGCGGCATTTCCTACAACGGCGAGTCACTCGTGCCGATGTCGGAGTTCGCCGATACCCTGATCGCGCAGCTCGGTGCGCGCCCCCATCGACTGCTCCTCGAACCCGGCCGGTCGATCGTGGGTGACGCGGGGCTTCTGCTCACTCGCGTGGAGTACGTGAAGCGCGGCGAGACGAAGAACTTCGCGATTGTCGATGCGGCGATGAACGACCTGATTCGTCCGACGCTCTATGGTGCACACCACGGCGTGGTGCCCGTCGTGCCGCGCGAGGGCGAAGCACTCGATTGCGACGTGGTCGGCCCCGTCTGCGAGAGCGGTGACTGGCTTGCGCGCGAACGTTCGCTCGTCGTGGCGGCGGGCGATCTGCTTGCGATCCTCGATGCCGGCGCGTATGCGATGACGATGGCCTCGAACTACAACACGCGCACGCGGCCGGCCGAAGTGCTGATCGACGGTGATCGCGTGCATCTCATCCGTGAGCGCGAGCGATTCGAGGATCTCATCGCGCACGAACGCGTCGCAGGGTGAATCGCATCGACGTGATGCATGTGATTCGAGAGCGCCCTCTCGATCCATCATCACGACCGCACACGCGTGGTATGCATCAAAACAACATGCGCACGCAACGCACCTTCACGCGCGCGGATAGTATTGTTCGAGCAAAAAATCAAGCTAGAATTTCGCGTATCAGTCGCAGTGTTGTAAACAAGTTTCGTGTGCCTTGAATTGTTTGCAGCATGGGCTGACGCTGTGAGGTGTGTTGTGTCGTCGGCTTGTTTGACTGCGTCGATTTCGAGCTCGCATTCGTGAGCAGGATCCGCGGATGAACAACACGGGATCATGCGTTCACCTCCAGTGATTCTTCAATCGAGAGTCAATCTTCAGGAGACCACAATGAGCGACATGATGACGATGGCTGCGCCGGCCCCGGAAGCTGCGCCGGCCAAGAAGCCTGCCCCCAAGAAGAAGGCCGCTGCGAAGAAGCCAGCAGCCAAGAAGCCTGCCGCGAAGAAGGCCGCTGCGAAGAAGCCCGCCAAGAAGGCCGCCGCGAAGAAGCCGGCTGCGAAGAAGCCCGCCAAGAAAGCTGCGGCCAAGAAGCCGGCTGCGAAGAAGCCCGCCAAGAAGGCCGCCGCCAAGAAGCCGGCTG
>CAZSTF010000002.1:56757-69499 GCA_964609555.1 uncultured Alcaligenaceae bacterium | reverse complement strand
AAGAAGCCGGCTGCGAAGAAGCCCGCCAAGAAGGCCGCCGCCAAGAAGCCGGCTGCGAAGAAGCCCGCCAAGAAAGCTGCGGCCAAGAAGCCGGCTGCGAAGAAGCCCGCCAAGAAAGCTGCGGCCAAGAAGCCTGCAAAGAAGGCTGCAGCCAAGAAACCCGCCGCCAAGAAGAAGTGAGTGTTTGACGCGGACTGCGTTGGTTCGCCAGCGCAGAACCTCAGAGAACGGCGCGGCTTCCGCGCCGTTTTTGTTTCTCTCTCAGGCCGGAGGTCCGCGATGAAACGTCAGCCGAGCACGAAGCTCACCCCGAAGTCTTCGACGGATGCCAAGCACGATCCGATGCAGGGTCATGTGGATCGCGTTCGATCGGATGCGCTGATGACGGGCTTGGTAGGGCCCACGGCCCCTGCGGGTGCCCGCAATCCGCTCGTGCCGCTGGTCCGCAAACGCAAGGCGGGTGCCCACGAGGATCGGCGGGAAAAGGCGCGCTTGCGTCTGGACCAGACGGATATCGCTTCAGCCCGGCACCGGTCGTGCGACGACGCTTGACCGGGAGGCATGGCAGGCGCGTCGAGACGAGCGCCCGAGATCGACCAGAATTCAGCGACGACCGCGCTTCTTCTGCACCGTCGCCTTCCCCGCCGTCGCCCTCCCTTTCGCGCCCTGCCTAGGTGCAGACGACGCCCGCGGCGCGCCGCCGCGAGCCGAGGCCTTGGTGACACCGGGCTTGCCGTAGCGCACTTTGCCCTTCGCCACCGGCGCGGGCCCGCCGACATGCAGCACCTGCCCCGCACGCAAGGATGAGCGTGCGCCGATGCGATTCCACTGCGCAAGCGTGCCCGGCGCCACACCGTAGCGCTTGCCGAGCTGGGCGAGCGTCTCGCCTCGCTTCACGCGATGCGTGCGACCCGGCGTGTACTCGGGGAATTTGGTGAACACCGCGTTCTGCAGACTGCCCAGGGCCTCTTCGGACGGACCGTCGGAGGGCACGAGCAGGTTGTAGCCTGCCGGCAGGGCAAGTGACGCCGAACGGATGCCGTTGACCGACCTGAGCGCAGCCACCGTGGTGCCGAAGCGCTGCGCGAGCGCATCGATCCGATCACCGGGCCGGGTACGGTAAGCCATCCATGAGACCTTCGGCCGCGCGTCCGTCTCGAGATTCGTGAGGAAGGCGTCCGCATTCGATGCCGGCAGCAGGATCTGGTACTCGCCCCGGCCACCGATCACCGGCCGATGGTGGGCCGGATTGAGCGCGAGGAATTCCTCCTCGCTGACCTGCGCGAGTTGCACCGCACGCTTCACGTCGATCGGATGCGCCAGCGTGATCGTCTTGAAGTAGGGCTCGTTGGGGATCGAACGGAGGTTGATGCCGTATTTGGCGGGATCCCGGATGATGTTCTTGACCGCCTGCAGCTTGGGCAGATAGTTGCGCGTCTCGGCGGGCATGTTGAGCGTGAGATACGTGCCGTCCTTGCCTGCGGCCTTCGCTCGTGCCACGGCGCGCATGACCGAACCCTCGCCCCAGTTGTAGGACGCGAGCGCAAGCTGCCAGTCGCCGAACATGCCGTGGAGCTTGCCCAGATAGTCGAGCGCGCCGTTGGTGGCGGCAACGACATCGCGACGGGAATCCGCCCACCAGTCCTGCTTCATGCCGAACTGTGTGCCCGTCGATGGAATGAATTGCCAGATGCCCGACGCCTTGGCCGTCGACAGCGCCACGGGATTGAAGGCGCTTTCGATCATCGGCAGGAGCGCGATCTCGAGCGGCATGCCGCGCCGTTCGATCTCGGTGACGATGAAGAACAGATACCGCGACGACCGCTCGACGATGCGCCCCACGTAATCCGGCCGCTCGGCGTAGAAACGTTCCCAGCGCTGCACGAGCTCGTCATCGAGGTCCTCCATGCCGAAGCCGGCGCGGATCCGATCCCAGAGATCGGCCGGCGGCAGGTCGGCAGGCCATTCATCGACGACACCCCGCATCGGGGGCGCGGTCTGCAAGGTCGAAGCCTCGGAGGGGCCCGACACGGATCCGGCGGACGCAGCCGCCGTGGTTGAGGTGGGTGCCGGAGTGATTTCCCGCGCGCGCTTCGTCGCCACCACGCCAGCGCTCGCGTCCTCGGCCGCGGCCGTTGCCGCGCTCACGCTGTCGAGCGGAGGGCTCCAAGCCTCGGCGCGAGCGAAGTCACCGCTCGTGACCGCGCCCACGGCGAACAACAAGCCGAGCAGGGCTGGCAGGGTGCGGGGGCGGAAGGTCGAAGGCGCAGAGGGCGCATAGGGCCCGGTGGCGGACGAAGGCGGCAGCATGTGTGGCTGGGACCGCTTCGCCGGGGAGAGGTGTCGAGGTGCGGAGGTGTTCTGCACGTCTATCCTCGTGGCAAAAAAAATTGCGCGGATACTACACTAGTGTCGTCGGCCCTGTCACCGGAAATCATCCTTCCATTGCCTGAGTGCGATGAAGGTCTCGACGGGTGAGCGGGCATCGACGCCACGGACTGAACAGACTCGCTCGCGAACAGCGGGCAGGTGACAGCGCAGGAAAGGGTTGGTTGCCCGCTCGAGCGCGAGTTCGCTCGGCAGGGTCGGCTCACCGCGCGCTCGGCGGTCGAGCTCCCGCTGGACGCGCTCCGCGATGTCCGTGTTGTCAGGCTCCACGGCGCGCGCAAAGTGCAGATTGGCGAGCGTGTACTCGTGGGCGCAATGAATGCGCATAGCGTCAGGCAGAATCGAAAGACGCGTCAGCGCATCGAACATCTGCGCCCCCGTCCCCTCGAACAGTCGTCCGCAGCCGGCAGCGAAGAGCGTGTCGCCACAGAACACGCGATCGGCGCCGACGTAGATCAGGTGATCGAGCGTGTGTCCGGGGGCATGCCAGACATCGAAGGCACATCCAAGCGGATCGATCGAGATGCGCTCACCGCCCCCGAGCGGGCGGTTGACGCCAGCGATCGGTCGCATGGTGGGCCCGAAGACTGGAATGTCGCGCCCATGCACGAGATCAAGAATTCCGCCAGTGTGGTCGCCGTGGTGGTGTGTGATCAGGATGGCGACCAAGCGCCCGCCACTCTGCGCGAGATACCGCTCGACAGGCACCGCGTCGCCCGGATCCACGACTGTGACGCGATCGCCCAATCGCAGTGCCCAGATATAGTTGTCGGCGAACGCCGGGATCGCCTCCACGGTCATCTGCTGGATTGAATCGGCTCTCAACATGATGCCCCAAGCCATGGAAAGCGAGCCCGTGAACGATAGCGCACCGGACGCCAACGCACCGGCGGAGGAGCCCCGTCAGGAGGGCGACCCATCGTCGGCGTCGGGGCAGTCGCCACCCCCGCCCGCGCCGCTGTCTTCGTCGGCCAGCTGGTGGCAGGGGCCCCTCGGGCGACTCGTCCACAGTCGGGAACAGGCGTTCTTCGATGCGCAACTGCCCGATCTCTTCGGCTTCTACGCGCTGCAGGTCGGGCTCGCCGGCGGATCGGTGCTGGGCGCAAGCCGCATCCAGACCCGCTGGGTGCTTGATGATCTCGCCGGCGTCGACATCGAGGCCGAGCGCGATCGCCTGCCGTTTCCGGACAACCAGTTCGACGTGATCGCACTGCCACACACGCTCGAGTCGGATCCGCTGCCCCACGAGGTGCTGCGCGAGGTCTGGCGCGTGCTCCGGCCCGAAGGGCAGCTGCTCTTGACCGGGTTCAATCCGCTGTCGATGTTCGGGCTCAGACGGCTGTTCGATCGCGCGAACATGCCGCCGTGGAACCAGGAGTTCATCTCCCTCGCCCGCGCCAAGGACTGGTTGACCCTGCTCGGCTTTGATCTTGCCCTCGTGTCACTCGATTGCTTCGGCCTCCCCGCGGCAAACGCGGGCACGCTCGAGCGGTTCCAGCGGATCGAGCGCTGGGGCGAGACGTACTGGCCCTTCGCCGGCGGCGTCTACTGCATCCGCGCCGTGAAGCGCGTGGCGGGCATGCGGCTCATCCGGCCGGCATGGGCGCGCCCACGATCGCGATCGGCGGCCGCAGCCGCGCCCACGCGAGGCAGCACGCGGGAGGCTGGGCGACGATGAAGCCGCGGCCTCAGGTCACGATCTTCACCGACGGCGCCTGCCGCGGCAACCCAGGGCCCGGCGGCTGGGGCGCCCTACTCGAGTCGGGCCCCCACCGCAAGGAGATCGCGGGGGGCGAACCCATGACCACGAACAACCGCATGGAGCTCTTGGCGGCGATCAGCGCGCTCGAGGCGCTCAAGCAGCCCTCGGAGGTCGATCTCTACACCGACTCGGTCTATGTCCGGGACGGCATCGGACGCTGGATCCACGGCTGGAAGCGGAACGGCTGGCGAACGGCCGACCGAAAGCCCGTCAAGAACGCCGATCTCTGGCAGCGGCTCGAGCAGGCGGCGGCCCGACACACGATCCGCTGGCACTGGGTGAAGGGTCACGCAGGGCACCCGGGGAACGAGCGCGCGGACCAGCTCGCAAATCTCGGTCTCGAACAGGCGCTGGCCGGGCCCGCGGCGACGGTCCGCGATCAAAGCTCCCCGCAGGCCGCCATCGAGTGAACCGGCGCCGTGTGCGACGACTGCGCGGTGGTGGCCCCGACGATGCAGTGATCGACCACCCGCACATCGATGAGCGAAAGCGCCGAGGCGAGCAGCGACGTGAGGTGCCGATCGGCCGCGCTCGGCGCGGTGCCGCCCGAAGGATGGTTGTGCGCGAAGATGACCGCCGCGGCGTTTCGCGCGAGTGCGCGCTTCACGACCTCGCGCGGATAGACCGACGCCTGCCCGAGCGTGCCGCGGGCGAGCTCCTCCATCGCAATCAGGCGGTGCTGGCTGTCGAGCCAGAGGGCGACGAAGATCTCCACAGACTCGAACCCGAGCATGAGCCGGAGGTAATCGCTGACAGCCTCGGGGGAGCCCATGACCGGGCGCTCGCTGAGCGCCGTTGCGAGCGCCCGCCGCGAGAGCTCGACCGCAGCCTGAAGCTGCACGTATTTCGCCTCGCCGAGACCATGCACCGCGGTGAAGTTCGCGCAATCGGCCGCAACGACCCCGGCGAGCGAGCCGAAGCGTCCGAGCAGATCGCGCGCGAGCTCCACCGCGCTTCGTCCCTCGATCCCGGTGCGCAGGAAGATCGCGAGCAGTTCGGCGTCGGTGAGCGCCCGCGCGCCGCGCGCGAGCAGCTTTTCACGCGGGCGGTCGTCGGCAGGCCAGTCGCGGATGCTCACGGAGGACGTTCAATGCGAAGGCGAGATATGGACAAGCATACAGCTTTTCTCGCCCCGACCGTCATGTCGCGCCCGTCTGCCCTCTCCGGTACTTGCCGAGTTCCATTTTGGCGATCGCGTTTCGGTGTACCTCGTCCGGGCCATCGGCGAAGCGGAGCGTCCGCGCGAGGGTGTAGGCATAGGCGAGCGGAAAGTCATCGCACATGCCGCCGCCCCCGTGCGCCTGCATCGCCCAGTCGATGACCTGGCAGGCGACGTTCGGGGCGACGACCTTGATCATCGCGATCTGCTGACGGGCGACCTTGTTGCCCGCCACATCCATCATCCAGGCGGCATGGAGCGTGAGAAAGCGCGCCTGGTCGATGCGGCAGCGGGCCTCGGCAATCCGCTCGTGCCAGACGGTCTGCTCCGCCACCGGACGGCCGAACGCAACGCGGCTTGCGAGCCGCTTGCACATGAGCTCGAGCGCGCGCTCGGCGAGGCCGATCAGGCGCATGCAATGGTGGATACGGCCGGGCCCGAGCCGCCCCTGGGCGATTTCGAAGCCGCGGCCCTCGCCGAGCAGGATGTTTTCGACCGGCACACGGACGTTGTCGAACACCATCTCGCAGTGACCGTGCGGTGCATCGTCGTAGCCGAAGACATTGAGCGGCCGGATCACCCGGACGCCTGGTGTGTCCGCCGGCACGAGGATCATCGACTGCTGCGCATGCGTCGGGGCTGCGGGGTCGGTCTTGCCCATGACGATGTAGATCTCGCAGCGCGGATCCCCCGCCCCCGAGATCCACCACTTTCGGCCATTGATGACGTAGTGATCGCCATCGCGCACGATCGAGGTTTCGATGTTGGTGGCATCCGAGGAGGCCACCGCCGGTTCGGTCATCGCGAAGGCCGAGCGGATCTCACCGGCGAGAAGCGGCGGCAGCCAGCGCGCCTTCTGCTCGGCGCTGCCGTACTGGATCAGCGTCTCCATGTTGCCCGTATCGGGGGCGGAGCAATTGAAGACCTCGGAGGCCCAGGGCACGCGGCCCATGATCTCGGCGAGCGGCGCGTACTCGAGATTGTTGAGACCGGCGCCATGCTCCGGATGCGGGCAGAAGAGGTTCCAGAGCCCACGCTCGCGCGCCTTGGGTTTCAGCTCTTCGATGATCGCGGTCGGCGTCCAGCGTCGTCCCGCGCGGGTGTTCGCTTCGACATCGGCCTGATAGCGCCCCTCGTTGGGGTAGATGAACTCATCGAAGAAGTCGAGGAGCTGGCGCTGGAGTTGGCGAACGCGCTCTGAGTGCTCGAAATTCATGCTCACCTCTCCCTTCGATCGATGCGCTGGGCGATCTGCCAGCCGAGTTCCGCCATCGGACGGGCCGCCCGCCCCATGGCGAGCGCGTGCTCCGATGCCGCCGTGCCCTCGACCACACGCTTCATGATGCCCTGCAGGATGCCGGCCATGCGAAAGAGGTTGTAGGCGAGGTAGAAGTCGAAATGCGTGATCGCGCCGCGGCCCGTACGTTCGCAGTAGCGCTCGATGTAGGCCTCGAGCGAGGGGATGCCACTGCCCGCGAGTTCGACGCCCGCAAGGCCCCGACCCGCGCCCGGCGGCAGCACCCAGGTCATGCAGTGATAGGCGAAGTCGGCCAGCGGATGCCCGAGCGTCGAGAGCTCCCAGTCGAGCACGGCGAGGATCCTAGGCTCGGTGGGATGAAAGATCACGTTGTCGAGCCGGTAGTCGCCGTGCACGATGGCGGTTTCCTCGCCCGCGGGCACATTCGCGGGCAACCACTCGATCAACGCATCCATCGCGGGAATCGACTCGGTTTCGCTCGCACGGTACTGCTTGGTCCAGCGCGCGATCTGGCGCGCGATGTAGCCCTCGTGCCGGCCGTAGTCGGCGAGTCCGCAGGCCTTCCAGTCCACGCGATGGAGCGCCGCGATCACGCGGTTCAATTCATCGAAGTGCGCTACGCGTTCAGCCGGGTTCATGCCAGGGAGCGTGGGCTCCCAGAGCACGCGCCCCTCGACGTATTCCATGACATAGAACGCGCGACCGATGACTGCTTCGTCCTCGCATAGCGCATGCACGCGGGCCACCGGCACGTCAGAGCCCGCGAGCGCGGAGAGCACGCGAAACTCGCGTTCGACGGCGTGCGCCGAGGGCAGGAGCTTCGCGGCGGGCCCAGGCTTCGCCCGCATGACGTAGCGCGCGGTTGGCGTCTCGAGCAGGAAGGTGGGGTTCGACTGCCCCCCCTTGAACTGCGAGAGACCGAGCGGCCCGGCGTAGCCCGCGACATGCGCGCGAAGCCAGCGATCGAGCGCGTCAAGGTCGACCCGGTGCGCCTCGGGGACGGGTTTCGTGCCGGTGAACGCTTCGCTGCGCGCGATCTGCGCGCTCTCGGCGTCGCTCCGCCCATCGCTTCGGCTCATTCGCCCCCGCCTCCGTGCGCCGACTGATCCGCGGCGCGATGCACGCCGCGACGGTACGCTTCGAGCAGGATCTCCATCGTCGTGCGACGGGTGGCCGTCTGCATCGGATCGAGTGCCGCGTAGTTGAGCAGGCGAAGCACGTGGGCCGCGCCCTTGATGCCCACATCAACCATCGTGATCGCGCCCGTGTCCTGTGCGAATGTGTCGTCGAGCCGCGCCTCGCCCAGAAGCAGGCTCGACAGCAGGATCCGGTTCACGCCACCGTGCAGGACGAGCAGCACGCAATCCCACTCTGGGTCGGCCAAAAGCTGCGCGAGCCCCTGCTCCACGCGCTGGATGAACGCTCCGACGGTCTCGCCGCCGAGAAAGCGCCGCTCATGCGCTGGCAGGGTCCGATCGAAGGCGCCCAAAAACGCGCGCTCGATCTCGCCCCGCGGGATGTCGGCAAGGCGGCCGCCCCGGATCTCCTGCCATGTCGTCCACTGCTCTATCGTCGGCCCTGCCCCTCGGGACGGGAACGCACGGAGCACCCGCTCGGCGGTTTCGACGGTGCGCGGCAGCCCCGAGGTGATCACGCGGTCGAAGCGCAACCCGGCGCGTGCGAGCATCGCCCCGGCCGCATCCGCCTCGGCCCGGCCGCGCGCGGAGAGCGGTACCGTTTCCGCCACGAACGGTCGACCTTCTTCGTCGAAGTAGCTCACATCCCCATGCCGCATGAGCACGAGTCGCCGACGCGGCGCATCCTGGGGCAGCACGCCCGCGGGATGGGTGACGACCTCGGTGGCCGAACTCGAGCCGTCTTTGGGAGGATGCTCCGACATGCACCCGATTCTAGCGACGCCCGAAGCGCGATAATTCGAGGCGTGATGCTGGCCGGGCAGTCGCTGGTCGTTTGGGTGGGTGCGAAGCCCGTCCACGGCGGGAGGAAGGTCCGGGCTCCACAGAGCGGGGTAGCGGCTAACGGCCGTCCGCCGAAACCCGGGTGGCGCAAGTCGCCTGGCCGAAGGCGAGGAACAGGGCCACAGAGACGAGCGTATTGAGTTACGGTGAAACGCGGCAACCTCTACCCGGAGCAATACCAAATAGGCGTGCGCGCGCCGGTTCATGCAATCGGCGCAACGGGTGGCTCGCCCGGGCATGCGGGTAGGTAGCTCGAGCCGGCCGGTAACGGTCGGCCTGGAAGAATGACTGCCACGTGGGTGCTCACGCGCCGACGCACAGAACCCGGCCTACAGGCCAGCTTCACACACCCGATTATTTGAGCCCCGGAAAGCGGCCCGAAAGCCCCTTCATGCCGGGAAGACCGCCCAGACCGCGCATCAACTTGCCCATGCCCCCCTGGGAGAATTTCTTCATCATGCTCTGCGTCTGCTCGAACTGATTGAGGAGGCGATTGACCTCCTGAACCGGCACACCCGCACCCGCCGCAATGCGGCGCTTGCGCGAGGCTTTGATGAGATCGGGCTTTCGGCGCTCCTCGGGCGTCATCGAACAGATGATGCCCTCCATGCGATTGATCTGCTTGGGATCCACGCCACCCGATCGGGCCGCGGCCTGCTGGATTTCGTGCGGCAACTTCTCGAGCAGGCTGTCCAGTCCGCCCATGTTCTTCATCTGACCGATCTGCTCGCGGAAATCCTCGAGCGTGAAGGTCTTACCGCGCTTGACCTTGTCGGCGAGCGCCCGTGCCTTTTCGACGTCGACGGCCTTGGCGGTCGACTCGACGAGCGCCACGATGTCGCCCATACCGAGGATGCGACCGGCCATCTGCTCGGCGCGGAAGTCCTCGAGCCCATCGAGTTTCTCGCTCACCCCGGCGAGTTTGATCGGCACCCCCGTGACCTCGCGCACCGAGAGCGCAGCGCCGCCGCGGGCGTCACCATCGAGCTTCGTGAGCACGATCCCCGTGAGATCGAGCCGCTCGTGGAACGCGCGCGCCGTGGCCACGGCATCCTGGCCGAGCATTGCATCGACCACGAAGAGCGTCTCGACGGGTCGCACGGCGTCCGCGATCGCGCGGGCTTCCCGCATCATCGCCTCGTCGATCGCAAGCCGACCGGCCGTGTCGACGATCACGACATCGTAGTAGCGGGGCTTGGCCCAGGCCACCGCGCCGCGCGCGATCGCCACCGCGTCCCCCGCCTCGGCGGGTTCAGGCGTATAGCAATCCACGCCGACCGCCTGCGCAAGCGTCCGGAGTTGCTCGGCTGCAGCCGGCCGATGGATGTCGCAGGGAACGAGCAGAACTTTTTTCTTCTGCTCGAGCTTCAGTTTTCGCGCGAGCTTCCCGGCGGTCGTCGTCTTGCCGGAGCCCTGCAGACCGGCCATGAGAATCACTGCCGGTGGCTGTGCCGCAAGGTTGATCGCAGCGCTTTGGCCGGTCGCTGGGCTCATCAGCCCAGCCAGTTCCCGATGCACGACGCCGACGAACGCCTGGCCGGGCGTGAGGGAGGTGGCGACCTCGGCCCCGAGCGCCGCCTGCTTGACACGCTCGATGAACGCCTTGACCACAGGCAGCGCCACATCCGCCTCGATGAGGGCGAGGCGGACCTCCCGGAGCGCGTCCTGGATGTTGGACTCGGTCAATCGCGCCTCACCGCGCATGGCCTTGACGAAGCGGGCCAGACGGTCAGTCAGTTGATTCGACATTCAGTGGGGCTCCAGTGGAATCACTGGATTTTAGATTCCCGCAGCAGCAGCGGCAGTCCCGCACTGGTCGTGTCGCTTGAGCATTTCTTCTTTACAAACATTGGGTTGGCGTGCAAACTACAAGCGGAACCTGATCAACAACGGCTCGGTCCATGGAGCGCGCCAGGCCCGGTTGCAGTGGCGCATCGCCCGACCCGTTGCCTCCGGGGTGCGTTGCCGCTCGTCGGTCTGTCCGATGACATGGGCGACGAAGCGCTCCGGGTACCCCCGCGGGCTGTGCGGATGCAGAGGCCGCGCCTTCATCCACGCCACGGCACCCGCTCAGACAATCCACCACCGATCGCACGCAATTCCACCCGTGGCCACCTCCACCGCCAACGTCATCCTCTCCGGCCTCGGCCGTGCCCTCGTTCAGCATGACCTGCTCAAGCAGGCCGAGGCCGAGAAGCTCCAGACCGAAGCCAATGCCGCAGGGCATACCTTCGTCGAGCATCTCGTCAGTTCCAAGCGGCTGTCCGCCTCGAAGCTCGCCGAGTTCGCATCGCAAACCTTTGCGGTGCCTTTGCTTGATCTCGCGGCCTTCGACGCGAGCCAGATCAACAACGAGTGGATCGACGTCAAGATCATCACCACGCGCCGCTGCATGCCGATCCACAAGCGCGGCAATCGGCTTTACGTGGCGGTATCGGACCCCACCAACCTCGAGGCACTCGAAGAGCTGCGCTTCAAGACCAATCTGATCGCCGAGCCGATCATCGTCGAAGACGACAAGCTCGCGCGACTGCTCAACACGATCGCCGAGCGCAACGACAAGACCGTGTCCAACCTCGTTGGCAACGACGACTTCGATCTCGACATCAAGGTCGACGACGGAACGCCGCAGCAGCAGGACGACGCCGACGTCGATGACGCACCGGTCGTCCGCTACATCCAGAAGATCCTGCTCGATGCCATCAACAGCGGGGTCTCGGACATCCACTTCGAGCCTTACGAAAAGTTCTATCGCATCCGCTACCGGCTCGATGGGGTTCTGCAAGACGTGGCCCAGCCGCCGCTCGCGATCAAGGACAAGATCTCGACCCGCATCAAGGTCATCTCGAAGCTCGACATTTCGGAGAAGCGCATTCCGCAGGACGGGCGGATGAAGCTGCAGCTCACCAAGAACCGATCGATCGATTTCCGGGTGAGCACGTTGCCCACGCTGTTCGGCGAAAAGATCGTGATGCGGATCCTCGACTCCTCGAGTGCGATGCTGGGCATCGATGCGCTCGGCTATGACCCGGATCAGCGCGAACTGCTATTGAACGCCGTGCAGCGACCCTACGGGATGGTGCTCGTGACCGGACCGACCGGCTCAGGCAAAACCGTATCACTCTACACCTGCCTCAACATCCTGAACAAGCCGGGGGTGAACATCTCCACGGCCGAGGATCCGGCGGAGATCAACCTGCCGGGCATCAACCAAGTCAACGTCAACGACAAGGCCGGGCTCACGTTCGCGGCTGCCCTCAAGTCCTTCCTGCGACAGGACCCGGATGTCATCATGGTCGGTGAGATCCGGGACCTCGAAACCGCCGACATCGCGATCAAGGCAGCCCAGACGGGTCACATGGTGCTGTCCACGCTGCACACGAACGACGCGCCGGGGACCTTGACGCGACTCATGAACATGGGCGTGGCGCCGTTCAACATCGCCTCGAGCATCCTGCTCATCACGGCCCAGCGCCTTGCGCGCCGTCTATGCACCTCCTGCAAACGCCCGGCGGATCTGCCCTCGGAAGCGCTTCTTCAAGCGGGCTTCAAGGAGACCGATCTGGATGGCTCCTGGGTACCGTATCGACCGGTCGGCTGCGACGTGTGCAAGGGAAGCGGATACAAGGGCCGAGTCGGCATCTACGAGGTCATGCCCGTGAGCGAAGAAATCCAGCGCATCATCATGTCGAATGGAACGTCGCTCGACATTGCAGCCCAGGCGCAGCGGGAGGGCGTGCGCAACCTGAGACAATCCGGACTGCTCAAGGTCAAGCAGGGCGTGACCTCCCTCGAAGAAGTCGAAGCCGTGACCAACACTTGATTTCGTCGCATCCTCTCATCGGGATCCAACCATGGCCGTTGCCGCAAAGTCCACCGCCCAAGCCGCCCGACCGTCGCGGGAGACCGTCAAGTCCTCAATCTTCCAGTGGGAAGGGATCGATCGTGCGGGCAAGAAGGCGCGTGGCGAGATGCGAGCCGCGAGCGAGACGGTCGTCATCAATGCCTTGCGCCGGCAGGGCATCACCAAGGTCTCGGTCAAGAAGCTCAAGTTCCGTGGTGGCGGCTCGATCAAGGAGAAGGAGATCGCACTGTTCACGCGGCAGCTTGCGACCATGATGCGGGCTGGTGTTCCTCTGCTTCAGGCGTTCGACATCGCCGCACGCAGCACCGGCAATGCCCGCTTTTCCCGCTTA
>CAZSTF010000002.1:0-56657 GCA_964609555.1 uncultured Alcaligenaceae bacterium | reverse complement strand
TTCCCGGTGATGGCGATGCAGATGACGCGGATCGGAGAAGAGACCGGTGCACTCGACAGCATGCTCTCGAAGGTCGCTGACTTCTACGAACGCGAAGTGGATGATGCGGTCGCTGCATTGTCGTCGCTGATCGAGCCGATCATGATCGTGTTCCTCGGGGTCGTCATCGGCACCATCGTGATTGCGATGTATCTGCCGATCTTCAAGCTGGGCTCGGTCGTCTGAGGAATGGCGCTCGTCACGGACCCATCCTCAGCCATCGCCCTTGCGGGCGTTGTCGGCCTGCTGATCGGCAGCTTTCTCAATGTCGTCATCCATCGTCTGCCCGTGATGCTCGAGCGTCGATGGCAGGCCGAGGCGGCCGAAATGCGGGGCGAAGAAATCCAGACCGAGCCCGCCTTCAACCTCGTCACCCCGCGGTCCGCCTGCCCTGCCTGCGGCCACCGGATCACGGCGCTCGAAAACATCCCCATCGTATCTTGGCTGGTCCTGCGCGGACGATGCAGCGCCTGCAAGGCGCCGATTTCGGTTCGCTATCCCGTCGTGGAGGCGGTCACCGGTCTGCTCTTTGCGCTCTGTGCCTGGCAGTTTGGCCCAACCTGGACGGCCGTGGCGGCCATGGTGCTCTGCGCAACGCTCGTCACCCTCACCGCGATTGATCTCGACACGCAGTTGCTGCCCGACAACCTGACACTGCCGCTCCTCTGGCTCGGTCTCATCGTCAATCTGTTCGCCGTGTTTGCCCGGCTGCCGGATGCCGTGATCGGCGCGGTCGCGGGTTATCTGGTGCTCTGGTCGGTGTACTGGCTGTTCAAGCTCCTGACCGGCCGTGAAGGCATGGGATACGGGGACTTCAAACTGCTCGCTGCCTTGGGCGCGTGGTTCGGCTGGCAAGCCCTGCCGATGATTCTGCTGATCTCTTCGGTCGTGGGTGCCGTGGTCGGCATTGCGTTGATCGCATTTCGACGCGGCGAGCGTGGCACCGCGATCGCTTTCGGCCCTTATCTGGCGATTGCCGGTCTCGCCACGTTGTTCGCCGGCGAACGCCTGCGAACCCTCGTATTGGGCTAATCGTGTTCGTTGTCGGGCTCACGGGCGGCATCGGCAGCGGCAAGACGACGGTCAGCGACCAACTCGCCGCGTTGGGCGCCACGATCATCGATGCCGACGCCGTCTCTCGCGCACTGACCGCGCCCGGTGGCGATGCGGTTGCGGCCATCGGCGAGGCGTTCCCTGAGGCGATGTCCGGGCCCGACCGCATCGACCGGGCGCGCCTGCGCGAAATCACCTTCTCGGATGAGAAAGCCCGAGCACGGCTCGAGACCCTCCTGCATCCGCGCATCGCGCTACAGATCGATCAGGCGCTTCGCGCCCCCGCCAATCCTCACACCCCCTACACCGTACTCGTGGCGCCGCTCTTGGTCGAGAAGCAGACCTATCTCCCGCTCTGCCATGCGGTCGTCGTCGTCGACGCGCCGACGGAGCAGCAGATTGCGCGCGCCGCTGGCCGCCCCGGCATGACGCGCGACCAGGCGCAGCGAATCGTTGACGCACAGGCCAGCCGAGACTTGCGGCTGGCTTACGCGCAGTTCGTCCTGGCGAACGACGGCACGCTCGACGCGCTGAAACACCAGATCGAGAAGCTGCACCAGGCCCTGGTCGCTTCCGCGCGCTGGCTTCATCAGGAGGGGATGGCATGACGCACGACGTCGCCGAACTCGGCCAAACGGGTTCTGTCGCCTCGGCGGCAGGTGAACCACTCCTCTTCGAGTTTCCCTTGAGCGAGCGGATCAGGGCGTGGCTGCGCCTCGAGGAGCAGTTTCATCGGGTCAAATTGCTGGCTGCGCGTCGCGAGCCGCTCGATCACCGCTCGGCCTTGTTATCCCTCTTCGAGATCATCGACACGGCCACGCGCACGGACCTCAAGTCCGATCTGCTGCAGGAACTGGATCGACAGCGGGCGCTCTGGAGTGCCCAGTCGAGCCACCCCGACGTCGAGGCCCAGGCGCTCGCCGAGTTCCTTCACGATGTGGAGACGGCCATCGCGGATCTCCACGGACAGGTGGGTCGCCCGGGACAGCACCTGCGGGAGATCGACTGGCTGTCGCAGTTACGGCAGCGCGCATCGAGCCCGGGCGGCGCGTGCGACGTCGAGTTGCCGATGTTCAAGGCATGGTTGGCCCTCGGCGAAGCGCGTCGAAAGGCGGACCTCAAGCTCTGGCTCGATCCCCTGTCCCCGCTGGATGAAGCGGTTGCCCTCGTGCTTCGACTCCTGCGCGGATCGGGCCTGCTCTGCGGTGAGCGTGCCTTGCACGGAAGTTTTCATCGCGCGCTCGACGGCGTACGCTCGCCGCTGCTCGCGATCATCCGGGTCGAGGCCGGCTGGGCTGTGGTCCCCGAACTGAGTGCCAATCGCTACGCGATCAATGTCCGCTGGCTCGAACATGGCGGGCAGTTCTCCCGCGCAGGTCGGGCACAGGTGACCACGCGCGACATTCCCTTCGAGATGGCACTGTGCAGGCTGTGAAATCGGCCACCGGACCACGCCTCGTCAATTGCCCACGCTGCGGCGAAGCCCGACCGTGGGGCAAGGACAATCCGTTTCGCCCCTTCTGTTCCGAGCGTTGCAAGTTGTTCGACACCGCAGCCTGGGCCAACGAGGAATACCGAATCCCCGGCGCCCCCGCGACACCGGAAATCGACACCGACGCGGGATCAGGCTGAGCGCCGCCGGTCAAAGCGTCGCGAGCAGCGCCAGCACCCGGCTTTCGGGATGAAGCAGCGCCGGAAGCAGCGGTTCCACGGTGATGCTGCTCGCACGTTGCCACGCGAGCCGCTGCCCTTCACGGCCGCACGGTTCGCCGTCGAACTCGCGACAGACAAAGAATTCGAGCGCGACATGCGCATGCGGGTAACTGAAGCGCTCCGTGACCAAGGCGCGGGGCGCGCGAACGACGATGCCCAACTCCTCGCGGAGTTCGCGGATGAGTGCAGCTTCTGCGGTCTCTCCAGGTTCGATCTTGCCACCGGGAAACTCCCAGAATCCGCCATAGACCTTGTCAGCTGGGCGCTCGGCCAGAAGCACTTCGGGGCTGCCCGCCCGAACTCGGGTGAGGACCCCGACGGCGACGCGCGTGAGCGGCCGCGGATCCATCGGATCGAAGCGGGCCGTCTCCGAGGCGTTCACGCGCCCGAGCGGCCGCGAGGGTGCCGACCGCACCAGTCGCGCGCGAATTGACTCGCCACGCGCCCCGAGCGCGAACCCCGTTGGAGCGCCCATTGGAGGGCTTCCCGCTCGAAGGCTTCGCGCGCACGGCCGGTCGCGGGCAGGCTGCCGCCCATGCGCTCGACCCACCGCGCAGCCGCCGCAAGATACGCGTCCTGATCGAACGGGTAGAACGAGATCCACAGTCCGAAGCGCTCGGACAGCGAGACCTTTTCCTCCACGCTCTCGCCGAAATGGACCTCCTCGCCCACATACCGAGTCTCGGCGTTCTCGTGGAAATACTCGGGCAGAAGATGCCGACGGTTCGAGGTGGCGTAGATCAGCAGGTTCGGTGTGGCGGCTGCAATCGAGCCGTCCAGCGCCGCCTTGAGTGCTTTGTAGCTGGCATCCCCCGCATCGAAGGACAGGTCATCACAGAACACGATGAAGCGTTCGGGCCGGTCCGCCACGAGGCGGGCGATGGTCGCCATGTCCGCAAGATGCGCCTTGTCGACCTCGATCAACCGGAGCCCCTGGCCGCCATAGCGCGCGAGCATCGCCTTGACCAGCGAGCTCTTGCCCGTCCCGCGCGCCCCGGTGAGGAGCACGTTGTTGGCCGGGCGACCGCGGACGAACTGGCGTGTGTTCCGGTCGATCAACTCCCGCTGGGTATCCACGGCGACCAGATCGTCGGAATCGATGCGGTGCGGTGTCGTGACCGGTTCAAGCCAGGCGCTTTGCCCGACGCGACGCCACTGCGCGGCGAGGCAGTGCCGGAAGTCCGGGAGCGGCATCGGTGCGGGCGACAGTCGCTCGAGCGCATCGGCGATGCGCGCAAGCAACTCAAGTTGCGAAGCCGCAGAATCCGGGGGAGGCGCTGACGTGGCTGGCTTCGGGCGGTTTACTCGATGAGCCATGCGGGTCCATCAGCTCCGGTAGTCGGCGTTGATCTTCACGTAGTCGTATGAAAAGTCGCAGGTGTAGACGACGGCCTCAGCCCCGCCGCGCGCGAGATCCACGTGCACCTCGATATCGTGCGCCTTCATCGCGGCGGCACCAGCCTCCTCGCGGTAGCTCGCCGCGCGCCCGCCCGCCTCGGCCACCAGAACACCGTTCAAATGAACGGTAACCCGTGTCGGGTCGAGATCCGCCGGCGCGCCGTAGCCCACCGCGGCCAGGATGCGCCCGAGATTCGGATCGCTCGCGAAGAAGGCCGTCTTGACCAACGGGGAATGGGCGATCGCCCGGGCAATGCGATCGCACTCGGTGTCATCGCGACCACCCGTCACGCGGATCGTCATGAACTTGGTTGCGCCCTCGCCATCCCGCACGATGGCCTGCGCAAGCTCCAGACTTACCGCACGCACCGTGTCGGCGAAAAGCAGGCCATCACCGGTGTCGAACCCGGTGAGCACCGGGTTGCCTGCTTGCGCCGTCGCGGCGATGATGAAGCTGTCATTGGTCGAGGTGTCGCCGTCCACCGTGATGCGGTTGAAGCTTGCGTTGGCTGCATCGCGGGCAAGCGCCTGGATGGCCGCGCCCGACACGGCGGCATCGGTGAAGACGAAGCCGAGCATCGTGGCCATGTTGGGCTGGATCATCCCGGCGCCTTTGGCGATGCCGGTCACGTGGACCGTCTTCCCCCCGAGCGCGATGCGCCGCGAGGCGAGCTTGTAGACCGTGTCGGTGGTCATGATGGCGCGTGCAACCTGATCCCAGGACGCGTGCTCACTGCGCTCGGCACGCGCGCGCGCAAGGCGGACCCCCTCGTCGATGCGTGCCATCGGCAGATGCTCGAGGATGACCCCGGTCGAGAACGGCAGAACCCGCTCGGCATGCACACCGAAGGCTTCGGCCACCTGGCGACAGGTCGCCCTCGCATTGTCGAGCCCGAGTGCGCCGGTCGCGGCGTTGGCCACACCCGTGTTGATGACGAGCGCTTCGATTTCGGTTGATCGCGCAAGATGTTCGCGGCAGACGGCGACTGGCGCTGCGGCGAAGCGGCTCTGTGTGAACACGCCACCGACGACCGTTCCTGGCACGAACCGGACCACCATGAAGTCGAGCCGATCGGGCTTTCGGACGTGCGCTGCGACGGGGTAGCAGTGCACGCCGGGAACGGCGTAGGCCTGCTCAGGCGAGAGTGGGGTGTAGGCGACGGGCATGATCGGGTCCGATGTCCAACAAACCGTGACGGCGGGTCAGAGGGTGAGACAAATTCGTCGCGAGCGCAGCCAAGACGAGGCGCGAGCGAGCGAAAGGCGAGACATACCTGTTGGGTAGGCGACGCCTTGAGCGAGCAAGCAACAACGTATTGGCAAGCGCAGCAGAATTTCTCTCACCCTCTCACTCGAGGCGGCCGTGGCAATGCTTGTACTTCTTGCCCGATCCGCACCAGCAGGGGTCATTCCGACCGAGCTTCGGACCCTGTCGCACGACGGGTTGTGCCGCCGGTCGTGCATCCTCCAGGGCTTCGGGCACCGCTGCCGGCTCGCCGGTCAAACCGTCCACGTCGGCATGCTGATAGGACACGTTGGTGGCCTGGGCATGGGGTTCCACGGCCTGTGCATCGGCTTCGGAACGCACCTGCACGGTCAGGAGGACGCGGACCACCTCGGAGCGGAAGCGGTCGAGCATCTGCCCGAACATCTCGAAGGCTTCCTTCTTGTACTCCTGCTTGGGGTTCTTCTGCGCATAGCCACGCAGATGGATACCCTGACGCAGGTGGTCGAGGCTCGACAGATGGTCACGCCACTGCGTGTCCATGAACTGGAGCAGGATGTTGCGCTCGAACTGCCCCCAGATCTCGCTGCCGGCGAGCTCGTGCTTGCTCTGATAGACCGCGAGCGCCGCCGCTTCGCAGCGTTCGCGGATGTCGGTATCGTCGAGGTCGGACGCCTTGGCCTGCCATTCCTCGACCGGCACGTGCACGCTGACTTCGGCCAGTGCCGCCCCGAGTCCGGGCAAGTCCCATTGCTCCTCGGTGCTCTCCGGCGGCACGAACTGGGCGACCGTATCGCGCGTCCAGCCGAGGATCATCTCGCGGGCAGTGTCGGTCAGATCCTTCGCCTCGAGCAGGTGATTGCGTTGCTCGTAGATCGCCCGGCGCTGATCGTTGGCCACATCGTCATATTCGAGCAGCTGCTTTCGGATGTCGAAGTTGCGCTGCTCCACCTTGAGCTGCGCCTTCTCGATCTGGCGCGTCATGATGCCCGCCTCGATGGGTTCGCCGTCGGGGATGCGCAGGCGCGTCATGATGTTCTTCATGCGGTCGCCGCCGAAGATGCGGATCAGCGGGTCTTCCGCAGAGAGATAGAAGCGGCTCGAGCCCGGATCGCCCTGACGTCCAGCGCGGCCGCGCAACTGGTTGTCGATGCGTCGTGACTCATGCCGCTCGGTACCGACGATACGCAGGCCGCCAGCAGCGATCACCTCGTCGTGACGCGCCTGCCACTCGGCCTCGACCTTCGCGATGCGCGCCGCGCGCTCCGCCTCGGTGAGCGATTCGTCCTCGCGGATCGCCCGCAGTTCGGGTTCGAGCGCACCGCCCAGCACGATGTCCGTGCCGCGACCGGCCATGTTGGTCGCAATCGTGATCATCTTCGGTCGCCCGGCCTGGGCGACGATCAGGGCCTCACGCTCGTGCTGCTTGGCGTTCAACACCTGGTGCGGCAGCCCTTCGCGCTTCAGCATCTCCGAGATCAGCTCGGAGTTCTCGATCGACGTGGTGCCGACCAGCACCGGCTGACCGCGCTCGTAGCAGTCCTTGATGTCCCGCACCGCGGCGACGTATTTTTCGGCAGCCGTCTTGAAGAACAGATCGTTCTCGTCGCGCCGGATCATCGGACGGTGCGTCGGGATGATGACGGTTTCCAGTCCGTAGGTCTGCTGGAATTCGTAGGCTTCCGTATCGGCGGTGCCGGTCATGCCGGCGAGCTTGCCGTACATGCGGAAGTAGTTCTGGAAGGTGATCGAGGCGAGCGTTTGGTTCTCGCGCTGGATCGGCACGCCCTCCTTGGCTTCGACCGCCTGATGCAGGCCATCGCTCCAGCGACGGCCAGCCATGAGACGTCCCGTGAACTCATCGACGATGATGACCTCGCCGTTCTGCACGACGTAATGCTCGTCGCGGTAGTAGAGCGCGTGGGCCCGGAGTGCCGCATACACGTGGTGCATGAGGGAAATGTTTGCCGCGTCATAGAGGCTTGTGCCAGGCGGCAGGAGCCCTGACGCTTCCAGCCACTTCTCCGCGCTCTCGTGGCCCTGCTCCGAAAGATGCACCTGGCGCTGCTTTTCGTCCACCCAATAGTCGCCGGGCGACTTTTCGTCGGCCTGCCGCGTGAGCGAGGCCGGCAGCGCGTTCAACTGGTAGTAGATGTCGACGCTGCCTTCGGATTGTCCGGAGATGATGAGCGGGGTACGCGCCTCGTCGATCAGGATCGAGTCGACTTCATCGATGATCGCGTAATGGAGTCCACGCTGCCGCCGGTCGGCGACGTTGTATTCCATGTTGTCGCGCAGGTAGTCGAAGCCGTACTCGTTGTTCGTGCCGTAGGTGATGTCGGCCTGGTAAGCGGCAATCTTGCTCGCGTTGTCCTGCTGGGAGGCGACCACGCCGACCGAAAGTCCGAGGAAGCGGTAGATGCGACCCATCCAGTCGGCATCACGACGCGCCAGGTAGTCGTTGACGGTCACCACGTGGACGCCCTTGCCTGCAAGCGCGTTCAGGTACACCGGCAGCGTGGCCATCAGGGTCTTGCCCTCGCCGGTGCGCATTTCCGCGATCTTGCCGTCGTGGAGCGCCATGCCACCGATCAGCTGGACGTCGAAGTGACGCATCGCAAGCGTCCGGCGGCTCGCCTCGCGCACCACGGCAAAAGCCTCCGGCAGCAGGTCGTCGAGCGATGCCCCCTGACTCAACCGCGTCTTGAACTCCGCCGTCTTCTCACGCAACGCCTCATCGGAGAGGCCCTGCAACGCGGGCTCGAGCGCGTTGATCTTTGCGACCCGAGCACGATAGGCCTTGAGCAGACGGTCGTTGCGGCTACCAAAAATCTTCTTCAGGAACTGATCAAACATGGCCGAAGCGCGACGCCGCGATGGCGTCGCGAAATCTCATTCGTGATGGGTGGGAGGGAAGGCGATGGAGCGATGCGAGCGGCGCAGTGGAGGTGGCCTTCCTAGGCAGCCCATTGCGGACGAAGCCGACGGGCATGCGGGGAAAGACGGGAACAACCCGTGATTCTAGGCCGCCCCCCGGGCGGATCAGCTCGCGCCTGACCGCGCGCGGAGCGTCAGTTTGCCGCGAGGAAGCGTGCCGGGTTCTGCGGCGCGCCGTTGAGGCGCACCTCGAAGTGCAGGTGCGGCCCGGTCGAGCGGCCGGTGGAGCCCACGCGAGCGACCTTCTGGCCTCGGACGACCAAGTCGCCCTCCTTGACCAGCAGCTCGGAGGCGTGCGCATAGCGCGTGACCAGGCCGTTGCCGTGGTCGATGTCGATGACCTTGCCGTAGGCCGGATGCTGCTCGGCGCTGATGACCTTGCCGCTTGCCGCAGCGACGATCGGGGTGCCGGTTTCTGCCGCGAAGTCGATGCCTTCATGGAAGCTCTGATGCCCCGTGAAGGGATCGATTCTGTAGCCGTAGTTGGACGTGAACGACACGTTTTCAACCGGAGGCAGCGTGGGCAGGAACTTGCGCTGCGCACTGCCCTCGACGAGGAGCGCCTCGAGCACGGTCATCTGGTCGCCCGCGACATCCACCTTGGCTACCAGGCTGTTGAGCGCCGACTCGAACTCGGACAGGGACAGCGGCGAGCCGCGCACCTCCGGCCCCCCGCGACCGGTGCTCGATGGCGCGGACGGTAGTTCCTGTGGCTTGAGACCTGCGACCTTGGCCAGCTTCTCTGCCAGGCCGTCGAGTCGAACCATGTGCGCCTGGACCTCGCCCAGTTTGATCGCCAGGTTGTCGATGTTGGCCTGAAGCTGCTCGCGCCGCTGCTTGGCTTCGGCATGCTGATCGGCCAGGAGGATGCTGCGCACGAGCGGGTGATTGCTGGTGGCGGCGTACTTGAGGGAGAGATAGTTGGCCAGGGTGGCCGTCGCTGCAAGGAGGAGCAGAAAGACGATGACTGCCAGTGCGATCTGCTTCCAGCCGATGTGCAGGGTGCGTTTGTCTCGGAAGTCGTTCGATACCAGGATAATTTGCATGTGAAGGCTCTCTATCCCCGTCCGACGGCGTTGGCGCGATGGTTCGATCGTGCCCCGCAGTTCTCGGCGGCACTGCCGCTCACGCGCCAGCGCGAGGCGATCGATGCCAGCCTGCTGAGTGAATTGCTTCCCGAGCATCTGCGCTCTCACGTCGCGTCGATGCGTCTGGACGGAAGCTGTCTTGAAGTCCTCGTGCGTACACCGGATGCGGCCCACGCCGCTCGCATGGAGCGCGCCTCACTGCTGGCCGCGGCAAACGCCAAGGGATTGAAATGTAACGACTTTCGCGTGCGCGTCCAAGTCGGGACACAACCCGTGCGCATCGTGGCACCGCGCCCCGGCCCCGCCGCTTCCGCGAAGCTCAAGGATGCAGCGGTGCGCATCAAGAGTGAGCGCATGCAAACCGCGCTGCTTCGACTGTCGCACACCCTGGCACGCTGACGGCATTCGCCTCGCTGGAACTGTGGGGAGGTGTGCCGGCTCAGGCTGTCGTGAGCCGCCATGCCGATGGTTGCGCGAGGAGCGCCCGGCAGAGCCGGTTGTTCAGCTCGTGCCCTGACTTGAACGCGTGATAGCGGCCGCGGACGGGGTGGCCAAGCAGAAAGAGATCGCCCACGGCATCGAGCACCTTGTGCCGGGCCAGCTCGTCGGCGAAGCGCAGACCCTCACGGTTCAGGATCTTGTAGCGATCGAGAACGATCGCGTTGTCCATGCTGCCGCCCTGAGCGAGGCCGATGGCCCGAAGCGCATCGGCCTCGAATGAAAAGCCGAAGGTGCGGGCCCGGCTGATGTGATCCAGAAACACCTCGGGCGGCAAGGCCATGGCGATGCGGCACTGCTCGGCCGGAATCGCGGGGTGGGAGAAATCGATCGTGAAGTCGACTTCGAAGGCTGCCGCCGGCTCGAGACTCGCGAATTTGTCGCCGGCCGGGTCGGCGAGTGTCACCCGAACGGGCTCGAGGATTTCGATGACCTTTCGCGGCGCGTCCTGGGCGACGATGCCCGCCTCGATGAGCAGGAAGACGAATGGGGCCGATGAGCCGTCCATGATCGGCACTTCGAGGTTGTCCACCTCGACGATCAGGTTGTCCACGCCGCAGCCCACGCAGGCCGCGAGCAGGTGCTCGACGGTGGCGACCTTCGCGCCGCCGTGGCTCAGCGTCGTGGCCAGGCGGGTTTCGGTGACCAATTCGGCGCGCGCAGGGATGTCCACCGGCGGGTCGAGATCGACCCGCCGAAACACGATGCCCGTGTCGATCGGCGCCGGCTTCAATGTCATGCGGACCCGCACGCCGGAGTGAAGCGCCACCCCGGTCGCGGAGATCTCGCCGGCGATCGTCTGTTGTGGTTTCACGCGCCTCAGCCTGTGATCTCTGCCCGTAACACCTACTTGAGCGCCTTGAAGCGAACGCGCTTCGGGCGCGCGGCCTCCTCGCCGAGGCGCTGGATCTTGTTGTTCTCGTACTCGCGGTAGTTGCCGTCGTAGAAGAACCACTGACTATCGCCCTCGGCCGCAAGGATGTGGGTGCAGATGCGATCGAGGAACCAGCGGTCGTGGCTGATGATGATCGCCGTGCCCGCGAACTCCTGGAGCGCGTCCTCCAGCGCTCGCAGCGTCTCGACGTCAAGATCGTTGGAAGGCTCGTCGAGCAGGAGCACATTGCCGCCCTTGAGCAGCGTCTTGGCCAGATGGAGGCGTCCGCGCTCGCCACCGGAGAGCGTGCCCACGAGCTTCTGCTGATCCGGGCCCTTGAAGTTGAAGCGCCCGATGTAGGCGCGGCTCTGCATCTCGAACTTCCCAACCTGGAGGATGTCAGCGCCGCCCGAAACGTCCTCCCAGACGGTCTTGTCGTTCTGAAGCGACTGCCGCGACTGGTCGACGAATGCCATCTGCACCGTGTGCCCGATCACGATCTCGCCACTGTCAGGCTTCTCGGCGCCGGTGATGAGCTTGAACAGCGTGGATTTGCCGGCACCGTTCGGCCCGATCACGCCCACGATGGCGCCGGGCGGGATCGAGAACGAGAGGTTGTCGATCAGCACCCGGTCGCCGTAGCTCTTGGTGACGTTCTTGAACTCGATCACCTGATTGCCGAGCCGCTCGGCCACCGGGATGAAGATCTCGTTGGTCTCGTTGCGCTTCTGGTATTCGTAGCTCGACAGTTCCTCGAAGCGGGTGAGGCGCGCCTTGCTCTTGGCCTGACGCCCTTTCGGGTTCTGCCGCACCCACTCGAGCTCCTTCTTGAGCGCCTTTTGACGGGCCGATTCGCTCTGCTCCTCCGCCTTGAGACGCGCACTCTTCTGATCGAGCCAGGAGCTGTAGTTGCCCTTCCACGGGATGCCTTGGCCGCGGTCGAGTTCGAGAATCCACTCGGCCGCGTTATCGAGGAAGTAGCGATCGTGCGTCACCGCCACGACGGTGCCCGGGTAGCGCTGCAGGAACTGTTCGAGCCAGTCCACGCTTTCGGCATCAAGGTGGTTCGTCGGCTCGTCGAGCAGCAACATGTCCGGCTTGGACAGGAGCAGCCGACACAGCGCGACGCGGCGCTTCTCCCCACCGGAGAGATGGCCGACCTTGGCGTCCCACGGCGGCAGCCGGAGCGCGTCGGCGGCCACTTCCAGCTGCTGCTCGACGTTGTGGCCGTCACCAGCGGCGATGATCGCCTCCAGTTCGGCCTGCTCCTTCGCGAGCGCGTCGAAATCGGCGTCAGGCTCGGCATACGCGGCGTACACCTCCTCAAGACGCTTCTGCGCCGCGGTGACGCTGCCCAAGCCCTCCTCAACGATCTCGCGGACCGTCTTTTCCGGATCGACCTCGGGCTCCTGCGGCAGGTAGCCGACCTTGATGCCCGGTTGGGGGCGAGCCTCGCCCGTGAAATCGCGGTCGACTCCGGCCATGATCCGGAGCACCGTCGACTTGCCCGCACCATTCAAGCCGAGCAGGCCGATCTTCGCGCCGGGGAAGAAGGACAACGAGATGTCCTTGATGATCTGTCGTTTCGGCGGCACCGTCTTGGAGACGCCGCTCATCGTGTAGATGTATTGCATGTGGTTTCCGGTCATGCCGTCGCGCCGCTCGCGGGCAGTCGACATGGCACAAGAGTTCGGGAATGCATCGTCGCCCGGGCCCGCCTCGGGGGCTCCGCTCGACAGGCCGAGCGGTTTTTGCTCGACAGCCTTGAATTATCTCTTTTGTCCGGAGGCGAGCTCGGACAAGCGAGCACTCGCCAACCCGGCGTCGAGCGGGCGCGAAAAGAGGAAGCCCTGTGCCGCACCGATGCCCACGCCGCGCAGGAAGTCGAGTTGATCCTCGCGTTCGACGCCCTCGGCAACCACGCGGATGCCGAGGGCATTGGCCATCGCGGCGAGCGCACTCACGATGGCGCGGTCCACGCGCCGGGCCGGCAGCCCCTGCACGAAGGACCGATCGACCTTGATCACATCGACGTGGAAACGCTTCAACTGTGAAAACGACGCATAACCGGTGCCGATGTCGTCGAGAATGATGCGAACGCCCAATCGGGTGAGCCGCTCGATGGCCTCGAGGCTCTGCACGTCGCTGCCGGCGAGGGCCGATTCGGTGATTTCGACGAAGAGCCGCTTGGCCGGCACGCCATGCCGAGCGATCTGTGCGGCGATCATGTCGACGAAATCCGGGTCGCGGATCTGGAGCGGAGACACATTCAGCGTCAGCCGGATCGTCTCATGTCCCGCCCGGTGCCATGCCCCGAGTTGGCCGATCGCAGTCTCGGCCACCTGTCGCCCGAGTGCAGCGATCTGCCCGTGGTCTTCGGCCAATCCAATGAACTGGGCCGCGTCGAGCCGTCCGCGCTCGGGATGGTGCCAGCGGGCCAAGGCCTCGAAGCCGAACCAAGTCCCGGAACCGACATCGACGATAGGCTGGTAGGCCACGCCAATCTCGCCTCGCTCAAGGGCGGCATGCAGCGCCTGAGCCAGATGCAATTGCTCCCGCAGACGCTCCGACATGATCGGCTCGTAGCAGGCCACCCGGCTCCCCGGACGTTCCTTCGCGCGGTACATCGCGAGATCGGCCGCACTCAGCAGATCCGAAAAGTTCTGCGCGTCCTCGGGGAAGTAAGCTGCGCCGACGCTCGCGCCGAGCTCGACCTGAAGACTGCCCACCTTGAGCGGTGCCGCGGTGGCCGAGAGCATGCGTTCCGCCACCGCGCGGCCGGCCTGGCGATCCGGCGCCGGTGCGAGCACCCCGAATTCATCCCCCCCGAGCCGGGCGAGCACTTCCCCCTCGCGCACATGGCTTCTCATGCGGTCGGCCAAACGGATGAGGGCCTCGTCACCGGTCAGGTGCCCGAGGCTGTCGTTGATCAGCTTGAACCGGTTGACGTCGATGTAGAGCAGAACGAGACGCTCGCCGGGCGCCGGGGCGAGGCGCGCCTTGACGACGCGCTCGAACTCGCGCCGGTTGAGCAAGCCAGTCAAGGGATCGGTGGTGGCCAGCAGGCGAAGCTGCGCCTCGGCTTCGCGCGACTCGGTGACATCCCGCCAGTTGATCACGATGCCGCCGATGGCGGGATCCGAGCGGTAGTCCTTCGCGAGCGACGCCAGGTGCCGGTAGCGCCCGTCGGGCCGACGATGCCGGGCGATGCTCTCCTGGCCGGTGTTTGTCCCCGCCTGCACCGCGGCGAACTCGGCCCGATGTTCGGCCATGTCGTCCGGATGCATCGAGTCGAACACGTTGGTGCCGACAAATCGCTCCGGTGGAATGCCGAACAGGGCCTCGCAGAACGGATTGGCGTAGAGCACGACCCCCTGCGCATCGACGATGGCGGTGCCGACCTGTGCCTTCTCGGTGAGCGCGCGAAACCTCCGTTCGCTGTCGGCGAGGGCCTGGGAGGCGCGGACACGCGCCGTGATGTCCTCCACGGTCCCCTCGAAGCACAGCACGCGTCCATCCTCGGCCGTGACCACATGGGCGTTCTCGCTGACCCAGATCCGCTCGCGCGTCCGGTGCCGATAGACCTCGGAGACGAAATCGACCACCCGTCCGTCGCGCATCAACTGCTCCACGAACTGGTCGCGGCGATGGGGGTCCACATACCACTCGGTGGCAATGTCGCCTACGGCGCGCAGGAACTCGGGCTCGCTGTCGTAGCCATTCAATGCCACGAGGGCGCGGTTCGCCCGCAGTTGCTTGCCGTCCGGCAACGACCGATAGGCGCCGATCGGCAGCAAGTGGAACAGGGTGTCGACTTTGAGCAGATCCGCCATTCGGACAGCAACTCCCGGAAACCGATCTCGGGCACTTCGCACCGACGCCACACCCAAAAGACGATGCGAGCGGGGGAGACACCGAAACGTCCGCGTCTCCCGGGCTTGGTCAGAATACCGACCATGCCCCCAATTATGAAGAGTCCGAAGCGCTCGACACCGGCGGCGGATAGCCCGGTTCGCTTCCGCCTCCTCAACGTGTTCGTGAGCGAGAACGCGCCCCTCTTTACCGGCAACCCGCTCGCCGTCGTGGAGGACGCGCGTGGACTGACGGCGGAGGCGATGCAGTCGATCGCCGCCCAGTTCAACCTTTCGGAGACGGCGTTCATCCTCCCCGCCGACGACGGCCGGGTCGCCGCGCGCTACTTCACGCAGCGCTTCGAGTTGCCGTTCGCCGGCCATCCGACGCTCGGCACGGCGCATGTCGTACGCAGCCTGGGCCTGGGCGCCGATCGGCTCACGCTCCACCTGCCGCTGGACTGCTTCGCAACAGACTGACGCCGATGCGCACCCTCACGGTCGCCAGCTACAACATCCACAAGGGGCTCGGCGCCTTCAATCGCCGACTCACGCTCCCGGTGCTGCGCGAGCGACTGCGCAGCCTCGCGGCGGATGTCGTCTTCCTGCAGGAGGTCGTCGGTCGCAACGATCGGCACGCGAAGCGGCATGACGCGTGGCCGGAGCTCCCGCAACACCAGTTCCTCGCCGAGCAGGTGTGGCCGGGCTCGGCCTACGGCATGACCGCGGTCTACGACCACGGCCACCACGGCAACGCAATCCTGACCCGATTCCCGATCGTCTCGGCGGAGCAGGAAGACATCTCGACCAACCGGGTCGAGCAGCGCGGGCTGCTCCATGTCGAATTGAAGCTCCCGCGCACACGCACGCACGTGCATTGCGTCTGCCTGCACCTCGGGCTGCTGCGCCGATCGCGTGCGGTGCAACTCGCGCTGGTCCGCGAGCGGATCGAGCGGCTCGTCCCCCCGGAGGCCCCCCTCATCGTCGCCGGCGATTTCAATGACTGGAGTCGCAAGGCCACGGCGGTGTTCGACGCGCTTGGCTTGAAGGAGGTCTTCGAGTCCACCCACGGCGCGCCCGCACGCACCTTCCCCTCGCGGCTGCCGGTGCTGCAGCTCGACCGGATCTACGTGCGCGGGATGGGCATCCGTCGGGTGCACGTCCATCACGGCGCAGCGTGGGCGCGGCTGTCCGACCACGCGCCGATCACGGCGACCCTCGACTGGCCGCTTGGCGCATGAGCTTGGCCACGGAATCGCCCGAGCAACCCGCTGCGCGGCTGCTCGAATCGGGCAGCGAATACTTTCCTTCGCTCATCACCGCGATCGACCGGGCCCAACGCGAGGTTCTGCTCGAAACCTACATCTACGCCGACGACGCCTCGGGCCGCGCGGTGACCGAGGCGCTCCTCCGCGCGAGCTTGCGCGGTGTGCGCGTGGTTGCCCTCATCGACGGCTTCGGTGCCTCGGGGCACATTGGCGCGCTCGACGCGCGTCTCCGCGCGGGCGGCATTGCGCTTCGCCACTACCGCCCGATCCGCCGCCTGGCCCATTTCACGCGCTCGCGCCTGATGCGGCTTCACCGGAAGATCGTCACGATCGATGCAACCGTGAGCTTCGTCGGTGGCATCAACATCCACGACGATCACAATCTCGCCACGCCGGGCCTCGCCGGCCGCCACGACTACGCGGTCGCCGTGAGCGGGCCGGTCGTGGCCGCCCTCCGCCATGCTCAGCGCCGGCTCATGGGTCGGGCCCTCCGGCGACGGGTTCCCGCCACGCTCGAGCCCCCGATCTCCAGCGCACGCCCCGACCCGCTCATCAGCCTGCTCGGACTCGCGCCGGTCGAGCGCCTGATGCTTGTCCTTCGGGACAACCTGCGTCACCGCCATGCGATCGAACGCACCTATCTCGATGCGATTGGTCAGGCCGAGCGCGAAGTGTGGATCGCAAACGCCTACTTCGTGCCGGGTCGGCGTGTCCTCGCTGCCCTCGGGGCCGCGGTCGCGCGCGGCGTTCGCGTCCGACTCATCCTGCAGGGGCACCCGGAGTACTGGTTCGCCCGCGAAGCCGAGCGCGCGCTCTACGATGTGCTCCTCGACCGCGGCATCGAGATCGTCGAATACCGCGCAAGCTTCCTGCACGCGAAGGTCGCGGTGGTCGATGACCGCTGGGCGACCGTGGGGTCGTCGAACCTGGATCCGTTCAGCCTGCTCCTTGCGCACGAGGCGAACGTCGTCATCGAGGACCGCGCCTTCGCAAGCCACCTGCGCGCGCGCCTGGCCGCAGCCTGCGACGGTACCTGCCATGTGATCGATCCCGCCCAATGGAAGCGCCGCCCCGCGTGGTTGCGCCTGCGCTCACGGCTCGTCTACGGCCTCGCGCGGCTTGCGATGAGGGTCATTGGTTTCGCCCGGTATTGAGCCATCCGCGCGGGCGATCGAACCCGGTGAGCCTTTACGGGCGTTGGCACCAAGTGGTGCACTGCGGACTCAACTGTTCCGCGCATGGAGCGGCACGGTTTCGAGACCGCACCCCCTCTCCCTCCGGGAGAGGGTTGGGGTGAGGGCCTTCGGCTGTGATTTGTCGAAGTCGACCCGCCCCTCACCCGGCCCTGCGGGCCGGCCTCTCCCGGGGGGAGAGGCGCGCGGCGGCCGCGCAGCAGATTCACTCACACCTTCTTACACGCAGCGCCCACCATCGACTTCCAGACACACCCCCGTAATGAACGCCGCCTCGTCGCTTGCGAGAAAGAGCGCCGCATTCGCCACGTCGCGCGGCGTGGAGAATCGCCCGAGCGGGATCGAGGCCACGAACTGCGCGCGCCGCTCCGGCGTGTCCTCGCCCATGAAGGTCGCAAGCAGCGGTGTCTCTCCGGCCACTGGATTGATGCAGTTCACCCGGATCTTCTCGGGGGCTAACTCCACCGCCATCGAGCGGCTGGTCACGATCACCGCGCCCTTCGTTCCGTTGTACCAGGTGAGCCCGGGTCGCGGCCGCACGCCGGCGGTCGAAGCAATCTGCACGAACACGCCGCCCGCGCCCTGCCTGCGGAACACCGGCACGCAGTGCCGCGCCGAGAGATAGATCGACTTCACGTTGACCGCGTAGATGCGATCGAACTCGGCCTCCTCGACCTCAAGCATCGGCCGGTTGCGATGCGAGGTTCCGGCGTTGTTGACCACGATGTCGAGTCGGCCGAAGGCAGCGAGCGTCTCGGCGACGAGCCGCGCCCAGTCGGCGTCCCTCGAGACGTCGCAGGCGATCGCCCGCGCTGCCGGGCCGAGCCGTCCGGCGAGCGCCTGAGCCGCCTCGCCGTTCAGGTCGGCGATCATGACCCGCGCGCCTTCCTCGGCGAAGCGCTCGACGATGCCGCGGCCGAAGCCTTGCGCGCCGCCCGTGACGATCGCGATCTTCTCCTTGAGTCGCATCCCTGCCCTCCTCCTCAAACGCCGTGCCGAATGACCACGGTCTTCAGTACGCTAACGCCATAGAGTGCCTCGAAGCCTTTCTCGCGCCCGTAGCCCGAGGATTTGACGCCGCCAAAAGGCAACTCGACACCACCGCCCGCGCCGTAGTCGTTCACGAACACCTGGCCGCTTTTCACCGCCTTCGCGAGCCTTAGCGCCCGCGCGCCGTTCTCCGTCCACACCCCGGCGACGAGCCCGTAGTCGGTGCCGTTCGCGAGCGCGACCGCCTCGGCCTCATCGCGAAAGGGCATCGCGGCGAGCACGGGGCCGAAGACCTCATCACAGGAAAGCGGAGCGTGCGGGTCGGCATCCGCAACAAGCACCGGCGCGACGTAGAACCCGCCTGCTGGTGCTTCGGGAACGACCGTGCCGCGGGCGCGGATCCAGGCCCCCGCACCCGGCCGGTCGGCGAGCCCCGTGAGGAAGCCCTCGACGCGGGCCTTCTGGGAGGCAAGAATGAGCGGCCCCAAGTCGAGATCGAGCGCGGCCGGTCCGGCCCGCAAGGCCGCAAAGCGGTCGGCAAGGGCCGCGAGCACCCGCTCATAGGCGCCCGCTTCGATGAGCAGCCTCGAACCCGCGCTGCAGGTCTGGCCCGCGTTCTGCACTATCGCGTTGACGATCACCGGCAGCGCACGCTCGAGGTCGGCATCGGCAAAGACGATCTGCGGGCTCTTGCCACCGAGTTCGAGCGTCACCGGCACATGCCGCAGGGCGGCCGCCTGGGCGACCCGCGTGCCGGTCGCTGCGCTGCCCGTGAAGCTCAGGTGATCGATGCCCTGCGCCTCGGCGAGCGCCTGCCCGGCCTCGTGGCCATAGCCGGTCACGATGTTGATCGCCCCGGGTGGGAAGCCCTCCGCGGCCGCAATCTCGGCGAGCCTGAGGAGCGAGAGGCAGGCATCCTCCGCAGGCTTCACGACGCAGGCATTGCCGGCCGCGAGCGCCCCGCCGACCGAGCGGCCGAAGATCTGCAGCGGGTAGTTCCACGGGATGATGTGTCCGGTCACGCCATGCGGCTCGTAGAGCGTCATGACCTGATAGCCCGGCGTGTAGGGAATCGTCTCGCCGTGCAGCTTGTCGCAGGCGCCGGCGTAGAACTCGAAGTAGCGCGCGCAGGCTGCGACATCCGCACGCGCCTGCCGCATGGGCTTGCCGCAGTCGCGCGATTCAAGTGCCGCGAGCAGCCCGACGTTCGCTTCGATCGCACGCGAAAGCCGCGCGAGGAGCCGCCCACGCTCGACGGGCGCAAGACGCGACCAGGCACCGCTATCGGCAGCACGGCGGGCGGCCCGAACCGCGAGCGCCACGTCGTCGGCGCTGCCTCGGGCGATCGCCGCGAAGACGCGGCCGTCGCTCGGGTCCACCACCGGGATCGTGAGCCCGCCCAGAGGCGGCACGAAGCGGTTGTCGATGAAGTGTTCGGCAGGTGGGAGCATCATGAGATCGCTTGGGGGCAGAATGCGTCCGGAGCATACGAAAGCGCACCGATG
Organism: uncultured Alcaligenaceae bacterium; assembly: GCA_964609555.1. Lineage (GTDB taxonomy): Bacteria > Pseudomonadota > Gammaproteobacteria > Burkholderiales > Casimicrobiaceae > Casimicrobium. The sequence continues at coordinate 37,025 of CAZSTF010000002.1, read as the reverse complement.
ACCCCACCGATCGAAGTCGACTTTCCGGACATCCGCCGCTGGGCGTCGGGCAACGCCGGGCCGCCCTATGTGTGGTCGTTCCCGGGCAGTGGGGCAGGGCCGCACCTTTGCATCACGGCGCTTGTTCACGGCAACGAGGTCTGCGGCGCGATCGCGCTCGACCGGCTCCTGCCCGCGTTCGCCTCGGGCGCACTGAGGCCGCAGCGAGGCCGCGTGTCCTTCGTCTTTGCCAACGTGGACGCCTATCTGTCCTTCGACCCGGCGCGCCCGCTCGCCTCGCGTTCGCTCGACGAGGACTTCAACCGCCTCTGGGATGCCGAAACGCTCGACGGCACGCGCACGAGCCGTGAGCTCGAGCGCGCCCGGGCGCTCCGCCCCTTCTTCGACACGGTCGATCATCTGCTCGACCTGCATTCGATGACGCTGCCCGCGCCGCCGATCGCGCTCGCCGGCACGACCGACAAGGGCCTCGCGCTCGCCCGTGCGCTCGGGATGCCGCGCGACATCCTCGTCGATGCCGGTCACGCGGCGGGGCGGCGGCTGCGCGATTACGCCCATTTCGCCGATCCTCATTCACCGCGGAGCGCCCTGCTCATTGAATGCGGCCAGCACTGGGAGGCCGCGGTCGGCGACTACGCGACCGAGTGCGCGTGGCGCTTTCTCGAACACTTCGATGCGCTCACGCGGCCGGCCTCGGCTGCGCGGCTCGCGCCGCCGCCGGCGCGTGAGCGGGTCATCGACATCACCGAGGTCGTGACCGTCGCCCCCAGCGGCTTCGTCTGGGCCCGGCCAGTCACGGGCCTGGAGACGATTCCCCAGGCCGGCACGGTGATTGCGACGAACGGCGGCGTGCCCGTGTCCACACCGCATGATGAGGCGATCCTCGTCATGCCCGCGCTCGAAGCGAAGCCCGGCACGACCGCGGTGCGAATCGGTCGGGCGCGCGCGAACCGGAGCTGAACGTCGATGGACACCCCCCGCCTCGCCCGCGGACTCGGCTACGCCGGTCTGATCCCGTTTGTGTTCCACGCGCTCGGCCGCCATGCCTTCCCCGACCTTCTGGGCGACGACTTCTCGATTGCCGCACTCGCGTTCTATTCGGCGATCATCGTGAGCTTCATGGCGGGTCTGCACTGGGCATACGCGATTGCCGTGCCGACCCTCGAGGATCGCAAGCGCCGATGGCTGCTGATCGTCTCGGTGATCCCGCCGATCGCGGCGTGGATCCTGCTCGGCCAGCTCGGTCAACATGAGTTTCTTCTCGCGGCGGCGCTCTGCCTCGTGGCCATCGCGGCCATCGACGCGCGCCTGCACCGCGAGCCGTGGTTTCCGCCGTGGTTCTGGCGGCTGCGCGTGCAGTTGACGACGGTGGCCGTGATCTCGCTCGTGGTCGCCTATCTCTGAGTCTCAGTCCGCCAATAGCGACGCACGGCGTCCCGTATGCGATGCGGCTCCTGCGCCCGGCCCGCTGCACTCTCGAAGCGGATCGCCCCCGCGCGGTCGGTGCGGTGCACGGCGATGCCGCGCGCCGCGAGGCGCGCGAGCGTTTCCGGATGCGGGTGGCCGTAGCGGTTGCCGAACCCTGCGGTCACGACGGCGTGGGCGGGTGCAACCGCATCGAGAAAGGCCTCGGTCGATGAGGTTCGCGCCCCGTGGTGGCCGGCGACGAGCACATCGGCACGGAGCGCCGCCCCGGCGCGCTCGACGAGCCGCCCTTCGGCCGCGCGCTCGGCATCCCCAGGCAAGAGCGCACGAAAGCCGCTCGCCGACGTGACCGCGAGCACGCACGAGCCATCATTCGCGCTGGCATCACGGGCTTCCTCGGCGGAGCCCGGTGCAAGCACGTCGAAGCGCACACCGTCGATTGTCCACGTCGTACCGGCAAGGCAGGGGGCGCGCTCGATGCCGCGACGGGCCGCGAGACCGAACAGCGCGTCACCTTCATCGAGATTCGCGACAAGACGGCCCGTCGGGAGCGCCGCGAGCACCGAGGCCGCGCCTCCGGCGTGGTCGAGATCAAGGTGCGAGAGCACGAGCGCTGCGAGCTGCGCGTTGTCCGTCGCCCGAAGCCACGGCACGATGAGCCGGTTGCCGGCATCGAACAGGTCATTCCACCGTGGCCCGGTGTCATAGAGCACGACGCTGCGCGCGGTTTCGATCGCCACCGCCGTGCCCTGGCCCACATCGAGCGCGGTCAGACGAAATTCCCCCTCGGCCGGGCGAAGCGGCGTCACCGTGAAGATCGGCAGCCAAAGAGCGAGCCCCACCCAGCGCCAGGGCCAGCCCGGCGGCGCGAAGAGGTAGAGCACGCCGAGCAGGGCAAGCGCGACGGTCCAGGCGGGTGGCGCATGCTGCACCCAGAGCGCTGCGGGATGCGCGGTGGCCATGCGGCAAAGCGCAGTGAGCGCCTCGACCCCGTAAGCGGCCAGATGAAGCAGTCCATCGATCGGCAGCACGATCCAGAGGAGCGCGAGCGGCACCACGAAGAGCGTCACGAGCGGGATCGCCACCGCGTTCACGAACGGGCCCACGAGCGAGATCTGCCCGAAGAGAAACACCGTGATCGGTGCGAGGCCCACGGCCATCAGAAGTTGCGTGAGCACGAGCTGGCGGGTGAGCGGTAGCGCGCCGGCTTGCCCACCGTAGCGACCCCAGCTCAGATAGATGAGGAGCGCGACCGCAACGAAGGAGAACCAGAAACCCACCGCGAGCACCGCCCACGGGTCGGCCACGAGCACGACCGCGAGCGCGTAGGCAAGGATCAGCCAAGGCGAGAGCCGCCGGTCGAGCAGAAGCCCCGCAGCAGCGACCGCGAGCATGAGACAGGTGCGCTGCGCGGGCACTTCGAACCCGGCGAGAAGCGCATAGAGGAAGGCAATCGAGAGGGCCGCAACCGCCGCCGCCTTCTGTGCAGGGAGCTTCGCGCAGAGCGCGGGTGAACGCCGCCAGGCGAAGAGCACGAGCGCGGCCACCCAGGCGGCAAAAAGCGTGACATGCGCGCCACTGATCGACAGCAGATGCGAGATCGCCGCCTGGTTGTAGAGCACCCACTGCTCGGCGGGCACCGCGCGTTGATCCCCGATCGTGAGTGCTGCGAGCACGCCACGGGCAGGATGCTCGGGCAGCGCGCGGTCGATCCGCGCGCGGATCGCCTCGCGCAAGCGATTGACGTGATCCCGGAACGCCCCGGCATGTGCGGCGAGCCGCTGCATCGGTGCGTCCACGCGCACGCTGCCGCTCGCCCGCAGATCGTTTTCGAGCATCCACGCCTCGAGGTCGAAGCCGTGGCCGTTCGCGTAGCCGTGCGGGGGCTGCAGACGCACATGCCAGCGCCAGCGCTCGCCCGCGCGCAGATCAGGCAGGGCTTCGCCTGCGATTTCACCGCTCCGGGGTCGCGCCCAGGTGAGCGAGACACGCGAGGGCACCTTCGCCCCGGGCGTGGCGACGTGTACCACACGGAAGGCGAAACGGATCGCATCGCTGTAACGCGTGGGCAGCTCATCGATGACGCCGATCACCTCGACGTCCCGCCCGGCCCAAGCCTCCGGCAGGGCATCGGCAAGCCGTGCCTCGGCTCGAAGGCTCGCATAACCCGCCCCAAGGAGGAACGCGGCGACGAGAGCGAGCACGGCGGAAGCCTGTGGCCGCCTCGCGTTTGTTGCGAGCGCCAGAGACGCGAGCGCCAACGAGCACACGATCAGGGCGAGGCTCGCTGCGGTCGACAGCAGGCTGGGCGCGAGCTGGATCCCGGCGACGCCGATCGAGAAGGCGACGAGGGCAGGCAGGATCATGCCCGCACCCCCGCCCGCATCAGGCGATGTCGCTTCGCCAGTGGCCCGACTTCCCGCCCTGCTTCTCGAGAAGCCGGATATCCGTGATCGTCATCCCCCGGTCGACCGCCTTGCACATGTCGTAGATCGTGAGCAGCCCCGCGCTCACGGCGCAGAGCGCTTCCATCTCCACGCCCGTGCGGCCGACGGTCTCGGCGGTCACCTCGAGGCGCACGGTCGACGTCGCGGCATCGAGCTCGAATTCGGCGGCCACGCGCGTGAGCGCGATCGGGTGCGCAAGCGGAATCCAGTCCGGGGTGCGCTTGGCGGCCTGGATGGCCGCGATGCGGGCGATGCCGAGTACGTCGCCCTTCTTGTGCCCCCCCAAGCGAATGAGCTCGAAGGTCGAGGACTGCATGCGGATCGCGCCGGCGGCCCGCGCCACGCGATGCGTCTCGGCCTTGGTGCCCACATCGACCATGTGGGCCTGACCGCTCGCATCGAAATGGGTGAGATCGGAGGGGCTCGCGGACATGCGGGCGCGGGGTGCGTGGAACCGAGGAGGTATTGAGCTATCTTAGCAACATGGCTTCTGCCCCTTTCTCCCGCCGCTTGGGCGTTGCGGCGCGCCCGAGAGTGCGTGTCGTCGCCTTCGTGGGCGCCCTGGCCGCCGCGGCGCTCACGGGTGCTGGCACGGTGGCCCAGGCGCAACGCATCAGCCTCCCCGAACTCGGCGACTCGAGCGGCGCGGTGGTCTCCTCGCGCGAGGAACGTCGGCTCGGCACCGAAGCCATGCGTGAGCTGCGTGCAAGCGGCGTCTATCTGCAGGATCCGGAGGTGAACGCCTACCTGCAGGCGCTCGGCAACCGCATCCTCGCGGCCAACCCCGACATCCGCGAGCGCTTCGAGTTCTTCGCGGTGGCTGACCCATCGGTGAACGCGTTTGCGATTCCCGGGGGTTACATCGGCGTGAACATGGGCCTCGTCCTGCTTACGCAGACCGAGAGCGAACTCGCCTCGGTGCTCGCCCACGAGATCGCGCATGTGACGCAGCGGCACTACGCGCGCTCCGTCGATGATCAGCGCAAGAACACCTGGATGACGATCGCGAGCCTCGCAGCCGCTGCCCTCGCCGCACGCGCAGGCAACGCCGACGGCGTGCAAGGCGCGATCCTCGCCGGGCAGGCCGCCCAAGTGCAGGCCGCACTCAATTTCTCGCGCGAGAATGAGCGCGAGGCGGACCGCGTGGGTTTTCTCTACCTCACCCGGGCGCAGTTCGACGCGGGTGCGATGGGCAGCTTCATGGAGCGCCTGCAGCGCGCCTCGAACCTCAACGACCCCGGACTCGTGCCCGGCTACCTGCGCACGCATCCGCTCACGATGGAGCGTGTCGCGGATGCCCGCACCCGGCAGAGCGAGCAGGCGGGCAGCCTGCTCACGGTGCGCGAAAGCGAGGACTATCACTACGTGCGTGCGTTGCTTCGCAGCTACGTGGGTGACGATCGGTCCGCCGTAGCGAACTTCGAGGCCGCACTCGCCGAGCGGCGCTTTGCGCACGAAGCCGCCACGCGCTACGGCCTCGCGGCCGCGCTGCTCCGCACGAAGGACTACAAGCGCGGACTCGCGGTGCTCGACGAGATCGAGCGCGGCGGGGTGAAGCATCCCATGGTCGCCGCGATGCGCGGACACCTGCTGCTGGAGGCTGGCGAGACGGCACAAGCCATCGCCCACTTCGAGCGGGTGAGCCGCGCGTGGCCGGAGCACGCGCAGTTCTTCTACGACTACCCCGAGGCGCTCCTGCGTGGCGGCCGAGCGCGCGAGGCGCTCGCGGTCGCCGAACGTCTGCTCGCGCGGCGCGCATCCGACACGCGCCTGTTGGCCATCGCGGCGCGAGCGGCCGCCGAAAGTGGCCAGCGCCTCAAGCAGCACCGCCATCTGGGCGACCAGTATTTCCACGAAGGCCGCCTGCGTGCGGCGCTCGATCAGTTCGACCTTGCCTCGAAGGCGGGCGATGGTGATCATGTCGAGGCCAGCCTCGTCGAGGCGCGCCGCCGCGAGGTCAAGCGCGAGCTCGATGAGCAGTCGTCCGAGCGCCGTGGCTGGTTCGGCAGCCGCGCCGCGGGATCGGCTGGCTGATCTGCCGCGCCCGATCGGGCCATGCGACACGCCCCCTTGCCGATCAGGCGCGGGAATCGTCGAGCAGACGCTCCATGAACAGCGCGTCCCTCTCCGGGTTGTGCACGTAGGGTGCGCATTCGACGAAGCCCAACCGTCGGTACAGCCGAACCGCCTCGGGCATGCGCTCGCCCAGCGTGTCGAGCCGCATGCGCCGATACCCGGCGGCCCGCGCAAAGGCGATCGCTGTCTCGGCCAGTGCTCGACCCAGCCCCAGTCCCTGGGCTGCGGGCTCGACCCACAGCCGCTTCATTTCGCAGGCTTCGTCCTGCGCGAGAGGCTTCACGGCAATCGTCCCCACCGCCGCCCCGCCGTGCCAGGCCAGCCATAGTCCCCCAGCCGGCGGGGCATACAACCCGGGCAAGCCGGCCAGTTCGTCATCGAAGTTCTGAAAGCAGAGATCGACGCCGAGGGCATTGACGTGTTCTGCGTAGCGCCGCATGAGCCGGCGCGCCAGATCGAGATCGGCAGCACGGCATGCCGGGGTGATCTGCAGGCTCACCGAGTCTCCGGGCAAGCGCCGGTCGTGACCGTGGTGCCGGGCAGCTGCCCCGCGAGCGTGTTCAGCTGAGCGAGCGTGTCCTGCGACGGCTCGCGCAGCACGAGTGCGGTCAACGGCAACATCTGCTCGCGCTGGCGATACACGGCCGTCCGAACCCCTTTTCTGCGCAGCTCCTCGAGCCGCGCCTCGGCCCGCGCACGTTCACGGAACACGCCGAGCGAAATGGCGAGATTCCACGGCCCCGGCTCGGTCAGAAGCACGGCATCCTCGACCTTGAGCGCGCGCAGCTCGGCCATGGCGCGGTCAGCCTGGGCGCGACTCGGCTTGGGCGGAATGTGGACCCAGTGTTCGGCCACCACCTCCACTCGACGCTGCGACAGCGTCCGGCCGAGGTTCAGCGGTTCGAGAAGCCGGAGCGCCCGTTGCCGCTCGGTTTCATTGAGCGGCCCCCACTCGGCACACGCAAGCGTCAGCTGGGCGACCTTGGCCGGCCCCAAGCGGGCGATCTGCTGTGCCGTGAGCAATTGCACCTTCTCGTCGTTGAGCGGCTGGAATCGCTCCTCCGCGGCGGCGGAAGCACGCGCCTGTGAATCCAGATAACCGTAGGCGGCCAAAAGCACATTGGCCGCGATCAACCACCAGAACAACGCCTTCATGCCGCCTTCCTCCGTGGGGTCAGGCACGCAGGAGCGGCTCGGCGGATGGGGCGGGCGCAACCGGTGTGTCGGTCGACTCGCGCTTCGGTCTGGCCCCCTCTGCCCGGGCAATGCGCGCCACGCCTTCGAGGCAAAGCGAGTCGATCACTACCGCCCCCGGCGGCAACTGGGCCAGCAGACGATAGGCACTGCCGCCGGTGAGCACGAGTCGTACCGCCTCGGACTGGCCGCGCTCCGCGAGCGTCGAACGCAGCCGTGCCCGCCCGCGCTCGATGGCGCCGACCATGGCGTCGATGGCGCCGGTCGCCAAGGCGTCGCGCGTATTCCGCGGTTGCGCCGCCCACTCGCCGGCGTCCACCGACAGCGCGGCGGTGTTGCCCGCCAATCCGCCGAGCATTGCGTGATAGCCGGCGACGATCGCACCCCCGAGAAACACGCCGCGCTCATCGAGCTGGTCGACCGTGAGCGCGGTACCCGCACTGGCCACGATGCACGGGGCCAGATCGCGCGCCCATGCAGCAACCAGCGCGGCCCAGCGGTCGGTGCCGAGGCGGCCAGGTACGTCGTAGCGATTGGTGACGCCGCAGGCTTCGGCGCTCGAGCGGATCCACTCGATCTCATGGCCGATCTGGCGAAACTGCCGTTCGATGCGTTCACGCGACTGGTTGTTCGCCACATGCGAACCCACCACCCGTTCGATCGGCATGCGGTCGAAGCCGAAGCGCTCCACGCAGGTGTTGACTTCGGCCACGAACATCGCCCCGCGGTTGGCAATGGTTGCGCCGTCGAACAGGGCCCACTTCAGGCGGGTGTTGCCGATGTCGAGGGCGAGAAGCATGGTCGGTGTCGATGAACTCACGAGATGGCCAACGCGACAGGGTGGCCCCGCCGCAACTCGCCCGAATGGAGTGTAAGCCGCTGCCCCTGGATCCGCAGGGCGAGCGCGCCGTCCGGCTCCACGCCATCGACGCGGCCGCGGATCGTCTCGCCACCAGGTCGCACGAACTCCACGGACTCCCCGAGCCAAGCCATGCGTGCTTCGAACGCCTCGCGATCGGCAGCGAATCCCTGCTGCTCAAAGCGCTCGAGGCAGGCGGCAAGCGCAGGCAACAGGCGATCCACGAGCCTTGCACGCACCGCGTGAGCCGTGCCCGGCGCGACATCGGCAAACAGGGCACGGACGGGCAAGGCGCGCTGAGCGCTTTCGGCGTCGAGCGTCGGCACGGTGGTCAGGTTGAGCCCGATGCCCACGACGAGCGCACGCGTTGCACTCGTCGCACTCGCATCGACCGGATTGACCGTCTCCACCAGGATCCCGCCGCATTTGCCTGATCCGTAGAGCAGATCATTCGGCCACTTCACCGCGAGCGCCGCAGGCTCGGCCACGAGCGGGGCGAGCGTGTCGAGCAGGGCGAGGCCCAGCGAAAGGCTCAGTCCATCGAGCGGCACCGCGCGCGCCCACGCCCAGCCCACGGAGAGGAGCAGGCTCGCGCCCGGCTCGGTCACGCTGTCACGCCAAACCCGTCCACGCTGACCCCGGCCTGCGGACTGGTGATCCGCAACCAACGCGACGCCATGCACGGCCTGCGCGCCCCCGCGGAGCGCCCGGCGCATGAGTTCGGTGTTGGTCGAGTCGATCTCGGCGACGTGTTCCAGTTTCATGATGCGTTGCGGTCGGGCCAACGTCGCGGAGGTCGGCGTCCCGCTTGTCACGACTCTTATACAAGACTAGACTCCCGCCTATTCCCGACCCGCCGGTCGGTTTTGTTTGCGCCTCCGTTGCGCCATCGGAACCGGTCGAGGCAGGGCAACAACAACGACAAACCTCGGGCGGCACCTTCCCTGCCGTCGGAGAGCAAGGAGCGAGATCTGATGACAGCCGGGGAGACCTTTCCGCGCCTGCTTGCGGCCCACGCGGCGGCCCGGCCCGACGCGCCGGCACTGCGCGAGAAGTACCTCGGCATCTGGCAGACATGGACCTGGCGCGAGACCTGGACCGAAGTGCGTGAAGTCGCTGCGGGCCTTGCGGCCCTGGGCTTCCGGCGCGGACAGAACCTCGCGATCATCGGCGACAACCGGCCGCGGCTCTATATGGCGTTCGCCTCCGCCCAATGTCTCGGCGGGGTCGCCGTGCCGATGTACCAGGACGCGATTGCAGACGAAATGCGCTACGTGCTCGACAACGCCGAGATCGAGTTCGCGATCGTCGAGGATCAGGAGCAGGTGGACAAGCTGCTCGAGGCGCGGGACACCTTGCCTTCCATCCGCCACATCATCTACGAAGATCCTCGCGGACTGCGTAACTACACCGCTCCGGGTCTGCTCAGTCTGGAGGCGCTGCGTACGAAGGGTCGGGAGTGGCTCGCCGCCCATGCCGCCCGCCTTGACGACGAAATCGCCCAGGGGCGCACGGACGACGTTTCCGTCATGCTCTACACCTCGGGCACCACCGGCAAACCCAAGGGCGTGGCCCAGACGCACGCCGCGATGATCTTCGCCGCACGCGGTGCCGTGGGCTTCGATCACCTGACCGAGCGGGAGAACGTGCTCTCCTACCTGCCCATGGCATGGGTCGGCGACCATCTCTTCAGCTACGCCGAATGGCTCGTGGCCGGCTACACGGTCAACTGCCCGGAATCGGCCGACACCGTGATGATCGACCTACGCGAGGTCGGCCCGACCTACTACTTCGCCCCGCCGCGCATCTTCGAGGGCATGCTCACCAACGTGATGATCCGGATGGAAGACGCGAGCCGCCTCAAGCGCGCGCTCTTCGATCGCTTCATGAAGGTGGCACGCCGGGTCGGCGCCGACCTGCTCGACGGCAAGTCGGTGGGCTTGGCCGACCGGCTGGCCTATGCGCTCGGCAACGTGCTGATCTACGGGCCGCTCAAGAATACGCTCGGGCTTTCCCGCGTGCGCGTGGCCTACACCGCGGGCGCGGCGATCGGCCCCGATCTGTTCCGCTTCTACCGCTCGATCGGCATCAACTTGAAGCAACTCTACGGCCAGACCGAAACCTGCGCCTACGTCACGCTGCAACCTGACGGCGAGATCAAGCTGGACAGCGTCGGCAAGCCCGCCCCCGGCGTCGAAGTGAAGCTTGCCGACAACGGAGAAGTGCTGGTCCGCGGGCCGATGGTGCTGAAGGAGTACTACAAGCGGCCGGACGCCACGGCGGAGGCAATCGACGCCGAGGGCTACTTCCATACCGGTGACGCCGGTGTCTTCGACGCCGATGGGCACCTGAAGATCATCGATCGCGCGAAGGACGTGGGACGGCTCGCCAACGGTGCCATGTTCGCGCCCAACTACATCGAGAACAAGCTCAAGTTCCACCCGCACATCAAGGAAGCGGTCTGCTTCGGCCATGGCAAGGACAGCGTGATGGCCTTCGTCAACATCGACCTGACCGCGGTGGGCAACTGGGCCGAGCGCCGCGGCCTGGTCTACTCGGGCTACGTCGATCTCGCCGGCAAGCCCGAGGTCTATGACCTGATCCGCGGCTGCATCGAACAGGTCAACGCGGAGCTCGCGGGCGAGGGCGAACTCACCCACTCGCAGGTGTCGCGCTTCCTCGTGCTGCACAAGGAACTCGACCCCGACGACGATGAGCTGACGCGCACGCGCAAGGTCCGTCGGGGCTTCATCGCCGAGAAATACCAGCCGCTTCTGGACGCACTCTTCGACGGCAAGGCGGTGCAGCACATCGAAACCCAGGTCAAGTTCGAGGACGGCCGGACCGGCGTGGTGGCTGCCGATGTGCGCATCTGCGACGTCAAGCGCGTCCCGGCCCGTGCGGGAGGTGCTGCATGAGCACGCGCAAGATCGGCGACGTCATCCTCAAGGTGGACAACATCTCGCTTCGCTTCGGCGGAGTCAAGGCCCTCACCAACATTTCCTTCGACGTCCGAGAGCACGAGATCCGCGCGATCATCGGCCCGAACGGTGCCGGCAAGAGCTCGATGCTGAACGTGATCAACGGCGTCTACCACCCGCAGGAAGGCACGATCACCTTCCGCGGCGAGACCCGGCGCGACATGGACACGCACAAGGCCGCCGAGCAGGGCATCGCCCGGACGTTCCAGAACATCGCCCTCTTCTCCGGCATGACGGTACTTGACAACATCATGACCGGGCGAAACCTGAAGATCCGTTCGAGTTTTCTCGAGCAGGCGCTCTGGATCGGCCGGGCCCGGCGCGAGGAGGTCGAGAACCGGCGCGTGGTCGAAGAGATCATCGACTTCCTGCAACTCCAGCACGTCCGCAAGACGCCGGTCGCGCGCCTGCCCTACGGCATCAAGAAGCGCGTGGAGCTGGCCCGGGCGCTCGCAGCCGAGCCCTCGATGCTGCTGCTCGATGAGCCGATGGCCGGCATGAACGTCGAGGAGAAGCAGGACATGTGCCGCTTCGTGCTCGACACGAACGAGCAGTTCGGCACCACGATCGTCCTCATCGAACACGACATGGGGGTGGTCATGGACATCTCGGACCGCGTGGTCGTGCTCGACTACGGTCGCAAGATCGGCGATGGCGTGCCTGACGTGGTGCGCAACGACCCCGAAGTGATCAAGGCCTACCTGGGAGCGCACTGATGCAGTTCTTCTTCGAAGTCCTGATCGCGGGACTCCTCTCGGGCGTGATGTATGCGCTCGTCGCCCTGGGATTCGTGCTCATCTTCAAGGCCTCGGGCGTGTTCAATTTCGCCCAGGGCGCGATGGTCTTCTTCGCTGCGCTCACGGTCGCCGGCTTGAAGGACGAGTTCGGCTTCTCGCTCTGGGCGGCCATCCCGGTGGCGATGGTGGTCATGATCGCGCTCGGCTTCCTGACCGAACGCGTGGTGCTCCGGCCGCTCGTGAACCAGCACGACATCACGCTCTTCATGGCGACAATCGGGCTGACCTTCTTCCTCGAGGGTCTCGCGCAACTCGTCTGGGGCGCCAACGTGAGGAAGCTCGACCTGGGCATCCAGGACGTGCCGTTCGAGGCGGTCATGGAGTCGACCGGCATGCTCGTCTCCCAATTCGACGTGATCGCAGCACTGATCTGCGGGGCGCTGGTCGCCACACTCGCCTTTCTCTTCAACAAGACCAAGATCGGACGCGCGCTCAGGGCCGTGGCCGACGACCATCAGGCGGCGCTCTCGGTAGGCATTCCGCTCCAGCATGTCTGGGGCGTGGTCTGGGCGGTGGCAGGCATTGTCGCGCTCGTGGCGGGGCTCCTCTGGGGCGCGAGAAACGGCGTGCAGTTCGCGCTGACCTTCGTTGCGCTCAAGGCCCTGCCGGTGCTGATCCTGGGTGGCTTCACCTCGGTGCCGGGTGCGATCGTCGGCGGCCTCATCATCGGGGCATCCGAAAAGCTGGCCGAAGTCTTCATCGGCCCCTACGTCGGCGGCGGCATCGAGGGCTGGTTCCCGTACGTGCTCGCGCTCCTGTTCCTGCTCGTCCGGCCGGAGGGCCTCTTCGGCGAGAAGATCATCCGGAGGATCTGAGGCATGATTTACCGCGAAGCCGGTCAGTACAAGACCAGCTACCTCGAAGACGGCCAGATCTTCCCGATCCGACAGGATCGCATCGCCGTCGCACTGCTTCTCTTGATCGCGTTCGTCGTGATCCCGCTCACGGCGACGCCTTACTTCTTTTCTGCGATCCTGATCCCGTTCCTGATCTTCTCGCTCGCCGCGTTGGGGCTCAACATCCTCACTGGCTACGCCGGTCAGCTCTCGCTCGGGACGGCCGCCTTCATGGCGGTGGGGGCGTTCGCGAGCTACAACTTCATGCTGCGCATCGAAGGCATGCCGGTGCTCGTGGCGTTCGTACTGGGTGGAATCTGCGCCTCGATGGTCGGGATCGTCTTTGGCCTGCCCTCGCTTCGGATCCGCGGCTTCTACCTCGCCGCCTCGACGCTCGCCACGCAGTTCTTCGTCGTCTGGTGCCTGACCAAGGTGCCCTGGTTCACGAACTACTCCGCCTCCGGCGTGATCACCGCGCAGCAGGTGGTGATCCTCGGCTACCACTTCGACACGCCGCGCGAGAAGTACCTGCTCGTGCTTGCGATCGTGGCCATCATGGCCCTGCTTGCCAAGAACATGGTCCGCTCGACCGTCGGCCGCTCGTGGATGGCGGTGCGCGACATGGATGTGGCGGCCGAGGTGATCGGCTTCCGCATCATGCGCACCAAGCTCACCGCATTCGCAGTGAGCTCCTTCTACTGTGGCGTGGCCGGCGCGCTCTTCGCCTACTGCTACCTCGGCACGGTGGAGCCCGAGGCCTACAGCCTGGACCTCTCGTTCCGCATCCTGTTCATGATCATCATCGGCGGGGTGGGGTCGATCCTAGGGTCCTTCCTCGGCGCCGGGTTTATCGTGCTGCTCCCGATCGGCCTGTCGTTCATCGTCCACTACACCGGGCTGTCGAATGAAGTCACGTCCAACCTCGAACTCATGATCTTCGGCGCGCTGATCATCTTCTTCCTGATCGTCGAGCCGCACGGCCTGGCGCGGCTCTGGCAGATCGGCAAGGAGAAGCTGCGACTCTGGCCTTTCCCGCACTGACGCCACGCCTCATTCATAGATAACGTCACTCATCACCCAAGGAGGTCACCCCCCATGAAACACCATATCACCCGACTGCTCGCGGCCACGGCGGTCGCTGCAGCCACGGCGCTCACCAGCGTCACCGCGTCGGCCCAGGCGCAGCAGGAGCAGTTCTTCCCGCTGCTCTCCTATCGCGTCGGCCCATTCGCCCCGGGCGGCACCGGCATCTTCGGCGGCGTCATCGACTACTTCAACCTCGTCAACTCCAAGGGCGGCATCAACGGCGTCAAGATCGTCTGGGAAGAGTGCGAGACGGAATACAACGCGTCACGCGGCGTCGAGTGCTATGAGCGACTCAAGAACAAGAATGGCGGGGCCTCGGGCGTCGAGCCACTCTCGACCGGCATCACCTACGGCATCCTCGATCGCGTGGCCGTCGACAAGATCCCGATGACCACGATGGGCTACGGGCGCTCGGACGCCGCGAATGGCCAAGTCTTCCCGTGGGTGTTCCCGCTCATCACCAACTACTGGAACCAGGCCGCCGGCATGATCAAGTACCTGGGCGAGAAGTCCGGCGGCATGGACAAGTTGAAGGGCAAGAAGATCGTGCATCTGTACCACGACTCGGCCTACGGCAAGGAGCCCTTCCCGGTGCTCGAGCACTACGAGAAGCAACTGGGCTTCCAGCTGATCAAGATCCCGGTGCCCAATCCCGGCAACGAGCAGAACTCGCAGTGGCTGCAGATCCGCCGCGAGAACCCGGATTTCGTGATCCTCTGGGGCTGGGGTGTCATGAACCCGGTGGCGCTGCGCACCGCGGCACGCGTGGGCTATCCACGCGAGAAGATCCTGGGCGTCTGGTGGGCGGGTTCCGAGGAGGACGTGATCCCCGCGGGTGATGCTGCCAAGGGCTATTCGACGATGACCTTCAACACGCCGGGCAAATACCCCGTGATCGAGGAAATCCGCACCAAACTCTACGGCGCGGGCAAGGGCAACCTCACGGACAAGGACCGCATCGGCTCGGTTTATCACATGCGTGGTGTGACGGCGGCGATCCTCTGGACCGAAGCCATGCGCACCGCGCAGGAGAAGTACGGCAAGGGCAAGCGCATGACCGGCGAGCAGATGCGCTGGGGATTCGAGAACCTCAACATCGACGAGAAGCGTCAACGTGAACTCGGTGCGCTCGGCATGTTCCCGACGATCAAGACGTCCTGCCAGGACCATGAGGGCTCGGGTGCGGTGAAGGTCCAGACCTGGGACGGCAAGCAGTGGAAGGCCGTGACGCCCAACTGGGTGATCGGCGATCGCGCCCTCGTGCGCAAGCTGGTCGACGAGAGCAGCGCCAAGTACGCAGCAGAGAAGAAGATCACGCCTGCGTGTCTGCCCGGCTGACCGCCTGACACAGCGATCCACGGGAGCGTTCTCGCCTCGGCGAGAACGCTTCGGCGAGACGTCTGGATGGCGTCTTGCCGAAGCGAGTCCGATTCCCGGTTCGTTCTCTTTCCGCCCACCCACGTTGGCCGACCCATGAGCGCCTACCTCTCCGTCAACAACATCGAGGTCATCTACGACCACGTGATCCTCGTGCTCAAGGGCGTCTCGCTCGAAGTGCCCAAGGGCAAGATCGTCGCGCTGCTCGGTGCCAATGGCGCGGGCAAGAGCACCACGCTCAAGGCTGTATCGAACCTGCTGCGCACCGAGCGTGGCGAGGTGACCAAGGGGTCGATCGAGTTCAACGGCCAGCGCACGGATCGTCTCACCACAAACGACTTGGTGCGCATGGGTGTGGTTCAGGTGATGGAGGGGCGGCATTGCTTCGGCCATCTGACCGTCGAGGAAAACCTGCTGACCGGCGCTTACACACGCAAGCTCTCCCGCGCGGAAATCAAGGCGGAACTTGAGAAGGTTTACCACTACTTCCCTCGGCTCAAGGAACGACGTGCCTCGCAGTCGGGCTACACCTCGGGCGGCGAGCAGCAGATGACCGCCGTCGGCCGCGCGCTCATGGCTAAACCCTCGATGATCCTGCTCGACGAGCCCTCGATGGGACTCGCGCCGCAGATCGTGGCCGAGATCTTCGAGATCGTGCGTGATCTGAACCAGAAGGAGGGCGTCTCCTTCCTGCTCGCCGAGCAGAACACCAACGTCGCACTCAAGTACGCCGACTACGGCTACATCCTCGAGAGCGGCCGCGTGGTGATGGACGGCGAAGCCAAGGCGCTCGCAAGCAACGAGGACGTGAAGGAGTTCTACCTGGGTGTCTCCTCGGGCGAGCGCAAGAGCTTCCGTGACGTGAAGAGCTACCGGCGCCGGAAACGCTGGCTGGCGTAACCGCACCGGCCGACTCGGGCGCGCGTGAATCAACAAGGGCACCCTCGGGTGCCCTTGTTCGTGACTGCGCGCGACGCGCGCGGGTCACCGTCTTGCGCTGTTGTTGGGCAGTTCCTCGAACACGTTGGTCCAGACGTTCAACACCTGGGCACCGCCGGGGGCATCCCCGGTCTTGATTTCCTTCACGATCGCGAGCGTCTGCAGGTCGAGCTTGTGCAGGTTGCCATCGCCTGCGTTCGAGATATAGCCGAAGCGCGAATCCGGCGTGAACGCGATGTGCCCCATGCGGCCCTTGCCGACGGTGATGTCCTTCACGAGGTTCATCGTGCGCGTGTCGATGATCGAGATCACGTTGTTGCCGTAATTGGTGACGACCGCGTAGCGGCCATCCGGCGTGTTATAGGTGTGGCCGATGCCGGTCGAGCCGGTCTGGATGTTCTTGACGAGCTGCCGCGTCTTCGCGTCGAACACCGCGACCTCGGTGCCCTCGCTCTTGTTGCCCGGACCCCGGTTCAGCATGAAGAAGTGCCGTCCGTCCTGGGTGAAGTTGCCATGGTGGCCTTCGATGACGCCCTGTCCGGCGAGCGGTTGACGGATGCGTGCGACCTCCGGCATGCCGGCGCGGGTCAGGTCGTAGATGATCGCTAGCGGCGGATTCGCGGCATCTTTACCCTCGACGACCATCCAGAGCTCGCGCCCGTCGGGACTGGGCGCCGGATAGTGCGGCTTCGAGGGCAGCGCAATGCGTCGCACACCCCAGTCGCGCGTGTCGACGATCACGAGCTCGTCATCCACGCGGTTGACTGTGAAGAGGTAGCGGGAGTCGAGGCTCCACGCGTTGTGCATCGAGGTCGGGGCCGGCCCGGGCAGGGTGCTCCGCACGTCGAGTTCGATCAGCTTTCCGACGCGATCGGTGGCGGTGTTGATGAACGTGAGTCGGAGCTTGCCGTTGTCGAGCCCCCAGTGATTGATGAAGGCCCACTTGCCATCGGGCGAGACCGCAGGGTGCTTCGGCCGGTTGCCGGTCTCGAGCCGCGCCACCTCCTTGCGCTGGACGAGATCGATCACGAACACGTTGCGTCCGCCGATCGCCTCGTTCGCCACATAGACCTTCCGACCATCGGGCGTGGTCGCACCGAGGTTCGCCATGGCGCCCGTGGGCAGATTGGCTACGACCGTGTCGGTCTTCGGGTCGACCAGAAAGGCGCCCTTCGTGGCATGCAGGTGCACGATGAGATCGGGCCAGGTCACGGCCGTACTGCTGCCCGTGCCGCTGCCCGGGCTGGCACAGGCGGTGAGAAGCCCAACGCCCGCGAGCGCTGCAAGACGATGACTTGATCGAGACGACATGTTGCTTTCCTCCTTGAAGTCCACGGCGCGAGCCCGCGATCAGGCCCAGCGCGCGTTCGGTCATTACAGACCGACCGGTCAGTCAGGGCAACCTGAAAGGTCGACGACCGCGGGAGCGATTCGCGCGCAACGAAACGTGATGCAATAACGCCCCATGACGTTATGCGCACGGCGGCGGCCACTGCATCGTCGGCCCGCAGCGCCTGAATCGCCCCCGACCGCGCCGCATCAGCGGCCGAAGTCTCCCAGCCCCTTGCCGGGATTCATGAGCCCCTGTGGATCGAGGGCCTGCTTGATCCGGCGCATGAGATCGAGTTCGACCGCCGACTTGTAGCGTGCCGCCTCATTCCGGCGGAGCACGCCTAGGCCGTGTTCGGCCGACACGGTGCCGCCGAAACGCGCAACCGCATCATGCACGAGGGCGTTGATGGCCGGTTCGAGGCTCGGCAAGTCCTCGCCCGGACCCAGCCGCGGCGAGACGTTGTAGTGCAGGTTGCCGTCTCCGAGATGGCCGAAGACGATCATCCGCACACCGGGGAAGCGCGCGGCGATCGCGGCGTTCGTCTCACGGACGAAGTCCGCGATGCGGGAGATCGGCACCGCGATGTCGTGCTTGATGTTCCGGCCGGCCCGCTGCTGGGCTTCGCTCATGCGCTCACGCAGGGCCCAGAACTCACGGGACTGGGCGAGGCTTCCCGCCACGGCGGCATCGGTGATCCAGCCCGCCTCCATGCCGCGCTCGAGCAACGCTTCGAGCGCCTCGCGCCCCGCAGACTCAGCGTCCGCATCGGCCTCGAATTCGGAAAGCTCGATGAGTACCGCCGGATGGGCGCGATCCCCAAGCGGCCAGCGCAGTTCAGGTAGCTGCTCCGCAAGCATGTCGATGCACGGCGGCGTGAGCGCCTCGAACGCGGTCAAACGTGCGCCAAGCCGCATTTGCGCGAGCTCGAGCAGCCGGAGCGCGTCATGGAGCGTGGGCACCGTTGCCCAGGCCGTGATCTTTGCCACGGGCGCCGGAAAGAGCTTCAACGTGGCCGCCGTGATCACGCCGAGCGTGCCTTCGGCGCCGATGAAGAGATCCCTCAAGTCGTAGCCCGTGTTGTCCTTGCGCAGGCCGCGCAGGCCGTCCCAGAGCTCGCCCTGGGCGGTGACCACCTCGAGCCCGAGGCACAACTCCCGCGCGTTGCCGTAGCGAAGCACCGCCACGCCCCCGGCGTTGGTCGAAAGATTGCCGCCGATCGTGCACGAGCCTTCCGCCGCGAGCGATAGCGGAAACAGCCGCCCGTGTTCGGCGGCCACTTCCTGCGCCCGGTAAAGCGGGACACCCGCCTCGATCGTCATCGTGTTGTTGAGCGGATCGACAGCGCGCACCCGCGTGAGCCGCGTGAGCGAGAGCACAATCGCTCGCCCGGAATCATCCGGAACGCTCGCCCCGGACATACCCGTATTGCCGCCTTGGGGGACGATCGGCACGCCGTATTCCGCACACCAACGCACGACACGCGCCACGTCCTCCGCGGTGTCGGGTTGCACGACGGCGAGTGCACGCCCCTGCCAGCGCCGTCGCCAGTCGATCAGAAAGGGAGCCGTGTCCTCGGGGTGCGTGAGCAGGCGCCCGGAAAAACGGGATGCAAGCGAGTTGATGTCCATCAGATGAGCGTAGCCGATGCCACGCGCCCAGGTCGACAGCGTTTGCTGCGATCGCCATAATCGTCCGCGTCACGATCGAACGAATCAAGGAGTTCCCATGCCTGACTTCAACCTGCGTCGCCTTGGTCTTGTCGCTGCCGTCGCGCTCGGCCTGGCGGCCGCAGCCCAAGCGGCGATCACGCTCTACGAAGACGACGGTTTCCGCGGGCGTTCGGTGACCGTCGGCGGGCCGGTGGCCAACCTCAAGGCGCTCGGCTTCAACGACATGGCCTCCTCGGTGATCGTTGAGGGCGGCCGCTGGGTGGCCTGCGAGCATGACAACTTCCGTGGCCGCTGTGTCGCCTTCCAGGTGGGCAGCCACGCGAGCCTGCGCTCGATCGGCATGAACGACGAGATCACCTCCATCCGGCCCTACCGCCGCGGCGTGGACGATCGCTGGGAACTCGTCTCCGCACAGCCGGATGCCAACTTCTACCCCTGGTTCCAGCGGCCAGGCGAGCGGCTCTACGACGCACCGGTGATCTATGTGCGCGCCGTGATGGGCTCGCCCGAGCAGCGCTGCTGGACCGAGTATCGTCCCGGCTCGGGGGGCAACCCGAACGTGGGTGGGGCCGTGGTCGGCGCGATCATCGGCGGCATCTTGGGCCACCAGATCGGCAGTGGTCGGGGCAATGACGCCGCGACAGCGGCAGGCGCCATCGCCGGCGCTGCGATCGGTGCGCAGAGCGGCGGCGGCAGCCTGCCCCACTCCCGTGATATTCGGCGCTGCGAGACCGTGGGCGGCGGGAATGTCGCCTACTACGACGTGGGCTACACCTTCCGCGGCCAGGACCACTACATCCAGATGAGCTATCCGCCGGGCCCCACGATCCGCGTGAACGGGCGTGGCGAGCCACGTCAGTAAGCCGCCCCGAGCACGACGCCCAGCGCGATCAGCGCCGGGAGCGCGACGCTTGCGATCACGTTGAGCGGCATCGCGCGAAGCCACGCGGCGCGGTCATCCGGCTGCGCCCGGACGATCCGCACAGCCATGAACGCCGGGATGGCCACGATCAGGCCGAGAAGCACGGTGAGCGGCAGGACGCCGACCACGGCGCTTGCAGCGAGCACGACAAGGGCCGCTGCCCAGATCCACGCGAAGAGTCGGGCGGAGGCCGCCCGGCCGTAGACCACCGGGAAGGGCCGACGCCCCACCGCACGATCGGCCTCGACATCCGGAAACTGGTTGAGCAAAAGCAAGTTGGCGAGCGCGAGGCTCACCGGCAGCGACGCGACGAGCGCCGCGACCGAGCCGACCCCGGTGAGCGCAAGGTGCGTGCCGACGATGGCGAGCACACCGAGGCCCAAGCCCGGCGCAAGCAGACAGGCGAGCCAGTGCCGCGTCCAGAGCCGCGTGTAGCTCACCACGAGAAAGACGCCGAGCGCCCCGAGCGCGACGAGCGCCGGCCCGCGCCATGCGACGAGCACGAGACCACAGCCGATGGCCACGGCCAAGCTCACCAGCGCCAGCGCGAGTGTTGCGCCCGCCCATTCCGGCCGGGCTGGCAGCGTTCCGCTGCCGCCGCTGAAGGGCGTCCGCTCGGTGGCGAGATCGAGCCCCGAGCGGAAATCGAAATACTCGTTGAAGGCGTTGACACTCGCGTGCGCTGCGACGAGCCCGAGCGCAACGAGCGCGAGTGCGGCGACATCGATCGCCCCGCGCTCACGCCAGGCGATCGCCGCGCCGACAGCCACGACCGCAGGCGAGAGCACGATGAACGGCGGGCGGAGCGTGGCAATGAGCGAAGGCATGGTGCGGGCGGGTCCTCGGCCGATAATGTCTCAAACAACCGCTGCGCACTGTAGCCGCACGCCCCCCTTGGAGGAACACCGCGCATGAGCCGCTACCCCGATCCCCGCACCTTCCGCGATCCGGCCGAACGCGAGGCCGATCTGCTCACCCGCTTGCCACTTCAGATCGCCCATGCGAAGACGAGCGCCCCGTGGTTTGCGGAGTCGCTCGCCCACATCGATGCGGCCGCCATCACCTCACGCGAGGCGCTGGCCAAACTGCCCGTGCTTCGGAAGAGTGAGCTGCTCGAACTGCAGAAGGCAAATCGCCCCTTCGGCGGCGTGGCCGCGATCGGCTGGGGTGCCGCGGCCGTGCGGCGCGCGGCGCGCGTCTTCGCCTCCCCGGGGCCGATCTACGAGCCCGAGGGCCCGGAGATGCACGCCTACGTTCGCACGGCGAATGCGCTCGATGCGGCGGGCTTCCGGCCCGGGGATCTCATCCACAACAGCTTCAGCTACCACATGACGCCCGGCGGCTGGATCCTCGACGCCGGTGCGGTCGCGCTCGGCTGCACCGTGTTCCCGGCCGGTGTGGGCAACACCGAGCAGCAGATCGCCGCCATGCTCGACTTGGGGCCCGACGGCTACGTGGGCACCCCTTCGTTCCTGCGCATCCTGATCGAGAAGGCCGACGAACTGGGCACCCCGATCACGAGCCTCAGGAAGGCCTCGGTCTCGGGCGAATACTTCCCGCCGGCGCTTCGGCAGATGCTGCGCGAGCGCGGCATCATCGCAAGCCAGGCCTACGCGACCGCGGACATCGGCCTGATCGCCTACGAAGCGCCGGACGCGATGGGCAACGTCGAGGGCATGGTCATCGACGAGGACCTGATCGTCGAGATCGTCCGGCCCGGCACCGGCGATCCGGTGGCCGAAGGCGAAGTGGGCGAGATCGTGGTCACGACCTTCAACCCGGACTATCCGCTGATCCGCTTCGGCACGGGCGATCTTTCGGCCGTGCTGCCGGGCCGCTGCCCGAGCGGGCGGACCAACACGCGCATCAAGGGCTGGATGGGCCGCGCCGACCAGACCGCCAAGGTCAAGGGCCTCTTCGTCCATCCATCGCAGGTGGCCGAACTCGGCCGCCGCTTCCCGGAACTCGGCCGGCTTCGCCTCGTGCTCACGAATCCGGACGACCGCGACCAGATGACACTCCGCGCCGAATGCGCCGCCCCCGCCGAGGGCCTGGCCGAGCGTGTCAAGGAGGCCCTGCGCGAGGTGACCAAGCTGGGCGGCGAGGTGGAACTGGTCACCCCGGGCACGCTCGCGAACGACGGCAAGGTCATTGACGACGCGCGGAAATACGCCTGAGAAGCGCTGACGAATCAAGCGTGAGCGACACCCTCTGGCCGCCAGAAGTCATCCTCGAACGCGAGGCCGTGCGGCTCGAACCGCTCACGTTGGCGCACGAGGCGGGGCTTGCGTCCGCGGCGGCCGATGGCGAGCTCTGGCGAATTCGCTTCACCTCGGTCCCCGAGCCGCATGAAACGCGGGCCTGGATCGAGCGCGCCCTGGCCGAGCGGACGGCCGGTGCGCGCCTCGCTTTCGCGGTCATCGATGCGGCCAGTGGTACCGTAATCGGCAGCACGAGCTACCACGACATCCTGCCGGCGATCCAGCGGGTCGAGATCGGCTGGACGTGGTACGCCAAGCGCCATCAGCGCACGCGGGTCAACACGCTCTGCAAGTGGCTCCTGCTCTCGCACGCCTTCGAAACGCTCGACTGCGCGGTGGTCGGCTTTCGCGTGAGCCACATGAACTTTGCCTCGCAGCGTGCCGTGGAACGGCTCGGGGCACGACGCGACGGCGTGCTGCGCCACCATGCGCCAATCCGCGATGGCCGCGTGCGCGACACGGTCATGTACTCGATCCTCGCGAGCGAGTGGCCCGCGGTTCGGGACCGCCTCGCGGCGATGCTTGCCCGTCCGCCCGCACTCGCAGTCTCGGCAGCAGAAGCGGAGCTGGTCGAGATCACCCGCGACAACCTGAACGCGGTGCTCAAGCTCGACCCCGGGGCCATGGGCATGCGGCAGGTGGCCAGCACCGCCGCCTCGATCGCGCAGGCGGCCTACACGCCGACCGCGTGGCACCGCGCAATCGCTGCAGGCGGCCGGATCGTCGGCTTCGTGCTGCTCTACGACCCGAGTCTCGCCCCCGATTTCGCGGCCACCGACGGCGAGCCGCCTGACACGCTCTACCTCTGGCGCTTCTTGATCGACTTCGCGCACCAGCGCCGCGGCTACGGCGCGGCGGCGCTCCGGGCGGTCATCGCCCACGCGGCCAGCCGCCCCGGCATCAAGCGCATGGCCGTCTCCTACGTGCCGGGAGAGACCGAGCCCCGGGCGTTCTACGAGCGCGCGGGATTCCGCCTGACCGGGCGCGTCGAGGACGGTGAGGTCGAGATGGTGCTCGAGCTGACGGACGCCGGGCAAGTCGACTGAACTGCGTTTAGTCGACCACCGACGCACTTGGCGCACGGTGAGCGGGCGTTTCGTCTCTCCCCGTGATGATGCCGCTTGTCTCCGCCATCTTCAATTCGTTGCTCATGGTCGTTCTGCCCGTGGCGGACGCCCTGATCAACGACCGCTCTCCCGCGACGCTGCTGCTGATGTACTTCGCCGAGTCGCTGGTGCTGCTCGTGCTGGATCCACTGCGGGTCCGGCTGCACCGGGCTTGGACCGATGCCAACGGCCATTACCTCTCGGCCGACCGCACGGGTGATCCCATCGAGACGATGCGCGCCGAGGCAACAACCGATCCGAACTGCTTTCTCTCCGGGCTGGCATGGATGAGCACGGTCCTGGCCGGCGCACAACTCGTCTTCGTCGTGCTACTCGTATTTGTGTTGGAAGTCTGCGGCCCCGTGCGCATGGACGAAATCAGGCACGCAACGCTCTATGCAGTCAGCGCACAGCTCGCGCTCTTCGGTTTCGATCTGGTCACGTTGCGCCGCTGGAGCTTCCCGGAACTGCAGAAAAGCGTTTCCGGCTCCCTAAAGCGCGCGCTCGCGACACAATTCGGCCTTCTGCTCGGCGCCCCACTCACGTTATCAAGATCGCCGTGGGCGGTGCCGGGTACCCTGCTTGTCTTCCGTGTCCTTGTCGACCTCGCGTTCGAAATCTCGATGTTTTTCGACACTCGCGACCCGCCCGACGTCAAGCGGGCGCGCGCAGAAGCTCAGCGGTGGCTGTCGAGCCCGCGAAAGGAGGCTTGAGCCAAACGAGGCTCTGCATGCCATCGCGATGGAGGCGCGTTGCAGAATGGCAATCGAGTCAGGCGAGCGGACGTAGCCTTTGGTCATCAAGGAAACCGATTGCAAGTACGATCATTTGGCACCGAGGACGGGAGCGAGCCATCTTGACGGGCGCAAAATCTCACACAAGAAACCGGCAAGGTCTTCAGAGGACGATTCCAGAGAGCGTAAAGCTGGCCGTACGGCAGCGTTGCGGTTTCGGGTGCGTCATGTGCGGGTGCGGAATCGTGCAGTACGAGCACTTCGACCCGCCATTTGCTAACGCAAAGGCTCACACCGCTGACGGAATCACCTTACTTTGTGCCTCATGCCATGACAAGGCAACCCGGGGGATCGTCCCCCAGGATGAGGTCCGGCGGGCAAATCGCGCGCCGTACTGCAAGACATTAGGCGTTGCCAGAGACGTGCTGTTCGTACCGAAGGCAGTTCCCTCTGTAGTGTTTGGTGGAGCTGAATTCGTCAGCCACGTCACGTTGCTCTTCGATAACGAAGTCCTTTTGGCCTTTCTGCCGCCGGAGGAGCCAGGGGGACCGGTTCGGCTGCATGCGAAATTCGCAGACGAGCGCGGTCCGATCTGCGAAATCAGAAACAACGAATGGCAAGTGCGCGCTGCGCGATGGGACGCGAGAACAACAGGAAAATTTCTCGAGGTTCGTAATGCATTTGGCGAGATTGCACTACGGATCAATCTGAACGCTGAGCGCACACTTGAGATTGCAAGGTTACGCATGCAGTACCAAGGGTTCTTGATCCAGATTCGAGACAATTGGTTCTCTCTCCAAGGACCGAAGGGCGGAACCCTGAATTTGCGCGGACGGTATCACGCAGATGTTGGCGTGTGGCTGCGAAGTAATGGCACAGCCGGGATTGCTTCTGGCTTCTCAGGAGGCGCAGTGCTCGCGTTAGGCGGTAGCTCGGCGAATAGCTGATCCTTGCCGTTCCATGCTGCTCGACTTCTTCTACCACCTGCGTCATCGCGGTCTCACACCCTCGACTCGTGAATTTCTCACGCTGCTCGAGGCGCTCAAGGCGGGTGTGATCGGTCCCTCGGTCGAGGACTTCTACCACCTCGCGCGGGCCACACTCGTCAAGGACGAGTCCAAGTTCGACCGCTTCGATGCCGCCTTCGGCGAATACTTCAACGGCGTCGCCGCGCTCGTCGATCTCACGACCGCGATCCCGGAGGACTGGCTCCGACGCCTGATCGAGAAGACGCTCTCGCCCGAGGAGCGCGCCAACCTTTCCGCGCTTGGCTGGGACGAGCTCATGGAGACGCTCCGGAAGCGCCTTGAAGAACAGCAGGCCCGCCACCAGGGGGGCAACAAATGGATCGGCACCGGCGGCACCTCGCCCTTCGGTGCCTATGGTGACAACCCTGCGGGCATTCGCATCGGGCAGGACCGTTCACGCCAGCGAAGCGCGGTGAAGGTCTGGGACGAGCGGCAGTTTCGCGACTACGACGACACGGTCGAGTTCAACACGCGCAACATCAAGGTCGCGCTCCGGCGCCTGCGACGCTTCGCCCGCGAGGGTGCGGCAGAAGAGCTCGACCTGCCGCACACACTCGAGGAAACCGGAAAGAACGCGGGGATGCTCTCGATCCAGATGCGCCCCGAACGGCGCAACGCGGTGAAGGTCCTCCTGCTCCTCGACATCGGCGGCTCGATGGATGATCACGTCGAGGCGGTCGAGGCCCTGTTCTCGGCGGCAAAGAGCGAGTTCAAGCGGCTCGAGCACTTCTATTTCCACAACTGCCTCTACGACTTCGTCTGGAAGACCAACCGGCGGCGCTCGACCGAGCGCACGCTCACGCTCGACCTTCTGCACAAGTACGGGCCCGATTACCGGGTGATCTTCGTCGGTGACGCCGCGATGAGCCCGTACGAGATCGAGATGCCCGGCGGCAGCGTGGAATACATGAACAGCGAATCGGGCCGCGTCTGGCTCACGCGCGTGGTCGAGCATTTCCGG
Organism: uncultured Alcaligenaceae bacterium; assembly: GCA_964609555.1. GTDB lineage: Bacteria > Pseudomonadota > Gammaproteobacteria > Burkholderiales > Casimicrobiaceae > Casimicrobium. The sequence goes on along the minus strand of CAZSTF010000002.1, from coordinate 10,993 downwards.
CGCGTGGCCTGGCTGAACCCGATGCCCGAACGCACCTGGGAGTACACCCACTCGACCGAGTTGATCCGCGACATCCTCAAGGGCCGGATGTATCCGACCACCGTCGACGGGCTCACGCGGGCGATGCGGGCACTGGCGAAGTAGTCCGGGCTCGGTATGGGCCAGACGGCACGCATGTGCGCGCGCCTCATGAGCGGGTGCTCATGAGCGCACGAATCGGCACCCAGAACGCTGCGTCCAGGGCTCGCGCACGCTCGAAGCGGACGCGCGCACCGGCGACGTCGCCCTTGGCCGCGAGCAGTTCGCCAACCGCCACCTCGGCAGGCGCCAACTCCGGATGCCACGTGGCCAGCCGATAGATGTCCTTCTCGGCGTGCGCACCGCCAAGCACCCGAAGTTTCAATCGCGCAACGTAGCACTGGCCCGCCACCGAATCGACGGGAATGCCTGAACGCTCAAGCGCCGCCTTTGCTGCCTCGACATCGTTGCGCAACAGCGCGCATTCGATCTGTTCCAGCGCCAGCTCGGGTGGAAACAGAGCAGCCTCGAGCGTCCGCCACATGGCGTCAGCGCCTTCGCGCTCGAGCGCACAGCGGGCAGCGATGCGCGCCTTCACCGGGGCGGAGCCCACGGTCGACTGGATACGCTCGAGCGCGTCCACGTCGTCGAGAGCCCATGCCATCTCATGGAGCGAGAAGTGCATCTGCTCGGCGGAGACCGCACCATCACTCAATGGAACCCGCGACAGCAGCGTGCGATAGGCGGGTTCGGCCCGGCTCGACTGGCCCTGTGCGAGGGCGAGTGCGACCTGGCCCCACAGCACCTCGCTTTCGTCCGCGGCAATTTCGGCGGCGCGATCGAGGTGTCGACGCGCCTCGCCCAACTCGCCACGGGACGCAGACTCGTACATGGCTCCGATCGCGGCGGCGTAGAGCGCACGCGCTTGTTGGGATCGCTCGTGGAGTGTCCTCGGTCCCTCGTCGGCTGCCTCCGACGCGGTCTCAGGCAGCGGGTCCCGCAGGCGTGACCACCCCGCCACCACAAGCCAGCAGGCGACCGGCGCGAGCAATGTCCCATGCGAAGGAACGCCGGATGCCGCCGCCACGGCGGTCACAGCGACCGCCACGGCGGCCGCCAGAAGGAGCGTGCCGAAGCGCGCGCCGTTCCCGGCAGTTCCCGGCCAGAGAACCGTCAGCGCCAAAGACGTGGCAGCGATACCAACCAACGGCCAGGCAGAAACAGCGGCCTGGCCGAGCGGTGCCGTCGGATCGGCCAATCGCGGCAGTGTCGCAGGCTCAACTCCCGCCCACCTCAGGTAACCCTGCACCGCAGCGAGCATCGCAAGCAGCGTGAGGAAGCCGGCCAGCGGTACAAGCCATGTCCAGCGCCCCAGACGCTCCCGCCCGAGCAGAACCAAGGCGGCCAGCCCGGTCGCTGCAGCGAGCCAGACGCCACCCCGCCCAAGGCTCGCGAGGATCACCAACGCAGCCGCTGCAAGGCCGCCCCACGCCAGCAGGCGGGAACGTGCGGCTTGATGTCTCGGCGCAAGGACGCCGCGTGTCGCCCCACCCACTGCAACCGCCACAAGCGCGACGGCCAGCATGCTCACCGGGTGAATGCCGACCCGCGCAAGCGCGAGGAGTGCTGACAGCACGAGCGCGGCGACGAGTACAACGCCCTGACCGGCGATGAAGCGTGCCGTCCAGGCGGCAGGCCGCCACCGGGACACACCTGCCGTGAGGAGCGCCAGAAGCGCCACGCTCACCGCCCACCACAGACTCAGCGGCAATGCGCGAACGGGTTGCCCCGCGCCGCGTAGGGCCGCTCGCGCTTCGACCCACTCCTCGACGAGCCACGACGTCGCGTCCCCCGGCGCAGCCGCCACAGACCGCAGCTCGAAACCAAGGGGCACCGGGCTCGCCATACCGGCGCGGACAACAACGGCGAGTCGCGCAATCGTCCCAGTCCAGTCCCGGTGCCCGACGAGTTGCAGCACATGCGTCCGCGGTTCGCCCGACGGCTCAAGGCGATAGCGCTGGCTCACCGGTCGGTCGAGCGCACCCAATCGGGCCCACGCGATCTCGATCTCGATCGGCAAAGCGTGGGCATCGACCCGCAAGCGCAGCGCGGGCAGCGTCGCCGCACGCAGATCGAGCGCCGACGCGGTGATGCCACCCGCACTCGCTCCCGCGGGCAACTGCCATGATCCATCCTTCGCCCGCACCAGTGGCGCGGCGGGGACCGCCTGAAACTCGGGCGTGGGCAAGACGAGCGCAAGACGCCAGGCCCCGAGGAGCATCAGCTGTGCTGCAAGGGCAAATGCGATCGCCGCGACTGCGGCTGCGACGCCCAGCCCGAATGCGCCCGGCTCGACCTGGGTGAATGCCCTCGCCCGTTGCCACCCGTGCGTCCATGGCGCGAACAGACTGGCACCATCGAATGAAAAAGCTGCTGCCAAGATCGTGCGTGTGCGACCGGTGCGCGGGGGCGGGTGGAAAGCTGGAATTCTTACCGATGCCGGACGTCTCTTTGGCACCAGAAGCAAAGCGAGGCATCAGAGATGCGTGCGCACCTGCCAGAGCTCGGGAAAGAGCACGATGTCGAGCGCGCGCCGGAGATAGCCCACACCGCTCGTGCCGCCGGAGCCGGTCTTGTGGCCGATCAGCCGTTCGACGGTGGTCACGTGGTTGAAACGCCAGCGGCGGAAGTTGTCCTCCACATCGACCAGTTTTTCGGCGAGGTAGTAGAGATCCCAGTGCGCCCGCGTGTCGCGGTAGACCGCAAGCCACGCCGCGAGCACGGCCTCCGATGCCTCGGGCGGTGCGTCGTAACGCACGCGGAGCGCGCCCGGCGCGAGGAGACCCCGCTCGGCAAGCGCGCCGAGCGCGATGTCGTAGAGCGAGGGCGCATCGAGGATGGCCGCAAGGCGCGCGTGATGCGCGGGCTGCTCGGCGAACGGCCGAAGCATGTAGCGCTGGCGGTTGCCAAGCAGGAACTCGATCGTGCGGTACTGCCAGCTCTGGAATCCGCTCGCCTTGCCGAAGGCGTGGCGGAATTCCAGATAGTCCGCGGGGGTCATGGTCTTCAACACATCCCACGCCCCGCCCATCTGCTCCTGCGCCCGGGCGACGCGCGTGAGCATCTTCATCGCAGGCTCGAACCGCCCGGAAACCAGCTCGCGCATCGCCGCCTCGAGCTCGTGGATGATGAGACTCATCCAGACTTCCTGCACGTGATGGATGGCGATGAAAAGCCGCTCATCGTGTGCTGCCGTGAGCGGCGCCTGGGCGCCAAGCAGTTGCTCGAGCCGCAGATAGCCCGAGTAGCTGAAACTGTCATCGAAGCGCGTGTGGGCCCGCGCGGTGTGGCGCTCGAAGTCGCCGGGGTCGGTGGGCGTGGCGGGCCGGTCGGGCGTGTTCATGCGCACTCCTTGAATCGAGTAAACCGATAATCGCAGCATGATCGCTCGCCTGCAAGGAACCCTCGTCGCAAAGCATCCGCCCACCGTCGTGATCGACACGCCGGGTGGCGTGGGCTACGAGGTCGATGTGCCGATGAGCACGTTCTACGGCCTGCCGGCCACGGGAGAGCGCGTGACCCTGCTCACGCATCTCGTGGTGCGCGAGGATGCGCAGCTTCTCTACGGCTTCGCCACGGCGGAAGAACGCAGCACCTTCCGCGAGCTCATGAAAGTCTCGGGCGTGGGGCCCAAGGTGGCGCTCGCCGTGCTCTCGGGCCTCTCCGTGGCCGAACTCGCCCAGGCCGTGCAGGCTCAGGATGCGAAGCGGCTCACCCGCATCCCGGGCATCGGCAACAAGACGGCCGAGCGGCTTCTGCTCGAGTTGAAGGGAAAGACGGCAACGCTTGCGGCCACAGCGGGCGCAGCCGGCGCGGCACACCGCGATGGCACGCCGGCGGACGATGTGTTGAACGCACTCCTCGCCCTCGGATACGCCGAGCGCGAAGCCGCGGCCGCCTGCCGCGACTTGCCCCCCGACCTGCCGGTTGCTGAGGCGATTCGCGCGGCACTCAAGGCACTCTCTCGCAAGTAGGGCCGCGGCCACGACGGTTCTGATTTTCGGCACGCGGTCCGCGTGACCCGCCACCCTCTGACTATTCTGGATGAACACATCCAAGGAGGGCATCATGAAGCGTTCGATGTTTGTCGCCTGCGCGGCGGCGCTGGTCTCGACGATTTCGCTGGCGCAGTATCCCGAGAAGAACCTCAACTACATCATCCCCTTTCCTGCCGGTGGCGAATCGGACGTCGCCGCGCGGCAGCAGGCGATCGTCGCGAAACGGCTGACTGGACGCGACTTCATCGTGCTGAACAAGGCCGGTGCGGGCGGCGCGATGGTCTGGTCGACCATCAACCGCGAGCCCGCAGACGGCTACACCGTGGCGGGCGTCAACCTGCCGCACATCGTGCTCCAGCCGATGGAAGGCAACGTGCAGTACAAGACCGACGACCTGGCTCCGGTCTACTGGTTCCACTTCACACCGGACGCGATCATCGTTCCGGCCGACAGCAAGTACCGCACGCTGGCCGACCTCGTCGCCGACGCGAAGGCCAACCCCGGCAAGATCAACATGGGCGGCAGCGCCATCAATTCGGCCAACCACGCGGCCACCGCGCGCTTCGAATCGCTGGCCGGTGTCAAGTTCACCTACGTGCCGTTCAAGGGGACCGCCGATCTGGTGACCGCGATCCTGGGCAAGCACCTCGATGCGGCCATGAGCTACACGACGTTCGCCATCGCCCAGAAGGAGAAGGTGCGCGTGCTCGCCGTCGCCACCGAGCAACGGCACCCGCAGTTTCCGAACGTCCCCACCTTCCGCGAGGCGGGCTACCCGTGGGTCGATGGCGCCTACCGCGGCATCGCCGTACCCAAGGGCACGCCCGACGCGGTGAAGAAGCAGGTCAGCGACCTCTTCCAGCGCATCAACAACGACGCCGAGATGAAGAAGCAGATGGCGGACGGCGGCTTCGCCTGGGTGGATGTCCCCTTGGAGCGCATGAATGCGTTCATGGACGAGCGTCGGAAGGCCTACATGGACGCCGCCAAGCTGCTTGGGCTCGCGAAGTAAGCCTTCTTCTGGTGAACGTGCTCGTTCGCCGCGCTCGGCTCAGAACTCGATTCCGCACGCCGCCAGCCCCGCGCGCTTGGCATCCCACTGCGCCTGCGTGATGCCGGTGCCGACCACCGCGCTGGCCGGTGTGAACCCAAGCAGCGCGCGGGCGATCACGAGCCCTTCCTTCGATGCCGTGACCTGCCCGTCGTTGTCCATGTCCAGGTTGCAAGCGGCGAGGTTGCCAGTCAGGGTAACGAACTTGGTCGCAAAGCCGCCCACGACCACGCGCGACTCGCTGTAAGTGCCCACGGTGGGCGCACTCACGTGCCGCACGCATAGATACTGATTGTTGGCGATGTTGGCCGTCGGCACAAAGGAACCGCCCGAGACATCACACGTGCAAGCGTTGGTTGAAGAAACACAAACCGCGCTGCCGAGCGCGCCGTCGATCGTGATCGGTGCCAGCGCACCGAGACCACCGATCTGCACCGGCCCTGCCGTGCGCGTGCTCGACACACGTACACCCAGTTGCGCGGGCAGCACGAAGGCATCAGGCACTACGTCCGCCGCCATCAGGTCGAGCGACAACCGGCTGACGAAGGCGTCAACGCCGCCCCCCGAGGCCGCCTGCGCCCCGCCCGCCGTGCCAGGCAACGCGATGGAATTGCTTGATCCTGCCACGATGACCTCTCCGCTGGCTGGATGGATGGCCATCGCGGCGATCCGATCGTCCCCCGCTCCACCCACAAAGGTGGACTGCTGCCAGACGGTGAGCATCGCGTTGAAGCGACTTACAAACGCGTCAGCGAGTCCGCCGCCATACGTCGGCAGTGCCCCGCCAACGGTGCCAGGAAGAAACGTGGAGGCAGTATCACCCGCCACGTACACTTCGCCACTCGCGGGATGGATCGCCAGCGCGTTGGCGTCGTCGCTCCCCCCGCCGCCGATATAGCTCGACTGCGGGAGCGCTGTGAGCGCAGCATTGAAGCGACTCACGAAGGCATCCCGACCTCCGCCTGAGGTCGTCTGCGCCCCGCCCGAAGCGCCTGGCAGGTCGGGGGAGGTGGTCCAACCTGCAACATACACCTCGCCGCTCGCCGGATGGATGGCCAGTGCGTTGGCGTAATCTCTCCCCGAGCCACCAAAGAAAGTCGACTGCAGGCGCTCCGTGAGCGCCGCATTGAAGCGGCTCAAGAACGCATCGCTCAATCCGCCGCCATAGGTGGCCTGCGCCCCCCCAGCGGTGTCGGGATAGGCGGTGGAGGACGTTCCACCTGCCACATACACCTCGCCGCTCAACGGGTGGACGGCGAGCGCGGTGCCGTAATCAAGGCCCGCGGCACCCGAGTACGTGGACTGGTGGCGAACCGTGAGCGTCGCATTGAACCGGGTGACGAAGGCATCGGGGCCACTGCTCATCGCGGCCTGAGCCCCGCCCGAGGTGCCAGGGAAATCGGCGGAGTAGGTATATCCAGCAACATAGATCTCGCCGCGCGCCGGATGAATGGCGAGGGCTTGGGCATGGTCGTTTCCCGCCCCACCCAAGAACGTGGATTGGTGGCGAACCGTGAGCGCCGCATTGAAGCGACTGACGAAAGCGTCCCTGCTGCCGCCACCGTAGGCTGCCTGCGCCCCGCCCGCCGTGCCCGGAAAACTTGTGGACCCGGTCTCGCCCGCCACATAAACATCACCGTTCACCGGATGAATGGCCAACGCATACGCACGATCGTCACCCGAATCGCCGATATAAGTGGACTGGTGACGCACCGTGAGCGCAGCATTGAAGCGGCTCACGAAGGCATCGTTCCCACCGCCCGAGGCCGCTTGCGCCCCGCCCACCGTGCCGGGGAAGGGGGTCGAGTCCGTATAGCCCGCCACGTAGACCTCGCCTGTTGTCGGATGGATGGCAAGCGCGGTGGCGTAGTCGCTACCCGACCCGCCCAGGAACGTGGACTGCAGCAAGGGATCAATTGTCAACGGCCGACTCCGGTCGTAGTGGCCGAGCACGAAACCGTATTCGTGGCAGCGCTCTCCGCAGGCGTTTGGCCTGAGGGCATAGCGCACCGGGACGTCGCGCCGCTCGTTCCGCGCATCGAACTGGAACGCCACCGGCGCTGTGAAGCGAATCGGGCCATGCGTCGTTTGCGCCTCGAGCGCCCCATCGCGCGTGAGCACGAGCCGCGGCGTGCCCTCGAGCCGCATGCGGATCACACCCGGGTCACGACCGGGGGTGACGGTGTAGAGCTTCTCGACGTTCGCCTGCGTGGCCCGGAGCTGCACCTGCACACCAGGGAAGACTTCGCCCAGATCGAGCGCCGAGTATGCAGGCAGATCCGGCGCATGCCGACTCTCGTCGCCCACGAAGTAGCTCACCCGTCCTTCGAGCGGCTCTCGGCCGACAATGGCGCCATCGCGCCCGCTGACGAAGCGTTCGGTCAGCACCCAGCCGCCTGCACGCGGGCAGTGGCGTTCAGCGAATCGGCGCGGATGGAGTTGGGCTTCACCGCGATCTGTCTCACACTGCGCCGCACGCGGCCCGGTGAACGCATGCACGAGCGTGCCATCTTGCGTCACCCAGACCGATCCGGCAAAGCTCTGCGCCCGCCATGCCGCCCGGGCGTCCCATTGCCCAGCATTCGGAACCCACGGGAGGGCCAGCGCGTCTAGCCGCTGGCGGACGCTCTCGGTCGTGGGCACAGACAACTCGGGGATGGCGGTCGAATCAACCCGTACCGCAAAGGCCGGTGCGATCAGCACGAGAGCCGCGAGCACAACGGAAAGTTGCAGGAACCGCCCCAACAGCGAGGGACGCATCTGCTTGGATGCGAGGGTTGTGGCTTCGGACGGCATGACAGGAAACTCCTCGAGGAATGACCTTGTCGGTGCAGGCGCGGACCGCAGACATCAGGTGGCGCGGCACGCCCCACCACTGCGTCCGAAGCGTAGCAACAACCCATCGCACCCGCAATGGAGCAACTCGAGGTGTCTGGGCTGTGTAGTTCCGAGCGCGGCGGCGCACCTGCCAACGCCCGATCATCGCGGACCTTGGGCGCCGTCGCCGCGGTATGCGCCGCTGAACGTCTCCCTAGAATCAGCCCATGGCCATTCACAAGGACGCGTCCCTCGCTGCCGCGCCGAGCGCTGCCGATCGGCTGATCGACGCGGCGAGCGTCGGCCGTGACGAGGAGGCGCTCGAACGGGCGCTCCGTCCACGCCAGCTCGACGACTACGTCGGCCAGCAGAAAGTCCGTGAGCAGCTTTCGATCTTCATCGAGGCGGCGCGCGGTCGCGGCGAGCCGCTCGATCACGTGCTCCTCTTTGGTCCGCCGGGCTTGGGCAAGACCACGCTCTCGCACATCATCGCCCGCGAGATGGGCGTGACGATGCACCAGACCTCGGGGCCCGTCCTCGAGAAGAAGGGCGATCTCGCCGCGCTGCTCACCAACCTCGAGCCGCGCGACGTGCTCTTCATCGACGAGATCCATCGCCTCTCGGCCGTGCTCGAGGAGACGCTCTACAGCGCGATGGAGGACTACGCGATCGACATCATGATCGGCGAGGGGCCCGGCGCGCGCTCGGTCAAGCTCGATCTGCCGCCGTTCACGCTGGTCGGCGCGACCACCCGGGCCGGAATGCTCACCAACCCCCTGCGCGACCGCTTCGGGATCGTTGCGCGGCTCGAGTTCTACAGCGACGCCGAACTCGCCCGCATCGTCACACGCTCGGCGGGGCTCCTCAATGTCGCCATCGACGAGACCGGCGCGCTCGAGATCGCCCGCCGCGCACGCGGCACCCCGCGCATCGCCAACCGCCTGCTGCGTCGCGTGCGCGACTATGCCGAAGTCAAGAGCGGCGGCCGCGTCACCGCCGAAGTCGCCGATCAGGCGCTCCGGATGCTCGATGTCGATGCGCAGGGGCTCGATGTGATGGACCGGAAGCTCCTCTCGGCGATTCTCGACAAGTTCTCGGGCGGTCCCGTAGGCGTCGACAACCTCGCCGCGGCGATCAGCGAGGAGCGCGAGACGATCGAGGACGTGATCGAGCCCTTCCTCATCCAGCAGGGCTATGTGCAGCGCACGAGCCGCGGCCGCGTGGCCACGGCGCGGGCGTACCGGCACTTCGGCCTCGTGCCGCCGGCCGCGATGGGGACCGGGGAACTCTTTGACGACCCGGCGGCCTGAGCGGATGCGCATGGACACCCCGTTTTTCATCACGGTTCGCATCTACTACGAGGACACCGATGTCGCTGGTGTCGTCTATTACGCCAACTACCTGCGCTTTCTCGAGCGCGCGCGCACCGAGTGGCTGCGCGCGGCAGGCTGGGACCTCAATCAGCTGCAGCGCGACGAGGACGCCGTGTTCGTCGTGCGCCGGGTGGAGGCGGACTACCTCGCGCCCGCGCGGCTCAACGACCTCGTCACGGTGACCTGCGAACCCGAGGACGTCGGCCGCGCACGCATCGTCATCCGCCAGCGCGTGCTGCGGGATGACGAGATGCTGCTCGAGGCCCGTGTCACCGCCGCCTACATCGGGGCGACGGACGGCCGCCCGAAGGCGATGCCGCCAGCCCTGCGCCAGTCGATGCTGCCGCGCCCTCCGAACCCTGAACTTGCCCCTGCCTCTGCCGCATGACGCCCAGCGCCGACCTCTCGATCCTCCACCTCGTCAGTCAAGCCTCGATCCCGGTGCAGGCCGTGATGGTGCTGCTCGTGGCGATGTCACTCTGGTCCTGGTGGCTGATCTTCTACAAGGGCGGGCTCATCAAGCAGGCCAAGCGGCGCATCCGCGCGTTCGATGACGCGTTCTGGGGTGGCGCGGATCTCACCTCGCTCTACAACCGGGTGCGGGAAGGCGACAAGGGAGGCAAAGGGGAACTCGGGGGCGCCCAGGCCGAGGTCTTCGCCGCCGGCTTTCGCGAATTCGTCAAGCAGAAGAAGCAGGCGAACGCGACCAAGGACGCCATCGTCGATGGCACGCGGCGTGCGCTCAAGGTCGCGGTCGAGCGCGAAATGGATGCGCTCGAGCACCGCTTGCCCGGGCTCGCCACGGTCGCGAGTGTCGCGCCCTACATCGGGCTGCTCGGCACCGTCTGGGGCATCATGAACTCGTTCCGCGGGCTGGCGAGCGTCGGTCAGGCCACGCTGGCGCAGGTCGCACCCGGCATCGCCGAAGCACTCATCGCCACGGCGATCGGTCTCTTTGCCGCGATTCCGGCGGTCGTGGCCTACAACCGCTATCAGGCCGAGTTGGACCGCATCAACACGCAGCTCGACACCTTCGCCGAAGAATTCCTGAACATCCTCCAGCGGCAGGCATGAAGCGCAGGAAGCTCATGGCCCAGATCAACGTCGTGCCCTTCATCGACGTGATCCTCGTGCTGCTCATCGTCTTCATGATCGCCACCCCGAGCCTGCGCACCGGGGAGATCGAGCTGCCGAGCGTGGGCCAGGCGCTCGCGCCGACGACAGCGGACCCGATCGAGGTCACGATCCATCGCGATGGACGGATCGACGTCGGTGCCGGTGCGGCAGGGCAGCGCAACCTGTCGCGGGCGCAGGCGGTCGCCCGCATCCAGGCCCTTCAGAGCCCGGGCGGACGTGCCGTGGTCATCGCGGCCGATCGGCGCGTGGCCTATGAGCAGGTCGTCGAACTTCTGGGGGCGCTCCATGCCGCGGGTGTGAAGCGGGTGGGGCTGGCCGCGCGCGAAGGCCAGTGAGCGAGCGCACCGCCCGGACCCGCGCCATCGTCGGCACCGTGCTCGTGCACGGGCTGCTCGCCGCCGCGCTGGTCTTTTCTGTGCAATGGAAGCAGGTGCGACCCGAAGCATCCCCTGTGTCGGTGGAGCTCGTGGCGACCGAGCGGCCACGGCCGGCGCCACCGCCGCCCAGCGTGCCCCCGCCGCCCCCGCCGCCGGCACCCG
>CAZSTF010000001.1:0-85387 GCA_964609555.1 uncultured Alcaligenaceae bacterium | reverse complement strand
TCCTCGGCCTCCTTGCGCACGGCGGCGTCCGGATGAGAGAGGTAGGTGTCCACCAAGAGCGCGCAGTACATCGACAGCACGCGCGCGCCCTCGGCATAGGCTTTGGCGGTGAGCAGCATCTTGCGCACATCCGGATGCACGATGATCGGGTCTGCGGCCTTGTCCGGCGCCTTCGGGCCGGAGAGCGCGCGCATCTGCAGCCGATCCTTGGCATACGCGAGCGCGTTCTGGAAGGCGACTTCGGTCAGCCCGAGCGACTGCATGCCCACCCCGATCCGCGCGGCGTTCATCATCACGAACATGGCGGCCAGGCCACGGTTGGGCTCGCCCACGAGCCATCCGCGCGCGCCATCGAGCGCGATCTGGCAGGTCGCGTTGGAATGGATGCCCATCTTGTGCTCGAGGCCGGTGCAGAAGATCTTGTTGCGCTCGCCCAAGCTGCCGTCGGCCTTCGGGATGAACTTCGGCACCACGAACAGGCTGATGCCCTTCGTCCCCGGCGGTGCGTCGGGCAGCCGCGCGAGCACGAGATGGATGATGTTCTCGGCGAGATCATGCTCCCCCGAGCTGATGAAGATCTTGTTGCCGGTGATCGTGTAGCTGCCGTCGGCGTTGGGTTCGGCCTTGGTGCGCAGCAGGCCCAGGTCGGTGCCGCAGTGCGGCTCGGTCAGGCACATGGTGCCCGTCCACTCGCCACTCGTGATCTTGGGCAGGTAGGTCTGCTTCTGCTCGGGCGTGCCGTGCGCATGCAGGCACTCGTAGGCGCCGTGGGTCAGACCCGGATACATCGTCCACGCCTGGTTGGCACTGTTGAGCATCTCGTAGAAGCCCTGGTTCACGACGATCGGCAGGCCTTGCCCCCCATAGGCGGGGTCGCAGGCGAGCGCCGCCCAGCCACCGTCGATGTAGCGCCGGTACGCCTCTTTGTAGCCCTTCGGCGTGGTCACCGTGTGGGTGGCCTGATCGAGCGTGCAACCTTCACGATCGCCGCTCTGGTTGAGCGGTGCCAGCACCTCCGCAGCGAACTTGCCGCCCTCCTCCAGCACGGCCATGATGGTGTCGATGTCGACCTCGGCATGCGCTGGCAGTGCCTTCAGGTGGCTCGGCGCATCGAGGAGTTCCTCGAGCACGAAACGCATGTCACGAAGCGGGGGGGTGTAGGTCGGCATGGCGATACTCCTTCGGTGCGCATCCGGCCGCGGTGGACTTCGAAAGGCGGCCGAAGCAATTCAAACGTTCGTTCGAATTGTGCGCCAGAAGGATGACGAAGAAAGCGTTTGAAACCCCGGGCACGGAGCGATTAGACCGAAGGCTCTACCGGGGAACCACGGACGATTGCAGCGCGCGGACGGTGTCCGGCTGGGCGGCCCAACGCGATGGGAACATGCCACTCCGGACGCCTGTTCCCCGGTGCGCAACCGGGGACAACCCAGAGGAATGTTCCGAGCCCGGGGCTTAGAATATCGTGCGCACAGCGCTTTGCCCGCCCCAGATGCCCTCCACGATCGACTTCGTCCGCACCATCTTCACGGGTGCACCTTCGGCCCCGTCGATCGATGTCGCCGCCTCCGTGCTGCGCGCTTCCCGCCAGCTGATGTCCGAGGGCTCCCGGGTCGACATCGCCCAGCGGGTGTGCGAGGCCTTGGTCGAAGAGCTTCCACAACTCGAGCTGGCCTGGATCTGGTTCGGCGACCCGGACACGGAACGCGTTCGCCCGGTCGCCTACGCCGGCCGGGCTGCGGCCTACGCCGCGACACTCGACATCCAGGCCACCGCGCTCACCCGCCAAGGCCCCGTCTTCCGGACGATTCGCGGCGAGACCGTGCATGCCTATGCGATCGGCACCACCTCGTTGCACGCCCCGTGGCGACGCCTCGCGAAGGAGTACAGCGTGCGGACGGTGAACGTGATCCCGCTCGAGCACGGCCGGGCGAGCGAACGTGGACTGCTGGCGCTCTACGCGTCGGACGCTGCGTTCTTCTCCACACGCAATCAGCAACTCTTCCTCGAATTCGGCCGCCTGCTGGGATCGGTGATATTCCAAGTCCGGCGTACCGCTGCGCTCGCGGAAGCAGCAGAGCATGATCCGCTGACCGGCGCCTTGAATCGACGGGGGCTGCTCGCAGCGGTTGGCCGTTGCGACGATCACGCGCCGTGGACTCTGGCCTTGATCGACGTCGACCACTTCAAGTCCGTCAACACGACGCTGGGATTCATTGCGGCCGATCGACTCCTGGTCGACATCGCGCAGTGCCTGCGGAGCGCAGCGGGTCGCTCCGGTCTGATCGCGCGGATCGGCGGCGATGAGTTCGCGCTCCTGATCCCGGGCGCGGTCGTCCCGGACGGGCAGCGCCTGGCCGAGCGTGTCTTGGCGAACCTGCCCAACAACCCCGCGGACGGCGCGCGTGTGACCTGCTCCATCGGCCTCACGCCGTTCGACAGCGCAATCGATCTCGAGCACCTGATCGCCCGGGCGGATGCCGCCTTGCGGGCAGCGAAGGGGGCTGGTCGAAACGGCTTCCGCATCACCCCAACCTGACCCCGGAAGAGGAACGGGGCCCGAAGGCCCCGTTCGATCTCGATGAGCGCCCCGCGCTCAGCGCCAGCCGTCAGTTCGCGGCGGGTGCGGGCGGCTCGGCCGCCGGAGTCGCACCGTCTTCGAGCAGCACCTTGCGCGAGAGCTTGACGCGCCCCTTGTCGTCGAAGCCCAGCACCTTGACCTTGACGATATCGCCTTCCTTGAAGAAGTCGGTGACCGCGTTGACCCGCTCGTTGGCGATCTGGCTGATGTGGAGCAGTCCATCGCGGCCCGGCAGCAGCTGCACCACCGCGCCGAAATCCATGATGCGCACGATCGGGCCTTCGTAGACCACGCCGACTTCGACCTCGGCCGTGATCTCGTCGATGCGACGCTTGCACTCCTTCAGGTCATCGCCGTTGGGCGAGGCGATGGTGACCGTGCCATCGTCCTGGATGTCGATCTGGCAGCGCGTTTCCTCGGACAGCGCACGGATGACCGCCCCGCCCTTGCCGATGACGTCGCGGATCTTCTCCGGATTGATCTTGAAGGTGACCAGACGCGGGGCGTAAGCCGACAGCTCAGTGCGCGAGTGCGGCAGCGCCTCGTGCATGATCTTCAGGATGTGCTGACGCGCATCGTAGGCCTGCGCGAGCGCCACACCCATGATCTCCTTGGTGATGCCCTGGATCTTGATGTCCATCTGCAGGGCGGTCACGCCGCGGTCGGTACCGGCGACCTTGAAGTCCATGTCGCCCAGATGATCCTCGTCACCGAGGATGTCAGTCAGCACGGCGAAGCGATTGCCTTCCTTGATCAGGCCCATGGCGATGCCGGCCACCGGCGCCTTGAGCGGCACGCCGGCGTCCATGAGGGCGAGCGAGCCGCCGCAGACGGACGCCATCGAAGAGGAGCCGTTCGATTCAGTGATCTCGGAGACGACGCGCATCGAGTACGAGAAGTCCTTCTCGGGCGGCAGCACGGCGACGATCGCCCGCTTCGCAAGGCGGCCATGACCGACTTCGCGCCGCTTGGGTGCGCCGACACGACCGGTCTCGCCGGTGGCGAAGGGCGGCATGTTGTAGTGGAGCATGAAACGCTCGCGGTATTCGCCGCCGAGCGCATCGATGATCTGCTCGTCCTGCTTGGTGCCCAGCGTGGCAACGACGAGGGCCTGCGTTTCGCCACGCGTGAACAGTGCCGAGCCATGCGTGCGCGGCAATACGCCGGTGCGCACCGAGATCGGACGCACGGTGCGCGTGTCACGCCCGTCGATGCGCGGTTCGCCGCGCAGGATCTGCTCGCGCACCGTCTTCGCTTCGAGCGCGAAGAGCTCGTTCATGATGTGGTTGCGGGTGAGCGTGTCGGCATCCGCGGGGATCAGCGCGGCCTCGGCGGCGGCATAGACCTCCTTCAGCTTCTGGGTGCGCGCCTGCTTGCTCTTGATCTTGTAAGCCTCGTCGAAGCCCGGGCCGGCGATCTCGCGGATGCGCGCCGAGAGCGACTCGTCCTTGGCGGGCGGCGTCCACTCCCAGGCGGGCTTGCCGGCCTCCTCGACGAGCGAGTGAATGAGGTCGATGACCGCCTGCTGCTGGGCATGGCCCCACCACACGGCGTCGAGCATCACCTGCTCGGGCAGTTCGAGCGCCTCGGATTCGACCATCATGACCGCGGTTTCGGTCGCGGCCACGACGAGATCCATCTGCGAGGTCTTGAGCTCGGTCGCGGTCGGGTTCAACACGTACTCGCCGTTCAGGTAACCGACACGCGCCGCGCCGATCGGGCCGGCAAAGGGCACGCCCGAGATCGCGAGCGCGGCCGAGGCGCCGATCATCGCGGGGATGTCGGGATCGATCTCCGGGTCCATCGACAGCACCGTCGCGATGACCTGGATCTCGTTGTAGAAGCCATCCGGGAAGAGCGGGCGGATCGGCCGGTCGATGAGGCGCGCGGTGAGCGTTTCCTTCTCGGTGGGGCGGCCCTCGCGCTTGAAGAAGCCGCCCGGGATCCGGCCGGTGGCGTAGAACTTCTCCTGATAGTCCACGGTGAGCGGGAAGAAATCCTGCCCTTCCTTGACGGTGCGCTTGGCCACCGCAGTGACGAGGACGACCGTGTCGTCGAGGCTGACGAGCACGGCCGCGTCGGCTTGGCGACCGATCTCGCCGGTTTCGAGGGTGAGCGTGTGACGCCCGTACTGGATGGATTTCTTGATGGCTGTGGGCATGGGCCCTCCTGTCGATGGTGGTCGCGCCGCGGGCCGAAGCCCGCGTCGTGCGCAAGGCGGGAGGTTTCCTGTCAGCCGAAGGCGTCCGTCACACCGGAGACTGTCGCAAGCGCGCCCGGGTCGACCGGACGAAGACGAGGCGCTTGCGACAGACTCTTGTGGACTCGGGGCTCCGGCGAGATCGGGCGAACTTCCCGGTTGGAACGATCAAAACGACGAAGGCCGCTCGCCCGAAGTGCGAAAGCGGCCTTCGCTCATCACCCGGTGGTGCGCCTTACTTGCGCAGACCGAGCTTTTCGATCAGCGCCTGATAGCGGGCGCGATCGGTGTTCTTCAGATACGCCAGCAGGCGGCGACGGTTGTTCACCATCTTGAGCAGGCCGCGGCGGCTGTGGTGATCCTTGGCGTGCGCCTTGAAGTGATCGGCGAGGCCGTTGATGTTGGCGGTCAGGAGCGCCACCTGAACTTCGGTGGAGCCGGTGTCGTTGGTACCACGACCGTAGGTCTTGATGATCTCGGCCGTCTGGGCGGGCGTGAGTGCCATGGCAGTGTCTCTCTTTTCATCCGATCCGCAGAGCAGGCACCCGTTGAGCCATGACGACCCAGCCGCGACCGATTGCCCCTTCGGACGGTAGTTGTTTTCGAAGAATCGGGGATTATAGCCAAACAGCCAACGAAAAAGCCCGCCCGGCGGACGCCGAACGGGCCTTGAGACGCTGTCGAGTCGACTACTTCAGGTGGCTCGAGATGAGCTTGGTCATCTCGAACATCGAAACCTGCGCCTTGTTGAAGATCTGCCGGAGCTTCTCGTCGGCATTGATCATGCGCTTGTTGACCGCGTCCTGCAGCTTGTTCTTCTTGATGTAGTCCCAGACCTTCTTGGTGACTTCGGTGCGCGGCATCGGGGCGGCACCGGTGATCGCGGCAAGGACGGCGGAGGGCGTCATTGCCTTCATGAACGCTGCATTCGGCGTGCGCTTGGCAGCAGGCTTCTTCGCTGCGGCCTTCTTGGCTGCGGGTTTCGCGGCGGGCTTCTTGGCGGCCGGTTTGGCGGCCGGCTTCTTCGCCGCGGGCTTCTTCGCCGCAGCCTTGGCGGCGGGCTTCTTGGCGGCCGGCTTTGCGGCGGGCTTCTTGGCGGCGGGCTTCTTCGCCGCAGGCTTCTTGGCTGCTGCCATCGTCAGTGACTCCTCAAGGACAGATTGAAGTGAATGGGCTCAGTCGAAACGCAGCCGATCGGCAAGGCCCAGGCCTCGGAAAAACGACTGCGGACCGCCGTACCGCACGCATCGAATCGCTCATGACGCGCGAGGCCCGGAAATCAGCGCGAATTAGACGGCATTTCACAGGGCTTGACTACAGGAATGCGCAGGAAAAGCGTCTTTCCGATGCACGGATTCTCATAGGAGAGACACCGCGACAGACGTGCAACAGCTTGGACCTCGAAGCCCCATCGGATGGGGCGGTCCAGCAGAAAAGCGCGAAAGTCGACTTCCTGCCCGAACTGCCCGCCGCGCACGCGTAGACGGGCCTTTGCGAGCGGAGCTGCTGAACCTCAGAAATGGATCCCGCGCATCAAATTCGACAGCGCGAGTTGATCGGGTGACGGGCCCGTCACTTCGTTCTTCTTGCCCTTCGCCGCCTCGCTGTCACCGAACATGCGGAAGCTCGTGTTCATGATGATCTGCGCCATGCGCGGGGCAAACGCATGGAGCACCTGGCCGAGGACGCCCAGACGCGTGGCGATGCGCACCGGCTTGTAGACGATCGCGCGGCAGATCATGTCGGCGGCCTCTTCCGGCTCGAGCGTGGGCACGTTGTTGTAGATCTTGGTCGGCGCGATCATCGGCGTCTTCACGAGCGGCATGTTGATCGTCGTGAAGTTGATGCCCCGATCGGCGTACTCGGACGAAGCGCAGCGCGTGAACGCATCGAGCGCCGCTTTCGATGCGACGTAGGCCGAGAAGCGCGGTGCGTTGGTCAGCACGCCGATCGAACTGATGTTGATGACGTGGCCACGCTTCCTCTCGCTCATGCCGGGCAAGAGCGCGAGCGTGATGCGGAGCGCACCGAAGTAGTTGACCTGCATCGTGCGCTCGAAGTCGTGGAAGCGGTCGTAGCTGTTTTCGATCGCCCGCCGGATCGAGCGGCCGGCGTTGTTGACGAGGATGTCCACGCCGCCATGCACTTCGTTCAGGGTCTTGGCGAAGGCGGCGCAGCTCGCCTCATCGGCCACGTCCGCCTGATAGGCGAGGATCGAGACCCCTTCCTTCTTGGCGAGCGCCAGCGTCTCGTCGATCTTCTCCTGATCGCGGCCGCAGACGATGACCGCCTTGGCGGTGCCCGCCTTGGCGATCTTGAGGGCCGTGGCCTGGCCGATGCCCGAGGTGCCGCCGGTGATCAGGACCACTTTGCCCTCGACCTGCCCCTTGAGCGTGCGGTCGATGAACAGATCCGGGTCGAGATGGCGCTCCCAATAGTCCCAGAGCCTCCACGCATAGCTTTCGAGCTCGGGCACGGCGATCTTCGTGCCTTCGAGCGCCTTCAAGGTGTCGCGGCAGTCGAAGCGCACGGGGTAGTTGATGAAGCCGAGCACGTCCTCGGGAATGCCCAGATCCTTCATCACCGCGTTCTTCATGCGGCGCACGGGCGCGAGCATCATCACGCCCTTGACCACGCTCTGCGGGATGAAGCCGAACAGCGCCGCGTTCACGCGCAGCGCCATCTGCGGCGCGTGTGCAGCGCGCGCGAAGATGTTGAGCGAGTCGCCGATGCGCAGGGGCGCCGGGTCCGTCAAATGAAACGCCTTGCCGTTGTGCCCCTTCGCATGGGCGATGTGATCGGTGGCATCGACCACGAAATCCACCGGCACCATGTTCATGCGCCCCCCCTCGATGCCGATCGCGGGCATCCACGGCGGCAGGGCCGAGCGCAGGCGCTGGATCAACTTGAAGAAGTAGTACGGCCCGTCGATCTTGTCGATCTCGCCGGTCTTCGAGTCGCCCAGCACGACACCCGGCCGGTAGACGCGCCAGGGCATCTTGCAGGCCTCGCGCACAATCGCTTCGCTCTCGTACTTCGTCTGCATGTAGGGATGATCGAGGTAGTCCTTCGCCTCCTCGAACATGTCCTCGCGGAACACGCCCTCGTAGTTGCCGGCGACGGCGATCGAGCTCATGTGGTCGAACTGCGCCGCCTTGATCTCGTTGGCGAGCGCGACTGCGTTGCGCGTGCCCTCGACGTTCACCGCCTGGTTCTGCTCGGCGCTCGCCTCCATGTCGTACACCGCGGCGAGATGGAAGAAGTGCTTGATCTTCGCGCTGGCGAGCTTCGCGCGATCGGCAGCAGAGACCCCAAGCATCGGCTTGGTCAGGTCGCCGGAAATCGGGATCGTGCGCTTGGCCGCATCGCCCCCCCAAAACTCCTGCAGCTTGGCAACCTTCTTCTTGCTCTCCGCGCGGATCAGAAAATAGACGACGGCGCCCTTGCGCTCGAGCAGCTTCCTGACCAGACGCTTGCCGATGAAGCCCGAGGCTCCGGTGACGAAATAACTCACGATGCTCCTCCTTGTGGTGTCTCTCCGGACGCGCCCCACGCGCCGGTCGCTGCTGCTTGAGCCGAGTCTTTGGCCGATTCTAGAGCCGGGCTCCTAGCAAAAAGGCGTGTTCTAGGATGCAGGCTCTATGGGGATTGCCTAATGTTCAGCCATCGCAATCCACTCTTTTTTCAGGGAGAACACCCATGGTCAAGAAGTTCAAGAAAGCCGCCGACACCGCCGGAGGCAATGCTTTGATCGCCCAGCTCAAGGATTCGTCCACGCAGATCTGGCTCGCTGGCCTCGGCGCATTCTCCAAGGCGCAGGAGGAAGGCGGCAAGGTGTTTGAAGCGCTCGTGAAGGAAGGCACGCAGCTTCAGAAGAAGGTCAAGCGCTTTGCCGACAGCCAGGTCAACGACGTGACCAACGAAGTCTCCGGCAAGATCAGCGAAGCGACGAGCAAGGCCCAGGGCGCGTGGGATCGTCTCGAAACCGTGTTCGAGGAGCGCGTCGGCCGCGCCGTCAATCGTCTGGGCGTGCCGAGCAAGGCGGACATCACCGCGCTGCTCGCCCGCGTGGACGAGCTGACCAAGCAGGTCGCCAGGCTGAACGCCGAGAAGGGTGGCGCTGCTGCCACGAAGGCTCGCGCCAACGGTGCGGCCACCGTCGCCAAGGCCAGGAAGAGCGTCGCGGCTGCCACCAAAACCAGCGTGAAGAAGGCGAAGGCCGCCGTCAAGGCGACCGTCAACTGATCATCGCGGGATCGTCCCCTCGCCCCTGCTTCCGGACCGAGGGGGACCAGTTCCTGAACGAACGGCCACCACGCGTGGCCGTTTTCGTATCCAATCTGCACCATGAGAGAAAACGCACCTTCATCGAAAGCCCGCCCCCCGATCGCCTTGGCCCTCGCCGGCGGCGGGCCGCTCGGCGCGGTCTACGAGGTGGGCGCTCTCGAAGCACTGGCCGAGGCACTGCCCGGGCTCGACTTCACGCGCCTGCACAGCTATGTGGGCGTCTCCGCAGGCGCATTCGTGGCGGCAGGGCTCGCCAACGGCATCCAGCCCCGCGACATGGTGCGTCTCTTCATCGAGAACGAGGGGCCGGATGGTCGGCTGCTCGACCCGCGCGTGTTCATGCGACCGGCGTACGGCGAATACGCCACCCGTCTGGCGCGCCTGCCGGGAGCGATGGCGAGCGCGCTTTGGGCGACCGCGCGCTCGCTCTCGCCAGCGCGACTGTTCAGCGAGCTTCGGCAACTCGCCGTGGCCGTACCCAATGGCTTCTGCGACAACCGCGCAATCGAGGAGGCCGTACGGACCCTCCTCACGCGGCCCGGACGGAGCAACGACTTCCGTGAGCTTCCGGCCCCGCTCTACGTCGTCGCCACCGATCTCGACTCCGGCCGCACGGTGGAGTTCGGCCGCCCGGAGTTGAATCACGTCCCCATCTCGCAGGCCATCCAGGCCTCGGCCGCCCTGCCCGTGCTCTACGCCCCCGTGCAGATCGGCGCGCGCCACTACGTGGACGGTGCGCTCAACAAGACCGTGCACGCCTCAGCCGCGCTCGATGCGGGCGCCAAGCTCGTCATCTGCATCAACCCGCTCGTGCCCTTCGACGGGACGGTGGCCCAGCGCGCCCAGTCCCATCTCGCCGAGCGCGGCCTGCCGACCGTGCTTTCGCAGACCTTCCGCTCGCTGATCCATTCGCGCTTCGAGAAAGGCATCGCAAGCTATGCCCACACCTACGAGGACGCGCGACTGATCGTGCTCGAGCCTTCGCGCGGCGACGCCGATCTCTTCTTCGCCAACCTGTTCTCCTACGCGAACCGTCGGCGACTGGCCGAGCACGCGTATCAGCACACGCGCGCCCAGTTGCTCTCGCGCATCGACGTGCTGCGCCCGGCACTCGCCGAGTTCGGGCTCACGATCAACGAACGCGCGCTCGCCGACCCGAATCGGCGGCTGCTCCCCACGTCGCACGCGAGCCACCGCGGCCGTACCGGACAGGCGGTGGCGCAACTCACCCGCACGCTCGACGCGCTCGAAATCCATCTGGCGACACGCTGAGCAGCGCCCGGCGATTGCCTCACGGCAGCGGAATCCGCACAATAGCCCGATGGAGAGAAAAGCGCCCCGCCGCACCAAGGAGCGGATCCTCGAAGTCTCGCTCGGGATGTTCAACGCGATCGGTGAACCCAACGTCACCACCAACGCGATCGCCGACGAGATGAACATCTCGCCGGGCAACCTCTACTACCACTACCGCAGCAAGGACGAGATCGTCACCAGGATCTTCGCCCAGTTCGAGCGGGAGATGGACGAGTTGTTCGCCATGCAGAAGGACCGGCGGGCGAACGTCGAGGACACCTGGTTCTGGCTGCACCTCGTGTTCGAGAAGATCTGGAAGTACCGCTTCATCTACCGGGACCTGAACGACCTGCTCGCGAAGAACCGCATCATCGAGACGCATTTCAAGAGCATCCTGCAGAACGCTCAGAAGAGCGCCGAAGCCCTCATGACCGACCTGCGCGAACGCGGCGAACTGGCCGCAAGCAAGGGCGAGATCTCGGCGGTGGCCACCAATGTCGTGCTCACGGCGACCTACTGGTACAGCTACAGCTACGTGATGAACCCGCGCAAGCTCGACGAAGCCGAAGCGATGAGCCGCGGCGTGTTTCAGGTGATGGCGATGATCGCGCCCTATCTCACGGGAAACGCGCGGGCTTTGTTCGAGAAGCTGGCGGCCGAGTACCGGTGACGCTCATGCAGTTTCCGCGCGCCCGCGGTGCCACCTGCCCTCGCGCGAACCATCGCACGGGGATTCGAGGCGCTCCACCGGACACCCCAAGGGAAACGCTGATCAACTGTCGCGAGCAAGCCCGAGTGCGCGAAGCCGCGCAGCGAATCGCGAGACATACCTTGAAGGTAGGCGAGCGATGAGCGAGCATGCGACAAAGCAATCGGGCTGCGCAGCAAGTTAATCAGCGTTTCCCCAAGTTGAATTAGGAGGACATGGTCAATGGCCACGAAGAAAACCGGATGGGTTGCCTTTCCGGGGAATGCGAGCGCATTCCACTACGACGGCGCGGCGCTCAAGAAGCACTGGGCCCGTCTGCACAAGGGCGACGCGGAACCTTTCCCCGCGGACAAGGCCGTGCAGGACGCCTGGCGGCTCTACCACGCGGGCGATTTCCAGGGCGCGCATGATGCCGGCCTCGCCGCGGGGCTCGATGGCTACAACGCCGCGAACAAGGCCGCGTGCATCTACGCCAACTACCTCGAGAAGAGCGATCCAGCCAAGATCAAGACCTATCAGGCCGTCGCCGCACGCTGCGAAGAACTGCAGGCGGCGCAGCCGAAGAATGCCAACGCCTTCTACCTGCAAGCCTACGCGCTGGGCCGCTACGGCCAGTTGATCGGTGTGGCCAAGGCGCTCGCCGAGGGCATCGGCGGCAAGGTCAAGGCCGCGCTCGAGACAGCCATCAAGCTCGAGCCCAAGCACGCGGACGCGCACATCGGCCTGGGCACCTTCCACGCCGAGGTGATCGAAAAAGTCGGCGCGATGATCGGCAAGATGACCTATGGGGCAAGCAAGGAAGCCGCTGTCGAGCATTACGAAAAAGCCCTCAAGCTCAATCCCGAGTCGGCCATTGCCCGTACCGAGATGGCCGATGGGCTCTACAAGCTTTTTGGCGACAAGCGCATGAAGGACGTCGAGCGCCTCTACGCCGAAGCCGCTGCCCACGTGCCGATGGACGCGATGGAATGGCTCGATGTCGAGGCCGCGAAGGCGGAGATGGAATAGCCGGGTCGACCGAATTCCATGGTTCGTCCACCTTCGTCAGCGATTGTCGTTTGCTCCCAAAGGCTCTCATGATTCAGACTTTCCAACGCAGCACCTTCACACTTGCGATCATCGGCACATGGGCCGCGGCGCTCGTGTCGCTGGAAGTTCAAGCAGCCGATCTCCCGACGATCCGTGGCCCAGCAACGATGCAAGCAGTAGCGGCGAGCGCACGTCCCCAAGCCTTGGAGGCACGTTCGCAATGGGCGAGTGTGGAGTTGACACCGATCGGGCGTCAACCACTTCGGTTCGTCGTGCAGAGTGGCCGCATGAACGAGATCGCTTTCCAAGGGCCGAGCGGCGCGACGTTCCGCTACGCCTTCGTCGTGAATACCGTTCCCGATGCGAACGGCCACGAAGGCTATGAGTTGCGACCTGTGCTCAATCTCCCTGCGAGTGCATCCTTCGCGCCTGGCGAGATCGAATTGGGGGCCCCGATCAAACCGGACTCCGGGCGCGATGCCATGGTGCAGGCGGGCCTCGCTGCGCTGGCGATCCGGCCCGCGAGCGCCGAGGAGATCGAGCGAGTTCAGTCGCGAAGGCGTTGAACCGGCACGCCTCAAGCGAGGCGTGCCACGCGCGCCTTCAGCCGTTCGATATCGAGACGGAGCCGCTGCACATCGGCGGCGAAACGGGCAACCTCCTCGCGCGTGGCGACGAGCCGGGCCTCGTCCTTGAGGTAACGCGCCGTGGCTTCATGCAGCCCCTCGCGGGCGTTGTCGCCAAAGGCCTTCAAGGCCTTGAGCAGCCGCACGGCCTCGTTGGCGAAGATCGGGCCCACGAAGCGCTCGAGTTCGGCCTCGGCCGCGAACGGCAGGCTCCGGAGCGCGTTCGCCACATCGCGCAGCAGCCCCGCCTGGCCGCTGATGCGCGCCGCCCGAAGCGCCGCATCCTGGCCCTGGGCCAGGAGGGGCAACGCCGTGAGCGGGAACTCGACCGCAACCGTCGGTTCCGCGCCTGCGTCGAGATCAGCAGCGGCGAAATCACCGGCCGCCGTGATCTCGAGCATCGCCACGAGCGGCGGCATGCGCACCGCGAGCGTGCTGCCCGCGTGTGACTTGAGGGTGTTGCGCGCCCCTTCGTCATGGGCGAGCAGACGGGACAGCGCGCGGGCAATCAGGCTCGAAGGCAGCATCCCCGGATTATCGCGAAGCCCGTGACGCGAAAAGGAAAAGGCCGCCCGAAGGCGGCCTTGCGATCGACGCGATCGGCAGAGCCATCAAGCCTGCTGGATACCCGCGAGCAACCAGCCGCGGCTGCCATCGACCGGCTTGTTCAGGTTCCACACTTCACGGAAAGGCGAGCCCATCACCATGCCGTCCTCGCGCACGTTGCCCGAGAACTCGACTTGGGCCCAGTACATGCCACGATCGGTGTCGATCGAGATCAGCTCGGCGTTGAGCATGTCGAACTCGGTGGCGTCCTTGTTGCCTTGGATCACATCCTTCGCGGCCTGGTTGTAGAACTCGTCGGTCACGAGCTCACGCAGCGCATCGAGATCACCGCGGTCGTTGACCGCCTGGAGCGCGAGAAACTGCCTCTTCGCCTGCTGTTCGAAGCCCGCCTTGTCGAAGCCTGCAGGAATGCCGGAGACGGCAGTGGCCGCACCCGGGGTGAACGACGTGGGCTCGGTGCGACCGGGCGCCTGATACTGAAGCGGCGCGCCGTTGGCCGAGGCCGGTGCGGCCGACTTCATCATGCGACGGGCGAGAACCGCGAGCAGCACGATGCCGGCCAACGCGACGAGCAGGAACATCAGGAAGCCACCTGCCCCGAGTTGCGAGAAGAGGTATCCCAAGCCCAGCCCGGCCGCGATGGCCGCGAGCGGACCCGCCCAGCGGGCCATGCCAGTCTTGGCAGCAGCACCGGCCGCGGCCGTGCCACCCGCTGCGGCTGCCGGTGCGGCGGGTGCAGCCTGCTGAGGTGACGCGGCCGGAGGCGTGCCTTGCCGGGTGGCTGCAGGCGCCTCACGCTGCGCGCCGAGCGACTTGCCGCCGCCGAGACGCTTGGCCTCGGCCACGGATGATGCGGCCAGAACGGCGGCCGCGACCACGAGAGAAAAGGACTTCCACATGGCAACTACCCTTTGGTGTGAAGCTGGATCCGGGCGCAGACGACGCCCAAGCGATATGGACCAGGATCTTAGGGCGAAGTGCCCGCCCAGCCGTCCGGATTTGCCCGCGTCGGCTGAATCGATCCGTTCAAAGCAGGATTCATCGCCCTGTTCAGCGCAGCCGGATGCCGCGATGAACCGCCACGATCCCCCCGGTGAGATTCCAGTATTCGACGCGATCGAAGCCGGCGCGCTCGAACATGCCCTTGAGCGTCTCCTGATCCGGATGCATGCGAATGCTCTCGGCGAGGTATTGGTAGCTCTCACGGTCACCGGCAATGGCCTGGCCCATGCGGGGCAGCAGGTTGAATGAATACCAGTCGTAAGGGAGCTTGATGAGCGGTGCAGGGCGCGAGAACTCGAGCACGAGCGCACGACCGCCCGGCCGGAGCACGCGCTGCATCTCGCCGAGCGCTGCCTGCTTGTCGGTGACGTTGCGCAGGCCGAAGGCAATCGAGACCGCATCGAAACTCCGATCGGCGAACGGCAGCCGCTCGGCATTGCACTGGATGGCCGGGGTGAGGATGCCGTGATCGATGAGCCGCCGCCGACCCTCGGCCAGCATCGCCGCGTTGATGTCGGTGTGCAGCACGTGGCCGGTCGGCCCGACCGCCTCCGCCATGAGCCGGATGAGATCGCCCGTGCCGCTTGCGAGATCGAGCACCTGATCGCCCGGCCGAAGCAGGAGCTGCCCCACGGAAAAACGCTTCCAGAGACGGTGGAGCCCGCCCGACATCACATCGTTCATGAGGTCGTAGCGGCTTGCGACCGAGTCGAACACCCCGCGGACGAGCTTGGCCTTCTCCTCGCGCGCGACAGTGCGATAGCCGAAGTGGGTGGTCTCGGGCTCGCTCATGCCGAGGCTCCCGGCGACGGGTCACGCGAGGCGCCCGCGGCCTCGAGCCGGCGCAGGTAATCCGCCCACGCCTGCTCCCGCTCGGCCGCGAGTCGGTGGAGGTAGTCCCAGGAATAAATCCCGGTGTCGTGACCGTCGGAAAAACGCGGGCGAAGCGCGTACATGCCAACCGGTTCGAGTTCGACGATGTCCACATCGCGCTTCCCGACCTGGAGCACCTCCTGCCCGGGGCCGTGACCGCGCACCTCGGCCGAGGGGCTCATGACGCGCAGATACTCGAAGCTCAGTTCATGCCGACCCTCGGGGTAGACAAGCACGAGCACGCGACGCTTGCGGTCGAGCGTGATTTCGGTGGGGATGGGGGTATCTCGGTCGAGTCCAGGCATGGCAGTGAACGGGTGGAATCCAGCGATCACAATGCAGCGGCAAGTCGCTGCACCCCCTCCTCGATCCGCGCCGGATCCGAGGTCGCGTAACTCATGCGAAACGCAGCACGATCCGGGTTCTCGGCAAAGAAGGGCGCACCAGGAACGAACGCCACACCACGCTCGATCGCCCGCTTGGCGAACGCGTCGGCATCCGCATCCGGCCCCGTGAGCCGCGCCCAGACGAACATGCCACCGGCAGGCCGGACGAACGAAACCGCCTCACCCAGCGTGCGCTCGAGGGCATCGCACATCACACGCGAACGCTCGCCGTAGGCCGCGCGCACGCGCTCGACGGCCGCGGGCATGCGCCCCGAGGCGAGGTAGTGCTGGGCGGTGGCCTGCGCGAAGGTACTCGTGTGCGCATCGCTGAACTGCTTGCACATGACGGCCTTCGCGAGCAGTTCCGGCGGGGCGATCAGCCAGCCGATCCTGAGGCCCGGCGAGAGCACCTTCGACAGGCTGCCGCAATGCACGAGCCACTCCCGCGCGCCGGGCACGTCGGAAGCGAGCGCGAGCAGGGAAGGCGGCGGCGGACGATCGAACCAGAGCTCGCCGTAGGGGTCATCCTCGACGACGAGCACGCGATGGGCCGCCGCAAGCCCGAGCACGCGCCGACGCCGCTCGAGCGTGAGTGTGGCACCGCTTGGATTGCCGAAGGTGGGAATCAGGTAGATGAGCTTGGGCCGATGTTCGATGATGAGCCGCTCGAGCCGTTCCACATCGACGCCGTCGGCATCGATCGGCGCGCCGACGAGCCGCGCGCCGTAGAGCCGGAAACACTGGATGGTGGCAAGGAACGTCGGGGCCTCGACGATGACGCGATCGCCCGGCGAGATCATCGTCTTGCCGATCAGGTCGAGTGCCTGCTGGCTGCCCGTGGTGATGATGAGCTGATCTGCCGAGACATCGGCCGCGGGGACGCCCTTGGCCCGCATGAGGCCGGCAATCGACGCACGAAGCGGACCGTAGCCCTCGGTTGCGCCGTACTGGAGCGCTGCGCCCGGGTCGGCCTCGAGCGCGGCCTGCGCGGCCGCCGCCACGCCCTCCACATCGAACAGCGCTGCATCGGGGAAGCCCCCGGCAAAGCTCACGATACCGGGCTTGCCGAGCAGCTTGAAGAGTTCCCGGATGGCGGAGGTTTCGACGTTGGAGAGGCGGTCTGCGAACTGCATGCGGAAAGCGGCGAGGCAAGCGGCGGGTCAAGCGGAACGGGGCAACCCCGGACGCTTTCGGGGTCAGCCCGTGAGTCTAGCCGCCCGGGCGCCGCCCGCCGCGCTTACTCCACCGTCAGCCGCTTCGCGCTCGAGGCCATCTTCTTCGGCAGCGTGACGGCCAGAACGCCGTTGTCGTACTTCGCCTTGGCCGCGCTCGCGTCGATCTCCATCGGCAGCTGGAAGCTGCGGCTGACCGCGCCGTAGTAGCGCTCACTCCGGAGCACCTTCTCGCCCTCGGTCTTCTTGTCTTCCTGCTTCACCTCGGCGCGCAACGTGACCACATTGCCATCGATGTCGATATGGATGTCGTCTTTCTTGACGCCCGGGATCTCGGCGTTGACGGTGTAGGCCGTGTCGTTCTCGCTCACGTCCACCGCGATGCGCGCGGGCAGCGGATCGCCGTGCAGCGGCTTCACGAAGAAACCGGGGGACACATCCCGGAAGAACTCATCGAACAGGGACGGAACATTGGTGCGTGCAAGCAGCGGATGCATGGTGGGATCTCCTTCGAGTCTGTACTGTCTGTGAACCGAGGCGTCATCCGCCTCCATGCCCCGAAAGTGCGCTCGCGCAGACGAACTTCAAGACCTTGAAATTCGCCTGACTTGACACAGGTCAGTCATGCCCTCGGCACGAGCCACGCTGCGCTTCCCCTCGCCCACACACCCGGACGAGCGTCATCGCCCGGGTGGGGGCTCACTGCACGACCAGTCCCGCAAGCGCCGGGTTGGCCTCGGGCTCGGGCAGATCCATTGCCTTCAACGCCGAGAGCAGCAGTTCGGCCACCATCACGTTCCGGTGCAGCTTGTCGTTGGCCGGAATCACGTACCAGGGCGCCTGAGCGGTCGAGGTCGCTGCAAGCGCCCGCTGGTACGCCTTCATGTAGTCGCCCCAGCGCTTTCTCACCTCGAGGTCGCCCATGCTGAACTTCCAGTGCTTGGCCGGGTTGTCGATGCGGGCCTGAAGGCGCTTTCGCTGCTCGTCCTTGCTGATGTGCAGCATGCACTTGAGAACGGTGGTCCCCGTCTCGACGAGCAGGCGCTCGAAATCGTTGATCTGCGCATAACGGCGCTTCGCCTCGGCCTCGTCGATCCAGCCGTTGACCACGGGCACGAGCACGTCCTCGTAATGGCTTCGATTCCAGACCATGATCTCGCCCGCGCGAGGCACCACGGCGTGGCAGCGCCAGAGGAAGTCGCGCGAGCGCTCCTCCTCGGTGGGCACCTTGAACGCCGCCACGCGCACACCCAAGGGCGAGGTCTTGGAGAACACCCAACGAATGGTGCCGTCCTTCCCGCTTGTGTCCATGCCCTGAAGCACGAGCAGCAGCCGTCGCTGCCCCGTGGAGTGGAGCCTGTCCTGAAGCGCATCCAACTCGCCAGCGAGCGTGTCGAGCCGTGCCTTGAGTGCCCCCTCGTCACCGCGTGAGAACGGCGTGGCCTCTGGGTCGATGTCGGCAAGCTTGAACTTGCCGTTGACACGGTAACGCTTGAAGCGATCCTCGCCCTTGCGTGACTTCTTCGTCAAGGCCATGTGCCCTCCTCGATGCTTGGTCAGTGTCTGTGCTCAAAAAACTTACGCGTCGTCCGCCACCCGCTTCAACTGCGGAAACAGGATCACATCCCGAATCGACGGCGAGTTGGTGAAGAGCATCGCCAGACGGTCGATGCCGATGCCTTCGCCCGCCGTGGGCGGCAGGCCGTACTCGAGCGCGCGGATGTAGTCGGCATCGTAGTACATGGCCTCCTCGTCGCCCGCCTCCTTCGCGCGGGCCTGGGCCAGGAACCGCGCCGCCTGGTCCTCTGGGTCGTTCAACTCGGAGAAGCCGTTGGCCATCTCGCGGCCGGTGATGAAGAGCTCGAAGCGGTCGGTGACTTCGGGGTTCGCGTCGTTCGCCCGGGCAAGCGGCGAGACATCGACCGGATGCGCAATGATGAACGTGGGCTGGATCAGCTTCTCCTCGGTCGTCGCCTCGAAGAGCTTCAACTGCAGGACGCCAAGCCCATCGGTCGGCAGGACCTCCTCGCCCGCGGCGCGGACCGCGACACGCAGAAAGTCGATGTCCGCGAGCTGCGTCGCGCTGAAGCGCGGGTTGTACTTGGCGATGGCCTCGGCCATGGTGAGCCGATCAAATGGACGACCCAGATCGATGTCGAGATCGCCGAAGCGAAGCGTCGTCGTGCCGAGCACGCTCTGCGCGCAGTCGCGCAGGAGCTGCTCGGTCAGGTCCATCAGGTAGTGGTAGTCCTGATAGGCCTCGTAGAACTCGAGCATCGTGAACTCGGGGTTGTGGCGCGTCGAGAGTCCTTCGTTGCGGAAGTTGCGGTTGATCTCGAACACGCGCTCGAAGCCGCCGACGACCAGGCGCTTGAGATAGAGCTCCGGCGCGATGCGCAGGAACATCTCCTGATCGAGCGCGTTGTAGTGCGTGACAAAGGGCCGGGCCGCCGCGCCGCCGGGAATCGGGTGCATCATCGGCGTTTCCACCTCGAGATAGCCCCGCTCGACGAAAAAGTTGCGGATGAAGGCCACCATCCGGGAGCGGATCTCGAACGCACGACGTGTTTCCGGCGTGACGATCAGATCGACGTAGCGCTGCCGGTACTTCTGCTCCTGGTCGGTGAGGCCATGGAATTTCTCGGGCAACGGGCGCAGCGATTTGGTCAGCAGACGCAGCGTCTTCACGTGGATCGACAGCTCGCCCTTCATCGTCTTGAACACCGTGCCCGTGGCGCCAACGATGTCGCCCAGATCCCAGTGCTTGAACGCGGCGTGCGTGTCTGCGCCAACGCCATCGTCATTGACGTAGAGCTGGATGCGCCCTGACATGTCCTGCACGGTGGCAAAGCTCGCCTTGCCCATGACACGCTTGAGAAGCATCCGCCCGGCGATGGTCGCCTCGGGCTTTTCGGCCTCCAGTTGCTCCTTGCTCTTGTCCCCGTGGGCGGCGACGAGGTCGGCTGCGAGGTCTTTCCGCCGGAAATCGTTGGGAAACGCATTGCCCGCCGCGCGGAGGGCAGCGAGCTTGCCTCGTCGCTCGGCAATGATGTGGTTCTCGTCGGTCGGGGCGAGGCTGGAATCGGGGGTGGGCGAAGCGGAGGTCATTTGGGCGTGGGTGACGGCCTCGGCGCAAGGCTCGAAACAGCGTCGATGCGGATCAAGGGTCAAAACCCTGCATTTTCTCGCGTTGGGGAAAACAACCGAGGAGACGGCCCTCCCCCGCGAAAGAAGTTTTCTCCGTCCCTCAGGCCAGGATCGGCCGATCCGGCTGCTCGTTGGCGTTGCCTTCGGCCGGGAAGTGCGTGCGCATCAGCTCGCCGATGGCTCCGATGCCTTCGCTGAGGCCGTCCTCGAAGCGGCCTTCGGCGAAGGCGGCCTCCATGCGGCGGCAGATGGCCTCCCAGTCCTCCGCGCTCACGCGGCCGTTGAAGCCCCGATCGGCGAGGATTTCGACATCACGCTCCGCGAACAGCAGGTAGATCAGCACGCCGTTGTTGTGCTCGGTGTCCCAGACGCGGATCTGCGAGAACCAGTCGAGCGCACGTGCCCGCGGCGTCTGCCAGCGTACCTGGGCAAGCGGCCAACGTGCCTCGACCACGAGTCGGAGCTGACCGCTCGAGCCCGCCTCGGCCGCCGCAATGGCCCGTTCCAGCCGCTCCATCGCGTCGTCCGGCAACGCCTTTGCGACGACCCGCCTGGGCGTCAGGACGTGGGCGCGGATGCGCTGTCCGTAGGTGCGTGGTGCGGTCCGTGAGGCCGTCTTGCGTACGGTCATCACCAGTCTCCCGAGGCGCCGCCGCCGCCGAAGTCGCCACCGCCACCGCTCCAGCCACTGTCGCCCGATGAATCGCCGCCGTAACTCCAGCCGCTGGAGCTCCCCGTGGAGATCCACGGGCCATCGACGCCGCTGCGATCCCGATGGATGCGTCGTCCGCCCACCGGGCGCCGCCCGAACGAGCCGAAGATGCCGCGCAGGATGCTCGCCAGAATCAGCGCGAAGACGCCGAAGACTGCTGCTGTCTGGACGGATGACGTCAAAAGATAGGCACCGACGGCGGTACCGCCCGCGATCATGATCGGCGGCAGGAAGAACGAGCCGATCAGCGCAGCCCCCAGCGCGAAGGGGAGCATGTCGTTCATCTGCTCAGCCATGGCCTCCGCAGAACTCGCCTGATGGCTGGTCCGCCATGCGCCATCGGTAGGCTGCCCTTCACGGGCGACGGCCAGCTCGATCTTGTCGACTGCGGCGGAGAGCCCCTGTGCAAACTGGTTCTGCTTGAAGAACGGCGCCATGACCTCGCGGATGATGCGCTTGGCCTCGACGTCCGGCACCGCACCTTCCCAGCCCCGGCCGACCTCGATCCGGACCTTGCGCTCCTTCATCGCAAGCGCGATCACGATGCCATTGTCCCGCCCGGCACGGCCGATCTTCCACGCCTCGGCCACGCGCAGTGCGTACTGCTCGATGGTCTCGGGCTGCGCGGTCGGCACGACGAGCACCGCGAGCTGCCCCCCGGTCTTCTGCTCGAACGCAGCGAGCCGCGCTTCGAGCGTGGTCCGATCGCCGGGCGAAAGCGTGTTCGAGGTGTCGGTGACCCGCGAGGACAGGGGCGGAATGGGCGCGAGGCCGTCCTGCGCGTGGACAATCGCCAGAGGCGAAAGAAGACCGATCAGGAAGAGAACGATCCTCCACCAGAGCGGCGTCTCCCTCACCCCCACCCTCTCCCGGCGGGAGAGGGTGCGACGAGCGGTGCGACGCCGTTCTTGCCTCTCCCCGTGGGAGAGGCCGACCCGCAGGGGCGGGTGAGGGCTTGCGGCCCCGTGGGGAGACAACCCGCCAGCCCTCACCCCGACCCTCTCCCGGGGGGAGAGGGCGTTGCTCCCCAGCGTGTCTACTTTCAAGGCTTCGCAGGTGCCGCTGGCTTCGAGAAGTCCACCGTCGGGGCCTTCTTGATCGCCTCTTCGTTCTCGACCTGGAACTGCTCCTTCTTCTTGAAGCCGAAGATCATCGCGGTGATGTTGGTCGGAAACGAGACCACCGCGTTGTTGTAGCCCTGGATCGCCTTGATGTAGCGATTGCGCGCCACGGCGATGCGATTCTCGGTGCCCTCGAGCTGCGCGGTGAGGTCCCGGAACACCGCGTCGCTCTTCAGTTGCGGGTAGTTCTCGGCCACGGCGAGCAGGCGCGACAGCGCACCGCCCACCTCGCGCTGCGCAGCGGCAAAGCGCTGCATCGCCTGCGGGTCGTTCACCATTTCGGGCGTCACCGTGATCTGGGTTGCCCGGGCCCGCGCCTCGACGACGCGCGTGAGCACGTCCTGCTCCTGCTGCGCAAAGCCCTTGACCGTGTTGACGATGTTCGGGATCAGGTCTGCGCGCCGCTGGTACTGGTTGGTCACCTCGGCCCAAGCCGCCTTGATCGACTCTTCACCCTGGGCCATCTCGTTGTAGCCGCAGCCCGACAGGCCAACCGCGGCGGCAACGCCTGCGAGTGCCGTGAGGGCACGCTTGAAAAACGAATTCATGGTGTCATCCTTGTGTTGTCGTGGATTTTGCGGGGGAATATGCCCGCGCTTGGCGACGATTTCAATCCTGCTGCGATGGGCTGGCGGTGGAACCGGATGAATCGTCGCCTGCGAGCGAGAGCGCGCGCTGCAGGTCCTCCCACGCCTTGGCCTTGTCCAACGGCGTCCGGAGCAGATAGGACGGGTGATACGTCACCGCCACCGGAGCCGTGCTGCCGGGCAGCGCGCAGGGGCCGCCGCGTGCCCGAAGGCCAGCCACCGTGTCTTCGCGCCCGAGCGCCGTCTGTGCCGCGAACTTCCCGACCGCGAGGACGAGCCGTGGTGCCGCGAGCGCCAGCTGCCGCTCGAGCCAGGGGCGGCAGGCCGCGATTTCCTCGGGCTCCGGATTGCGGTTGCCCGGTGGTCGGCACTTGACCACATTCGTGATGAAGACGCCCGCGCCGCGACGCTTGCCGACGGCGGCCAGCATCGCATCGAGCAGCCGCCCGGCGGGCCCCACGAAGGGCTCGCCCTTCAGATCTTCCTGCTCACCCGGGCCCTCGCCCAACACGAACCAGCTTGGCTTGCGGTCGCCCACCCCAGGAACGGCGTGTGTCCGGGTGGCGGCAAGTTTGCAGCGCGTGCAGGCGCGAATGGCCGACTCGAGCCCGACCCAGTCGAGCGCGGCGACGTCGATGGCCTCGGCTGCCTCGGCTGCAGCGTCGGGTGAGTGAGCATCCCGGGGCCGAGGCGGTCGCGCAGGCGGCGACACACCCTCGCCGGTCGGGGCTTCTGCCTGCACCTCTCTTTCGGTTGCGTCGGTGGTCAGCGCACCTTGGCCATCCCGACGCCGCCAGAGGGGCCCGATCCCCATCTCGCGCAGCATCCACGCGCGGTCACCAAGCCGTCCGCTCATGACGTGCCTTTGGTCATCAGCGAACGCATCATGAGGATGGCGTCCTCCCGCACGCTCGCGTGAGCCCCCGCTGGGTAATAGCCCGGGCGCCGTCCGCTCACGGTGTAGCCGAGCGCCGCATAGAAGCGTTGGGCGCCGTGATTGCTCGCGCGCACCTCGAGATGCATGACGCGCGCTCCGCTCTCGGCCAGCCGGGCTTCGAGGGTGGTCAGCAGCAGTCGTCCGACGCCTTCGCGGCGTTGTCCGGGATCGACGGCGATGAGCAGCAGTTCCGCTTCGTCCGGCAGGGCGCGTCCCACGGCAAATCCGATGACGGATGCGGCTTCGTCCCGTGCCGTTAGGCACAGATGTCCCTGACGGAACGCCGATGCGAAATCGGCCTCTCGCCACGGGTGGGAGTTCGACCGCGCATCGATGGCTGCCAGCGTCGGTGCGTCCTCCGGACGGGCGATCGCGACGGTCGCCGTGCAGAAGTTGAGCGACATCACGAGACTCCGACGGCACTCGACGGGGCAGCCAGCCCGTGCCGATTGGCAGCGCGTTCAGCCTCGGTGAGGGCCACGCGATCGCGTACGTAGAGCGGCTGCAGATCGAGCGGATCCACCTCCACGCGTGTCGAGGGCAGAGTTGCGGCCATGCCCACCCCGAGGGCCGCATGCTTGAGCACGCGCTCGAGTTGGAGCGAGGGGATGCCATGCGGCCCCTCTCCGTCGAGCTTCGCGCAGGCGCTGCCCAACGCGTGCTGGACACCGTGCTCGGCCAGCCAGGCGGCGAGGACGGCGTCGGCAACGAGCGTGGGCGCGACCACGCGACGAAGCCGGGGCAGGAACATCCGGGTGGGTGGCCAGTCAGTGCCCGCGGCGTCGCGCTGCCTCTCCCCGTGGGAGAGGCCGGCCCGCAGGGCCGGGTGAGGGGCTGCCCCCCCGTCGGGTGGGGCCTTGAGAGCTGCCCTCACCCCAGCCCTCTCCCGGGGGGAGAGGGAGCCCCCGAAATCCGCAAGCCTCTCCCCGTGGGAGAGGCCGGCCCGCAGGGCCGGGTGAGGGTCACGCAACGCGTCGGGTTCGGCCTCGAGACCTGCCCTCACCCCAACCCTCTCCCGGGGGGAGAGGGAGTCAATGCGCGATTCGCTTACCTCCCACACGGTCGCATAGGTTTCCGCCTGTCGCGCATCCATCAGCACCGCCCAGCGGCGCGAAGTTGTTGATTCGGCTTCGTCCAAGGCGTGAGCGAAGTGGGTCACGAGAAAGGCATCGAGCGAACCCACCGCATGGAGCGGCACCGACCAGCCCCAAGCCAGCGCCTGAGCCGTGGCGCAGGCGGTGCGGACACCGGTGAAGGCGCCGGGTCCGATGCCGCAGGCCACGGCGTCGGGTTGCGCCAGTCCGATTTCATGGAGGAGGCGCTCGATCGCCGGGAGCACCCAAGCCGATAGCTCCGGCCCGCCGACATGGTGCGCCTCAGCGAGTGTCTTGCCACCGCGGACGAGCGCCACGGACCCAATCTCGGTGGACGTCTCGATGGCAAGCACGACCGGAGCGGCAGCGCGTTCGGACAACTGAGCAGCGCGGCACATTTCGACGATTGTAGGCAGCCGCTCGCCGCTCTTCCGGCGCGGTCCCCGCTGGCAAAATCCGGGGCTTTCTGCCGCAGGAGTCGGCTTGAGCACTGTTTCACTGTCGATCGAGTCCATCGACCACGAAGGACAGGGTATCGCCCGTCTTGCGGGCAAGACGGTTTTCGTGGAGGGTGCGCTTCCTGGCGAGGAGGTCGAGGCCCGCATCATCCGCCAGAAGGCGAGCTACGACCGTGCGATGGTCGAGCAGATCACGACGCCCTCCGCGCAGCGGACAGCGCCGCGCTGCCCGCACTTCGGGGTCTGTGGCGGCTGCAGCATGCAGCACCTTGAGGCCACCGCGCAGGTGGCCGCCAAGCAGCGCGTGCTCGAGGACAACCTCGCGCGGATCGGCAACGTGCGCCCCGACATCATCTACCCTCCGATCAGCGGCCCCGCCTGGGGCTACCGAACACGCGCCCGGCTCTCGGTGCGGCACGTGCCCAAGAAGGGCGGCGTTCTCGTTGGCTTTCACGAGCGGCGCTCGAGCTACGTGGCCGACATGCGGGAGTGCCATGTACTCCCCCCGGCGATCTCGTCCCTGCTCCCGGCGCTGCGCGACTTGGTGGCCAGCCTCACGATCCGCGATCGCGTGCCGCAGATCGAGTACGCGCAGGGCGATGGTGCCCCGGTACTCGTGCTGCGCCATCTCGAGCCCGTCGGATCGGCGGATGCCGATGCCCTGCGTGCGTTCGGACAGGCCCATGGCGTGCGCTGGTGGCCTCAGCCCAAGGGGCCGGAGACCGCGCATCCGCTGCCCGGTGTCACGGACGACCTGGGCTACGCGCTCGAAGAGTTCGGCCTGCGTTATCGCTTCTCGCCCACCGAGTTCACCCAGGTCAATCCGCACATCAATGCGATGCTCGTTCGTCGGGCGATGACCTTGCTCGACTTGGCGTCCCAGGATCGGGTCATCGACCTCTTCTGTGGCCTCGGCAACTTCACGCTCCCCATCGCGCAACGCGCCGCCTCGGTGCTTGGCATCGAAGGCGCGGAGGCCCTCACCCGCCGGGCGGCGCAAAACGCGGCTGACAATGGACTCGCCGAGCGCTGCACGTTTCGCGCCGAGAACCTGTTCGAGATTGGCGAGCGCTGGTTTTCCAGCCTGCCCCCCGCGAACAAGATGCTGATCGATCCTCCGCGCGACGGGGCGATTGACGTGGTCAAGCACCTGCCCTTGGCGGCCGATTCATGCCTTGAGCGCATCGTCTATGTGAGCTGCAACCCGGCCACGCTCGCGCGCGACGCCGCCGTGCTCGTGCATGACCGCGGCTACCGACTGCGCGGCGCAGGCGTGGCCAACATGTTCCCGCACACCGCGCACGTGGAATCAATTGCCCTCTTCACGACGGATTGATCGCCAATCCACCTCGCGCCGGGTTTCGCGCCAAAGCGACCAAAAGAAAAGCCCGCCGAAGCGGGCTTTCGTTCTGAGCGCGGTCAGGCCGCGTCAGTCATGCCATGGGCTCAAGCCTTCCGGCGACGCTGCACGAGCGCGCCGAAGCCAGCGATCAGAAGCCCCATCAGGCCGAGACCGAAGGCACCGAGGGTCGGGATCTGCGTCGGCTGGTCGTTGTCGAGCACCGCGAAGGTTGCCGAGGCGCGGGTGATGACCACCGCTCCGGGCGCCGGCTCGCTGATCGTGAACGTGTACGTCCGGTTGTTGCCGATGGTCGTGTCGTTGATGGTCTGGATCTCGACCGCAACCACGTTGCCGCCCGCGGCCGGGCACGTCACCGAACCGGAGGACGAGCCGGTCGTGAATGCGTCACCGGTCGTGAGGGCGGGCGTCACCGTGTAGTTGAACGTCGTCGGTGTCGGGTTGACCGGGCAGGCGACACTGAAGACCACGAGGCCGCCCTCAACGACGCTGCTGTTCGCCGCGGTCCCGGTTGCGCCCGCGACCGCTTGGACAGCCACATCATCATCGGTGATCGTGCCGGTGGCGCTGGCGGGCGACCCGGTGGTGTAGGCAGCACTTGCGGCGATGGACACCACTGCGGTGACGCTGCCGTCAACCGTGGCGTTGTCGATCGGCGTAACCGAGCAGGTCGCGGTCGTCGCTCCACCCGCAATGGTGATCGTCGAGGCGCAGGTCGTGCTGTAGCGGCTGCTCGTCGCGGGACCGGTGAGGTTGACCGTCAGCGGAGCGGCTTGTTGTGCAGTACTGCCGCCCGAGCGAGTCACCGTGTAAACCAGCGGTGTACCGCTGTTTTCGGCCACGCTTGCGGGGGCAACCGCGATGGTTACGGTCTGCGGGCCATCGTCATCGGTGATGTTGACGGAGGCTGATGCTGTGCCCAAGGTATACCCCGCGCCAGCTGTCAGCGTGAAAGTCACGGTCTCAGTAGGCTCGGGCGACGCGTCGTCGACCACGCAGACGGTGTACACGGTCGGTGTTCCAAACGTGGTCGCAACCGGAGAAGCAGCTGCGGCAGCGGCGCAATCAGTGCCGAGCACCAGCTTGTAATCCGCCGTATTGGTCGCCGTTCCGCCCAGCGTAAAGGGCACGCTCGGGCCAGCGCCCGTCTGCGGCGGTGTCGTATTGCTGGTCGCGGTCACCGTGAAGCTGCAGTTCGTCGACGGCTCGGCACAGGTACCACTCGCAGCCACGCTCACGCTCGGCAGCGCATCGTTGTCGGCCACGTTGACGGTGGAGGAAGACGGTGTGCCCAGAGAACCCCCGCTTGGGGTACCGAGGACGATGGACCCCGAGACCGCACCTTGGATTGTCGTGTCCTCTGCGCGCGGGGTAACCGTGAGAGCCTGGGTCGAGGGGCAGCTGTTGAACGTCAGCGGTGAGGCCGGAGAGACCGTGAAGTTGCCCGCGGCACCGGTCAGCGTGTAAGGAACCGTGATCGGCGTGTTGTTGCTGTCAAGCGCGCCTGTGCAGGAAACGGTCGCCGTTCCCGTAGCACCGCCTTCGGTCACATTCACAGGGCCGGAGATGGTGAATTGAGCTGTCGCTGGTGCAACAGCCTTGTTAAACGTAAACGTTGCACCTGTAGATTCCGCCTCGATCGCCTCTGCACAGGTTGTAGATGTTGTCGTAAGACTCGAAAGTCCTGCCAAGCTAATTACATAAGACGAATCGGGCGCCACAGCGGGCGGTGTGATCGAGAGGGTGGCCACCACGACTCCTGACGCAGCAGCGACCGGAGTTCCATTGGTTGCACCGAGATCCTGTGTATTGAGCGGATTCGTGATGGTTCCCGCGCCAAAGCTGTAGGAGATAGCGTTGTCGGTATCAAACGCGGCACCGCGGGTCCGCCCCGTGAGTTGGAAGGTGTTCGACTGCGAGACAGTTGACTGAACCTGAATCGTTGCTCCGCACGTAGATGCTGGTGCAGTTGCGCAAACCGAGACCGTGATTGCGCTCCCGCCCGGTGTGAAGGTTGCTGACGTGGCACCTCCGCAACCGGTTCCAGCACTGAATGTGAGCGACTGCCCAGACGCAATTTGGGCGGTTAGCGTCAAAGCGCCTGCCAGAAGCGCTCGGAGCGCCGAACGGTAATGGGTGTTCATAGATGTAGGACTCACCTTGAAGGTCATGAAGATTAAGGCAGGGATGTGCCGGATGCACTGCGCACGACAGTGATGTCCGCACTTGTAATGCCACCCGAAACATTCAGATCATTGCGGAAATTCGCTCCTGTGACTGTAGCGCCGGAGGTGCTTCGCACTTGCGTGATATCCGCCGACGTAACCCCTCGAGAGTTATTGACGTCCCCAACGAGCGTCCCGAACACAATGCTCGGATTCAAGCCGGTCGCAGCGCCAGCGCCCGTGGCCGTCACCTGGATTCTCCGCCCATTCGGCACGGGCGTGCCTGCGTTGCCGACCGTGATGATGACGCTCGACCCGGAGTAGCTGACCGTCGTCGGTAGCGCACCTGCGCCGCCAGCGACTTGGGTGGCGGCGATATTGGCGGCCGGATACTCGGCCGCGGAAACCGCCGAGTTGAACGTGATGACGATGGTGTGACTGCCGCTGACCGCCTGGCGCGGCTCGACGGTGATCGTCGTTCCCGATGCAGCACCCGCCGGGTCAAGCGGCAGGTCGAAGGTACCGGCAGCGCCGTGGGTCTTGCGAGAGACGTACGGGTTGGACGCGGCCAGCGAGAACGACGGCGCGGCCGCACCGTTGACGGTAATGTCCTTGTCGGTCATCCCGGGGGATGCGTTCGCAAAGGAAATATTCCCGTCGGCCGTCAGTCGCACAATGGATGAGCCGCTGGTGAAGCCGGCCTTCGTGCGCAAGGTGACGCGGAAAAGCGCCGACGGCGGCGTCGTGGCTCCGGTCGCGGTCGTGAACCCCGGATTGAGGCAGCCGTTGGGGGCGGCGGGATCCGCGGTTCCCGGCCAGCCCACTGCGCCGCCCGTGCGGACGCTGGTATCAAGCCAGCCGAAGATGACCTCGCGGGGCGTCGTGAAGCCGGAGATGGAATAAGTGCCAGCCTGATCGCTTGGGGCCGCGACCGCACACTTGGTAAGCATGTTGGTCACGTCGGTGAAGTTGCCGCCCGCTGCGTTGACCGCCGTGACGTTGACGTTGTCGAAACGGTTGGCGTCATAGCGGAGTTTCAGGCCCAGCCCGGCTTCATTGGCCGTCTGCGACCCGCTGACGCTGTAGCGCACGTCGAAGGTCATCGTCGTACCCGCCGGCATCGTGATGGAGCCGGTCGAAAGGTTGTCGCCTGCCGTACGGTTGCCGCCCGAAACGTGGATGGGATCAACCACCTGAGCCGCGTGCGCGGGAATCAAGGCGAGCGCGGCGAACGACGCGCAGACGCCTGCGGCGACAGACCTGAACGCAAGCCGGAAACTGGACTGCACCATGGCGGAATACCCCCTAAGACGACTGGATGCTAACGGAAAGAACGAGAAAACTGTACGGATTGCGACACTACAGACGGGTTACATCACGTGCTCATGGTCGAAAGCGAGACACAGCCCTCGGCGGATCATGACATCATCATATTCTGCTTGGACCCCAAAGGCAAGCATCGATGCGACCCTTACCCCCCGAGGCTCGTCCCGCAGTTGGCGTTGAGGTTGGCGCGCGTCGCGTTCCACTGCGCTTCTGTGATACCCGTGCCTGCAACAGCGGCCGCTGCGTTGAGGCCGAGCATCGAGCGGAGCAGGACCAGTCCCTCCTTGGTCGCCTGCACCTGGGCATCACCGTCCATGTCGAGGTTGCACGCCGTGACCGGGGGCAGCGGAAGCGATTCATAGGCCCCCATGTCGACCACCGCGTTGACGATGCGTGCGGCGCCCGGGCCCCGCTGGTCGTTGGTCAGGCCGGCGGACGTTGCTGCCGCATTGTTGCCGGCGTCAAGCGCAGGGCTGCCGCTTCGGAGGGCCATCGTGCGGCTGATCGCCGGGTCGAGCGACAGCGCATTGTCGATCTTGGCATCCATGTTGCATTTCATGCCGGTGCCGACGCAGAAATCCTGCCCGTGACCGGAAAAGAACTCGACCAGACTGTAGCTGCGGTTGAACGTGCCGATCACCGGTTCGACGGTCGCCACCGATACCGGCGCAGGGTAGGCGCGACCGCCGAACAGGCTGTTGACGACGTTCACGGTCGTATTGCTACCGATGGGGGTTCCGGGCGAGACGAAGGCATTCGCGTAGAAGGCCTCGGCGAAGTCGGCCCGATTGCGTGCCGAGGTCACGTTGACCAGGTTCAGCGTGATGCCGCCCGGCGTGGTCGTGTGGCCATTGAGATTGATGGTGCCGCCACCACCGGTCATGATGTTGTGGGCAAACGTCGTGTTGGCGATGTTGTAGACCCCGTCAGTCGACATCGCCAGCATCCCATTGCCATTGAGATTGACGTTGCCGGTGAACTCGGAGTCCACGATGGTGTAGGTGCGACTCGCGTTGCGTGCAAGCAGGGACAGCCCGGACTCGCCGCGCGACACCTTGTTGTTGCGCACCCTGAGGCCGACGGCCGTGAACGCACCGACATTGTCGACGACGGCATTGCGGAATCCGCCGGTGCCGGAGAACGCCGTGGTGACGTTGCTCTCGACCGTGACGTTGGTCATGTTGACCGAGGTGATCGGGCCAATCAGCTGGAAAGCTGCCGCAGCGCTGCCGGCCGTGAACAACGTGCTGTAGGCTGGGCCGCCCGTCGACTCGTTGGCACGCACGATGACGTCGGTGATCGTCGTCACGCCCGAACAAAAAACGCGGAATCCGCCAATGGAAATCGGCGCACGATTGCTCTCGATCAGGGTCTCGCTGATGTTGACCGGGCCGCCGACCGTATTGCACGAACCGTCCGGATTGAAAGTCCCGGTGAGCACCTCGAAGCCACCGATGCGACCGTTGAGTGCGAGGTTGCCGGCGAAGATCGATGCATTGTTGATCGTGGTCGTGCCGCCCACCGTGGCGATCGACAGTCCGGCGCGTTCCACGTTGGCGGTGTTTCCGACCACCGCGACACCGAGCGTCACGTTGCCGGAAACATTCTCGATGCGCATCCCGCCGTAACGACCATTGGTTGCTGCGCTCGCCGAGTGCTCCCCGGAAGCGATGTTGGAGATGATGCCGGAGTTCGTGATCGTCACCGAGTTGGCGTTGGCGATCCAGACGCCACCCACCTGCTCGGCACTGTTGCCGTAGATCAACACGCCATCGAAACTGACCGTGCCCATCGATCGAGTCGAGGAGCCGGCGAACAGCCCGCCCGCCAACGGAAAGAACGTAGAGGAACCGCGCTCGGCCCGGCTGCCGATGATGGTGACCTCGTTGAGCGTCAGATTCGGTCGCTGCGACACGTCCGTGTTGCCGAAGCCAGCTGCGCCCCCGATCCCGGGCTGGCTGCCCTGCCCCACGCTCGCGCAGTTCTGCAGCACGACACGGGTCATGCTCACATGGTCGGACGAGAACAGGCAACCGCCACCCCCGTTGACCGACCGCCCACCGACGATCCGCAGATCGTTGACCGTGAAATTGGCCAAGGTCGAAGACACGCCATCCGAGAGCAGCAGCGCACGGTGACCGGACGTGCCGGGCGCGGTGGCATCGATCGTCAGCTGATTGGGCCCCGGGCCGGTGATCGTGAGCGACTCCGACGCGATCAACGCCGAGGCAACGCCGAGCGGCGTCGGATCAGGGTAGCTCGGCGGAACTGCGCGGCTCGCATGGTTTGCAAGCGTGATGACGGCCGGAAAAGTCAGCGCCCCCGAGAACACGACGCTGTCCGCGCCCGTGGCGCCTGCAGCGCACCCGCCGATGGACATGTTCAGATTGGCCGATGCAATCGCCATGCGCAGGGTGCAACGTGGGGGCGGTGCGACGGGCGTGGTCAATCCGGGATCGGAGAACGTGACTCCGGCGTTGTTGACGAACACATCATCGGCGAGCGAATCCACCGTGATCGTGGCCGACGTGGCGGCCCCCGCCCAGAGCAAGACGCCCCATGCAGCCCATTGCTTGATGCCCCTCATGCCTTCCCCCTCTATCGCTTCGTTGGTCCATTGGCAGGGTGAGCAGAATGGTGCGCGCCCTTGACGCCTCAATGTACGTCACGAGGTAGCGAGCCTGCAAGCGCGTTTCGATTTTGCGACGTGGTCAGCGACCGAGCGTCATGTAGCAGCCTCGTCACCCCCGCCGCATATCGAGCGTAAACGGATGCTCGCGCGAGACATCGGCTTGGCAGACGCGCAGCCGCCCGGGCGTGTGGCCCATGCGGAAGAAGCGTGCGAGACGGCGCGATTCGGCCTCGTAGGCGTTGATCGGGAAGGTCGAGGGGTTTGATCCGCCGGGATGCTGCACGTGGTATTGGCAACCGCCGATCGAGCGCTCCATCCACGTGTCCACGATGTCGAAGACGAGCGGGGCGTGCACGCCGATCGAGGGATGGAGCGACGAAGGCGGGCTCCAAGCCTTGTAGCGGACGCCCGCCACGAAATGCCCCGCAGTGCCCGTAGGCGCGAGCGGCAGGGCCTGACCGTTGACCGTGACCACGTAGCGCGGATCGGCCATGCCGGTGACGGAAACCTCGATGCGCTCGAGCGAGGAATCAACATAGCGCACGGTGCCGCCGATCGCGCCCGCCTCGCCCATCACATGCCAGGGCTCGAGCGCCATGCGCAGCACGAGGTTCATGCCGCGAAGCGCGAGGTCGCCCACGCGCGGGAAGCGGAACTCGAAGTGCGGCTCGAACCAGGCCGGGTCGAAGCGGTAGCCGCCATTCTCCGGGTGCGCAAGCTCCTCGAGCACGTCCTCGAAGTCGAGCCGGATGAACGTGGGCAGCATGAAGCGGTCATGCAGCGCCGTGCCCCAGCGCGCGAGCGGCGCGATGTAGGGCGTGTTCCAGAAGCGCGCGACCAGTGCGCGCAGCAGAAGCTGCTGCACCACGGACATGCGGGCATGGGGCGGCATCTCGAAGGCGCGCAGTTCGAGCAACCCTTGCCGACCGCCGGGGCCGTCGGGCGAATAGAGCTTGTCGATCGAGAACTCGCTCCGGTGCGTGTTGCCGGTCACGTCGATCAGGATGTTGCGCAGCGTGCGGTCGACGAGCCAGGGCGGCATGGCCTGACCGTAGATGGCACGGTTCTTCTCGATCTGGCCGAGCGCGATCTCGAGCTCGTACAGCTGGTCGTTGCGCGCCTCGTCGATGCGCGGGGCCTGGCTCGTGGGCCCGATGAACAGGCCGCTGAAAAGGTAGGAGAGGCTCGGGTGGTTGTGCCAATAGCGGAGCAGGCTCGCAAGCAGTTCCGGTCGGCGCAGGAACGGGGAGTCGGCCGGGGTGGCCCCGCCGAGCACGAAGTGGTTGCCGCCGCCGGTGCCGGTGTGCCGGCCGTCGAGGGCGAATTTCTCCGCGACGAGATGCTCCTTCCTTGCGGCTTCGTAGAGGAACTCGGTGTGCTCGACCAGTTCCGCCCAGTTGGACGCCGGATGGATGTTCACCTCGATCACGCCGGGGTCGGGCGTGACCTGAAGAAGCCGAAGCCGCGGGTCGCGCGGTGGCGGGTAGCCCTCGATCACGATCTTCGTGTCGCACTCGACGGCCGTGGCCTCGACCGCAGCGAGCAGGTCGAGA
The DNA here is from genome assembly GCA_964609555.1 of uncultured Alcaligenaceae bacterium. Classification (GTDB taxonomy): domain Bacteria; phylum Pseudomonadota; class Gammaproteobacteria; order Burkholderiales; family Casimicrobiaceae; genus Casimicrobium. The sequence goes on along the minus strand of CAZSTF010000001.1, from coordinate 51,570 downwards.
TAGTCCTCGAGCCACGCGATCGGTGGCATGAAGACATACAGATGCCCCTGGCGCGCTTCCACGCAGAGGGCGGTGCGGGTGAGCCAGTGCGCGCTCTCGAAGCGGCGCGGCATGAGGGTCGCGGTTGCGGGCTGGTACTCGCTCGTCCGGAGGGCGTCTCCCGCGGTCGCAGGGCCCGTGCCTGCCGCCTTGTCCCCGGCGCCCCCATCCTCCGCCACCGGGCCGCTCGCGACCCATTGCAGCAGCGTGGGCGCCGCCCCCGGCGCGCGAGCGGTGCCGTAGCGCTCGGCAAAGGTGCGGGCATCCGGCAGCGGTCGCTCGACCGCCGGGTCGAACGGATCGCGATCCATGAAATAGGGGTAGTCGCCTGAGGAGACCCACGGCAGGCTGTCAAGCGGCAGTCGATAGCCCATGGCGCTGTCGCCTGGGATCAGGTACATGCGCTCATCGCGGAAGAACCACGGCCCGGTCTGCCAGCGCGGCCCGGCGAGCCCGACCGCGGAGCCCGGCGTGAGCGGGAGCACGTAACCGACCACGTGATCGAGCCGCTGACTGAACACCCGGCGCAGGCGCGCTCGCTCGAGTTCATCCTCGACGCGGGAATCGAACGGATCGACGTTGACCGGCAGCCGCCGCTCGCGCCAGAGGTAGTACCAGACATCCTCATAGCCCGGCTGCACGAAGCGATCGCCCACGCCCAGCCGATGGGCAAGCGCACGGATGAAGCGCTCCGCGTCCGCGCCGGTGGCACGGCCCGGCTGACGCTCGTCGGCGAACAGCATGGGGTCGCGCCAGATGGGCTGCCCGTCCTTGCGCCAGAAGATCGAGAGCGCCCAGCGTGGCAATTGCTCCCCGGGGTACCACTTGCCTTGTCCGAAGTGCAGAAAGCCGCCCTCGCCGTATCGCTCGCGCAGGCGCTGGACCAGTGCGACTGCGTAACCCCGCTTGGTGGGCCCGAGGGCCTCGGTGTTCCATTCCGGTGCATCACGGTCACGATCGGCCACGAATGTCGGTTCCCCACCCATCGTGAGACGCACGTCACCGGCCGCAAGATCGCGATCGACCCGGTACCCGAGATCAAGCACCGCCTCCCACTGCGCCTCGGTGTAGGGCTTGGTCACCCGCGGTGATTCGTGGATGCGGGTGACCGCCATGTCGTGCGAGAAATCGACCTCGCATTTCTCGATCAGCCCCTCGACCGGCGCGGCCGAGGACGGCTCGGGTGTCGCCGCGAGCGGCAGATGCCCTTCGCCCGCGAGAAGCCCCGAGGTCGGATCGAGGCCGATCCAGCCCGCCCCCGGCAGATAGACCTCGCACCAAGCGTGCAGGTCGGTGAAATCCGCGCTCGGCCCGCTCGGGCCGTCGACCGCCTTCTGGTCGGGCACGAGCTGGATCAGGTAGCCGGACACGAAGCGCGCGGCAAAGCCCAGGTGCCGGAGCAGTTGCACCAGCAGCCAGCCGGAATCGCGGCAGGAGCCGCTCGCCTTCTCGAGCGTCTCCTCCGGCGTCTGCACGCCGGGCTCCAGCCGGATCAGGTAGCGGATGTCCTGATAGAGCTGGCGATTGAGATCGACGAGAAAGTCGATCGTGCGGCGTGGCGATCGATCGACCCGGTCGAGGTAGGCCGAAAGCCGGGGCGTCAGCGGCGCGCGGGCAAGGTAGGGCGCCAGTTCCTGCCGGGTGGCTTCGTCATACATCCACGGCCAGCGCTCGGCGTACTCCTCGAGGAAGAAGTCGAACGGGTTGAACACCGCCATCTCGGCCACGAGATCGACCGTGACCTTGAATTCGCGCGTCGGCTCGGGAAAGACGAGACGCGCAAGGTAGTTCGAAAAGGGATCCTGCTGCCAATTGCAGAAATGGTTCGCAGGCGCGATCGTCTGGCTGTAGGAGAGCACCCGCGTCCGGCAATGGGGGGCGGGGCGGAGGCGAACCACCTGCGGCCCGAGCCGGATCGGACGGTCATACCGGTAGTGCGTGACGTGATGGAGGGCGACGTGGATGGACATGACCGAGGGGATTCCGTGGGCGAGTAGTCGCTAGCGTGGCGTGCTTCTTGAAGCAAGCACCGTGCTCGTCTGTGATTTTCGGCGCCTCCACCCGGCCCTGTCACCGCCAGGTCATGACTAAAACGGAACGCCTGATGCCCGCTACGCCTTGTAGACCGCACCGAGCACGCGCGGTCCCGCTGCGCCTGTCACCGCAGGAAGACTGCCGGGCAGGCCCGCCAGACGGCGTGCAGCAAGCCAGGCGAACGCCAGTGCCTCGACCTGCTGCGGATCGACGCCGAGCACGGCGGTCGATTGCGCCCGCGGGCCCAGCGCGGCCATGAGCGCTCTGTTGGCCACACCGCCACCGCAGACGTAGAGCGCCCGATCGCCGGTCGCTGCAAGGACGCTCCGGGCGGTCAGGGCAACGAGCGTGGCCTGAACATCCTCCGGGCGGGCGGTCGTGCGCAGGCCGCACTCGGCGAGACAGCGGTCGAGCCAGGCGCGGTCGAAAACCTCGCGCCCGGTGCTCTTGGGTGGCGGCGCACCGAAGTATGGGTCGGCGAGCATCCGCTCAAGCAACGGGGCGAGCACCCGACCGCTGGCCGCCCACACGCCGCCCGCGTCGAACGGGCGCTCCGTGTGCGCCTCGCACCACAGGTCGAGCAGGCAGTTTCCGGGGCCGGTATCGAAACCGATGACCGGCTCGGCAGCCTCCGCCGGTGGCAAGAGCGTGACGTTTGCGATGCCGCCCACGTTCACGACCGCCCGCGGTTCGGGGCCGGTGAAGACGGCGGCATGGAAGGCGGGCACGAGCGGCGCGCCCTGGCCGCCAGCGGCGACGTCACGGCTCCTGAAGTCGGCGACCACGGTGAGTCCCGTTCGCTCGGCGACGAGCGCCGGGTGGTTGACCTGCACCGTGTAGCCGCGCTCGGGGCGGTGCCGGATCGTCTGCCCGTGCACGCCAACCGCTGCAATCGTTTGACGATCGAGTCGCGCCTCGGCGATCAGCGCCTCGATCGCGTCGGCGTAGGCGTGCCCGAGCGCCACGCTCGTCTCGCCCGCGCGCTCGATCTCGTCCGGCCCGCCCGTCATCAGGGAGAGCACCCGCTCGCGCAGCGCCGCCGGATAGGGCCGGTGCACGTGTCCCAGGGTGGCGACACCTGCCTCATCGATGTGTGCTGCGACCGCATCGATCCCGTCGGCGCTCGTGCCGGACATGAGTCCCACGAAGATCCTGCGTTCACTCACCATGGCCCGCGATCGTAGTCGATCGGCCGCTACCTAAAATCAGGAGAATCATGAGCAAGATCCTTCTCTCCCTCCCGGTCGGCGAGAAAGTCGGCATCGCCTTCTCGGGTGGCCTCGACACGTCCGCCGCACTCGCTTGGATGCGCTCGAAAGGCGCGATCCCCTACGCCTACACGGCGAACCTGGCCCAGCCTGACGAAACCGACTATGAAGACATCCCGCGCCGGGCAAAGCTCTACGGCGCCGAAGCCGCGCGCCTGATCGACTGCCGCGAGGCGCTCGTCCACGAGGGGCTCGTGGCGCTCCAGTGCGGTGCCTGGCACATCAGCTCGGCGGGCAAGACCTACTTCAACACCACGCCGCTCGGCCGCGCGGTCACGGGCACACTGCTCGTGAAGGCAATGCAGGAGGACGGGGTCAACGTCTGGGGCGATGGCTCGACCTACAAGGGCAACGACATCGAGCGCTTCTACCGCTACGGGCTCATGGCGAATCCGAGCCTGCGCATCTACAAGCCGTGGCTCGACCAGACCTTCGTCCGCGAGTTGGGCGGACGCAAGGAGATGAGCGAGTGGTTGATCGCCCACGGCTTCCCCTACAAGATGTCGACCGAGAAGGCCTACTCGACCGACTCGAACCTCTGGGGGGCCACACACGAGGCCAAGGAACTCGAATTCCTCAACAAGGGGCTCCGCATCGTCAACCCGATCATGTCGGTCAAGCACTGGGATCCGACGGTGACGATTGCCTCGGAAGAAGTCTCGATCCGCTTCGAGGAAGGCTGGCCGGTGGCGATCAACGGCCGCACCTTCGGCTCGCCCGTGGAACTCGCGCTCGAGGCGAACGCGATTGGCGGCCGACACGGTCTCGGGATCTCTGACCAGATCGAGAACCGCATCATCGAGGCGAAGAGCCGGGGCATCTACGAGGCGCCCGGCATGGCGCTGCTCTGGATCGCCTACGAACGGCTCGTGAACGCAATCCACAACGAAGGCACGATCGACAACTACCGCACGCTTGGCCGCAAGCTCGGACGGTTGCTCTACGAGGGGCGCTGGTTCGACCCACAGAGCCTGATGCTGCGTGACACGCTGCAGAAGTGGGTGGGCCGTGCAGTAACAGGTGAGGTGTGGATCGAACTCCGGCGCGGGGACGACTACACGATCCTCGATACCCAAAGCCCGAACGCCACCTATCACCCTGAACGGCTCTCGATGGAGAAGGTCGAGACCGAGGCCTTCAGCGCGCTCGACCGGATCGGCCAGCTGCACCTCCGCAACCTCGACATCGCCGACAGCCGCGACAAGCTCGCGGTGTACGCGAAGACTCAGACACTCGGGGACACGAAGGGTATCGCCGGGTTGCTGGAGTAACGCGCATGCCGTCGCAGCCGAACGAGATCGACCGTGCCCAGCTCGTCGACTGGCTCCGTGAGCATGTGCCGACAATCGAGGCGATCTACCTGTTCGGCTCCGCACTGCATGGCCCTTGGCGGGCAGAGAGCGACCTTGACGTCGCCATTGATTCCGGCATGCCGCTCGACCCGCGGCTTCGGCATGAGCTGGCACTCACGCTCGCCAACGCGATGAACCGGGATGTGGATCTGGTCGATCTGCGCACGGCCAACACCGTCTTCCGTCGGGAAATCCTCACGACGGGTGAGCGGCTGTTCGTGCGTGACCCAGCCCGTCAGGACGCCCTCGAGGCGGCGATGCTCGCCGAGTATCTCGACTTCAATTTCACCCGTCGGGCGCACGTGGCCGAGATGGTTGCCGAAGGGCGCGTCCATGGCCGATGAGGTCCTCCTCGCCAAAGCCGCGAGCATCGAGCGCGCGGTGGCGCGCGCCCGCGAAGAGTTCTCTGCGGTGGGCCAAGATGCGGCCGCGCTCGCACGCAACCTGACGCACCTCGACGCCGCAACGCTCAATGTGCAGCGCGCGTGCGAAACCGCCATCGATCTCGCTCAGCACGTTGTGCATCGCCGACGACTCGGGGCGCCGGGCAGCGCGCGCGAGTTGTTCGACGCACTGCGGGACGCCGGACTCATCGACGCCACACTTGCGGAGGCAATGAAGCGGATGGTCGGGTTCCGAAACATTGCCGTCCACGAATACCGGCGGCTCGATCCGGCGATCATCGCCGCGGTCATCTCACGGGATCTGGACGACGCGCTGCGCTTCGCCTCGACCCTCCTGAGCGCCCCGACGAACCGGGGTTGAGGCGCACGGGCACGGTGTTGCGACCTAGCCCTGCCGCGCGATGTACTCGACGAGGGCAGCCACCGGTCGCCCCGTTGCACCCTTTTCCTTGCCGGCACCGGTGTAGGCCACGCCCGCGATGTCCAGGTGCGCCCACGGATGCTTCTTCGCAAAGCGCCAGAGGAAGCAGGCCGCGGTGATCGCACCGCCATCGCGCCCGCCGACGTTGGCCATGTCGGCAAAGTTGGAGCTGAGCGCGTCCTGATACTCCTCTTCGAGCGGCATACGCCAGAAGCGGTCATTCATGCGCTTGCCTGCGGCGATGAGGTCGTTGGCCAGAGCGTCGTCCGTTGCGAAGAGACCGGCGTTGACTTTGCCTAGCGCGATGACGCAGGCACCGGTCAGGGTGGCAATGTCGATGATCGCGCGCGGCTTGAAGCGCTCGGCATACGTGAGCGCGTCGCACAGGATCAGTCGCCCCTCGGCGTCGGTATTGAGCACCTCGATCGTCTGACCGCTCATGCTCGTGAACACGTCACCCGGCTTCGTGGCCCGGCCGGAAGGCATGTTCTCGCAGGCCGCCACGATGCCCACGATATTCTGCGCCGGCTTCATTTCGCCCACCGCCTTCATGACGCCGAACACGGTGCCTGCACCCGACATGTCCCACTTCATGTGGTCCATGTCCGGCGCCGGCTTGATGGAAATGCCACCGGTGTCGAAGGTGATGCCCTTGCCGACGAACACAGTCGGGGCCTCGCCTTTCTTGCCGCCCGTGTACTCCATGACGATGAAGCGCGGGGGCTCTTCCGAGCCGTTGGTCACCGACAGGAACGAACCCATGCCGAGTTTTTCGATGCCCTTCCGGTCGAGCACGGTCACCTTGAAGCCGTAACGCTTGCCGAGCTTCTTGGCCTCTTCGCCCAGACGCGTCGGTGTGCAGTGATTCGCGGGCAGGTTCCCCAGATACTTGGTGTACGCAATGCCCGCGGCCGCCGCGACTGCGCGAGCAAGCACTGTCGGTGCGGCCTTCTTCGCCGCCTCCGGCACCCCGAAGCGCACGCGCTTGAGACTGGGCGCCTTCGCCTTGGCGCGCGCCGCCTCGCCCTTCGTCTCGTCGAAGCGATAGGTTGCATCCGACACGCCGAGCACCATCTGCGTGAGGGCGTCGGTCACGCCCTCGCCCAGCGGAAACACGGCGAGGTCGGCCACCTGCTGATCGCAGGCGAGCGTCGCCAACGCGCGGCCCGCGGCCCGCGCATCCTTGAGCGAGAGCGATGCGCCCTCACCCACGCCGTACACGTAGACACGTTGTGCAGCGAGACCCGGCAGATTCAAGAGCGGCAGCACGGCACCCGGTCGGCCGCTGAAGGCCGCCGTCTTGATGGCTTGGACGAGCGCTCCCTTGGTTGCGCGGTCGATTTCGGAGGCGGCCCAGGAAAGCTTCTGGCCTTCATGAACGGCGACGGCGACGGCATCCGCGCGAGTGGTGTGCGGGTGGTCGGTCTTGAGCGAGAAGTCGATCATCGTTTGGTCAGCCCGTCGAGCGGGCGGTCAGGGGTAAACTGGGATTATCTTCTGCACGCCATGCGTGGTGCCCCCTGCCGGAGACGCCGGCGATCGGGCACGCGCTGACCCTCCGCCGCCATGATCTTCCGTCGCGCGCTCCTGCGCGAACTCACGGCCAATGCGATCTACGTGTTCGTCGTGCTCGTGGCGATCCTGGTGACCCAGTTCCTGATCCGCCTGATCGGTGCTGCCTCGACCGGCGCGCTGCCGAGCGAGGGGCTCGCGCCGCTCGTAGGCTTGAGACTGATCGCCCAGTTGCCGCCGCTGATCGTGATCGCGCTCTTCATCTCGATCCTGCTCACGCTCTCGCGTTGGTGGCGCGACAGCGAAATGGCGATCTGGATGGTCAGCGGGCAGAGCCTGACCACGTGGATCCGGCCGGTTCTCCTGTTCTCGCTGCCGCTCCTCGCGCTGTCGATGGTGCTGTCGACTTGGCTTTCGCCGTGGGCAGAACGGCGATCGATCGAGTTCCGGAAGATCCTCGAGGAGCGTGACGAGCTTTCGGCCATCGCACCCGGAATCTTCCAGGAGATGCGGCGAAGCAAGCAGGTCTACTTCATCGAGAACGTGGATCTGCTGGACGGCCGCATCAGGAACGTGTTCGTCTTCGCCGAAGAGCCCAACGGGCTCTGGGTGACCCGCGCCGAGCGGGGTGCCGTGGTCACCGAGCCGACCGGTGATCGGTACGTCGTGCTCGAGAACGGCAACCGCGCCCGCCTGATCGCGCCGCCCAACGAGACCACGGTCGCGTGGGAGACCGCGCGCTTCGACCGCTACGGCGTGCGCCTGACCGGCAACGAGATTGCCGAGGGTCCGCTTGCCGATCGGGCCCGCGACACGGTGTCGTTGCTCGAGGACGGTCGGCCCTCCGCGCTCGCCTGGGTGTTCTACCGCGTGTCCATCCCGCTCGCCGGTATCTCGCTCGTGCTGCTCGCGGTGCCGCTCGCTTACGTCAATCCCCGTCTGGGCCGGTCGATCAACCTGATCATCGCCATCCTGCTTCTGATGACCGCGCTCAACGTGATCAATATCCTGCAGGCGCAGATCGAGCGTGACCGGATCAGCCTGCCGCTCGCGCTGGCTGCCTTCCACCTTCCGCTTGCCGCGCTGGTCGTCGCGGTGTTCTACCGTCGGTTCCGCGGGGCGGTCTTCGGGGTGCGTGGGCGCCTCACGACTCGGCAGGCAGGCACGGACACTCCAGCATGATCGGCACGCTTTCGCGTTACATCGCGCGCGAGGTGATCCTCGCCACGCTGCTCGTGCTCACGGCACTTCTGATGCTCTGGGCCTTCTACGACTTCCTCCAGGATCTGCCGGCGCTGCGCGCGCTCAATACTGCCCAGGTGCTCGTCCTCGTGGCGAGCGCCATCCCGAATTACATCTACGAGCTTCTGCCGGTGGCCGCGCTGATCGGTACGCTGTTCGCCCTAGCCCAGTTGGCCGGCAACAGCGAGTACGCCGTCATGCGAACCTCCGGCGTCTCCGTGGTCGCGATTGCCCGGACGCTCGCGCTCGTCGGCCTCGTGTTCGCCACGCTCACCTTCGTCATCGGCGAATATGTCGTCCCGCGCACCGAGCAGGCCGCGCAACGCATCCGCGCCTACAGCGGCAGCAAACCTGCCGTCGCGCGCGCCTTCCAGTCCGGCTACTGGTTCCGCGACGGGAGCACGTTCATCAACATCGGCAGTGTCTTGCCGGACGGCATGCTGCGCGGCATCCGGGTCTTCGAGTTCGCGGAGGGCTACGCCTTGCGCCGCATGGTCACGGCCGAGTCGGCTCAGTTCCAGAGCGGCCAGCAGTGGCAGTTGAATCAGGTGGTCGAGACGCGCTTTGAAGGTGCGGTACCGACGCTCCGGCACGCAGCCGCCATGCCGTGGGTGACAGTGCTCACGCCGAACATGCTCTCGGTGCTGCAAGTGACGCCCGACAAGCTCCCGGTCTCGGGACTGGTCGAGTATGCCGGCCACCTGAAGGCCAACAACCAGGACGCGCGGCGCTTCGATGTGGCGCTCTGGGGCAAGTTCTTCTACCCGCTCGCCACCTGCGTGCTCATGCTCCTCGCCCTGCCGTTCGCACAGATCCAGCAACGCTCGGGTGGAGTCGGCGGACGCATCTTCGTCGGCATCCTGCTCGGACTCGTCTTCATCGTCGTCAACCGGCTGTTCTCCTACCTCACGCTCATCTATGCGTGGCCGGCGTTCCTCGGCGCCTTGGCGCCCGGTGCCATGTTTCTTGCGCTGGCCGGCTGGATGATGTGGCGCATCGAACGGCGCTAGGGAAACACTGATTGACTTGCTGCGCATCCCGATTGCCTTGTCGCGTGTTGGCTTCGGCCGCTTCGCTTAACCTCGGCTTCGCCGAGGTTAGCCTGCGCCGAAACTTCGTTTTCGCTCATCGCTCGCCTACCTTCAAGGTATGTCTCGCGCTTCGCTGCGCGGCTCCTCGCACTCGGGCTTGCTCGCGACACTCAATCAGCGTTTCCTTGAGGCCTCCTGAACCCCATGAAAAAGGGCGCCGAAGCGCCCTTGTATCCGTGTTCGCGGCGACTGCCGTCACTTACTGCGCAGCCGCAGGAACGATCGTCGCGTAGCGGCGGTTTTTCTCGCCCTTGGTCACGAACTGCACCGTGCCGGTCACCAACGCGAACAGCGTGTGATCCTTGCCCATGCCGACGTTCGTGCCCGGGTGGATCTTCGTACCGCGCTGACGGATGATGATCGTGCCCGCGTTGATGAGCTGACCGCCGTAGGACTTGACGCCCAGGCGTTTCGCTTCGGAATCGCGGCCGTTGCGTGTGGAGCCGCCGCCTTTTTTCTGTGCCATGGTCTGTTGACTCCCTTACTTGCGGACGCCGCCGACGAGTTCGGCCGTGAGTTTGTCAAACGCCGCCCAGTCGCCCTTCGCCGCCACGGCCGCCTGCTCGGCCCACGTGGACGGGTTGGCGAGGTTGAACTTGCTGCCACCGGCGTCGAGGATGCCCTGCAGCTTGTCGACCGGCGTGGCAGCCAGCGCGGCGAAGGTGTCGATGCCCTCGGCCTTGAGCATGGCCGCAATCTTGGGCCCGATGCCTTCGATCATCTCGAGGTTGTCCGAGCCGTCACGCTTCTTGCCGCGCGTGCCGCGGCCCTTGGCGGGGGCGGCAGCGGCAAGCGGTGCGTCTGCCGTTGCGAGCGCCTTGCCATCTGCACCGAAGATGCCCGAGACCATGATCTCGGTGAAGAGCTGACGGTGACCGCCGTGCTTCTGATAGTGCTTGCGACGGCGCAGCTTGAAGATGCGAACCTTGTCGCCCTTGCCCTGCGCGAGGACAGAGGCATCGACTTTGGCGCCCGCAACGAGCGGGCTGCCAACCACCAAGTCCGCACCCGACCCGACGGCCAGGACTTCGTTGAAGGTGATGGTCGCGCCAATGTCTGCCGGTATCTGTTCTACCTTGAGTTTCTGGCCAGCGACAACGCGATACTGCTTGCCGCCGGTTTTTATGACCGCATACATGGGGTTGCTTACCTGTGTGTTGAAGAATTCGCTTTGGCCGACTGCCGCCGCATCCGTCCGGCAAGAACGGAAGCAAGGAACGCTTGACGGCGCAGCTTGACGCCACGGGTCGCGCGCGGGCACACAAAGCGAAGCCCAGTATTGTAGCAGTCTCGCCCTGCCGGGCAAACCCCCGCCACGTGGCTCTCGTCTCCGGACGATCGCCAGCACACGCCACCCGTCAGGCCCCTCCCATCCGCGCTACCTACAATCCCCGGATGCTCGCCACTGCCGCTCACCCGGACACTCCGGCGCCCTCGGACACGCCGCGCGTCGACACCCCGACCGCGATCGGCACCCACCTGCGCCAACCGCTGGCCAGTCTCGACACGCGCCTTACCGAGGCGCTTGCCTCGGATGTTGCCTTGGTCAACACGATCGCAAGCTACATCGTCAGTGCCGGCGGCAAGCGGCTTCGGCCCATCCTGACGCTTCTTGCCTGCGAGGCCCTTGGGGGCGAACCCGAGAGCGATCTCACGATCAGCCTGGCGGCAGTGATCGAACTGATCCACACGGCCACCCTGCTGCATGACGACGTGGTCGACGAGTCCGACCTGCGCCGCGGACGTGCCACCGCCAACGCCGCGTTCGGCAATGCTGCGAGCGTCCTGGTCGGCGACTTCCTCTACAGCCGGGCCTTTCAGTTGATGGTGGCCACGGGCCGCCCCCGCGTGCTCGAGATCCTCTCCGAGGCGACAAACCGCATCGCCGAAGGCGAGGTCATGCAGCTCATGGCGATCGGCCGACTCGATCTGAGCGTTGCCGAGTACATGCGTGTCATCGATGCGAAGACCGCGAAACTCTTCGAGGCAGCGGGTGCGCTCGGGGCAATTGCCGCCGACGCGGGAGAAAACGAGCTGCGCACCGTCGCCGACTATGCGCGTCATCTCGGCGCCGCCTTTCAGATCGCGGACGACGTTCTCGACTATCGGGGTGACGCCCATGCCTTGGGCAAGCGGCTCGGCGACGACCTCGCCGAAGGCAAGCTCACCTTGCCCATCATCATTGCACTCGATCGCGCCGACGGGCAGACGCAGGCCCACCTGCGCGGCATCCTGAGCCGCAATCGCGAGCAGCATGCCCTCCACGATGCAAGCGCCCTGCCGGATGTACTGGCCCGGCTCGAAGCCTGCGGTGCGCTCGACGCGAGCTTGGAGCACGCGGCCGCCGAGGCGCAGCACGCCCATCGGCTGGCGAGCACCCTGCCGCCCTCGACGGCCCGCACCTGGATGCTAGAATTGTCAACTTACGCGATTCGTCGTCACCACTAAGTGGCTTCCAAAAAGGGTCGGTCGCGAATTCGGGGTGTAGCTTAGCCTGGTAGAGCGCTACGTTCGGGACGTAGAGGCCGGAGGTTCGAATCCTCTCACCCCGACCAGATTCCATGAAGGCCGGCGCAAGCCGGCTTTCGTTTTTTCGGGGTGAAGCAACGTCCCGCGACCAGCGTGTCGGCCTGAGGCGCACGCGAGCGTTCGCTCCAATCGCACGTACGCGGGCGGTCGAGCCTTGCTGCGCCGCACAAAAGCGCAGATAATCGCCACATTGGCACTTTTCAGACGACGTCGTCAGCGTCGTGTCTCAGGAGTGTTGATACCGTTTCGTAGATTGGTGCATCGTCCAAGTGACCTGCCGCCATCGGCCGATCCCCGGTCGATCCGCAGGCAGTCCTGATTCTTCGCGCGGCTCATCACGGGCTGCGGCGCAAGAGCTGATGGGTCGGCGCGTTTCTCTCCGACCCACAACCTGAGCTTCCGAAGGACCCGCCTCACGCCCCCGTGGTGTGACGGCTCATGCACCCATGTTCGAACACGATACACACGCCACCCCCTACGCACCGTCCCCCGAGTCGGCCGCAGACGCCTGTTCGTCTCCGCCGTCCGGCTTCGCCCGCTGGCCGCTGGCCCCCGCGCTCCTGCGCGCACTCGATGCGCTCGGCTTTCATGCGCCGACCCCCGTCCAGGCGCAGACCATTCCGGCCGCCCTCGAGGGCGGTGACTGGATGGTGTCCTCCCAGACGGGCAGCGGCAAGACCTGCGCGTTTCTTCTGCCCACGCTTCACAATCTCATCGGTGCGCACACCCCGTCGGCGACGGATGCGGCAAGGCTTCGCCGGTCGGTGACCGCGCCGCGTGCGCTCGTGCTTTGCCCGACGCGCGAGCTCGCACAGCAGGTGGCGGCCGAGGCCATTCGTCTGCTTCGGTTCAGCCGCGGCGTGCGGGTTGCCACCGTGACCGGCGGCACGGCATTCGGCAAGCAGCTCATGGATCTTCGCAATGCCGCGCTCGTGGTGGCGACACCCGGTCGGCTGCTCGACCTCGCCCGCAACCGTCAGATCGACCTCTCGCGCGTGACGACGCTGATCGTCGACGAAGCCGATCGCATGCTCGATCTCGGCTTCAGCGAGGATCTGACGGCCATTCATGAGGCAACCGCCGCGCGGCAAGCCACCTTGATGTTCTCGGCGACCTTTGCGCCACGGATCATGGCGCTTGCCGAGGCCGTCATGCGTGAGCCGCAGCGCATCGAGCTGGCCACGACCAGCCTCAAGCACGACCATATCGAACAGCATCTGCACTGGGCCGACAGCGTCGAACACAAGAACGCGCTGCTTGAACACTACCTGCGCTCGCCCGAGCTGACGCAGGCCATCGTCTTCGCCTCGACGCAGGTCGAATGCGACGACATGGCCGAGCAACTCCGGGACGCGGGCTACAACGCGAGCGCGCTGCACGGCGCCATGCCGCAGACGGTCCGGACGCGGCGCATTGCGGCGCTGCGCGAAGGCAAGACGCAGATCCTCGTGGCCACCGATGTGGCCGCGCGTGGCATCGACGTGGCCGGGATCTCGCTCGTGGTCAACTACGGCTTGCCGCTAAAGCCCGAGGACTACATCCACCGCATTGGCCGTACGGGCCGTGCGGGCCGCAACGGCACGGCGGTGACGCTGGTCGGCAGTCGCAATCGCCGCGACGGCTTCCGCGTTCGCGACATCGAACGGCTGATCAACCGACGCCTTGCGCCGACCGTGGTGCCCGGGCTCGAACCGAGCCTTCAACCGGAGGCACCGCGCGCGCCGAATCGCCGGCCGCATCCGACGGGGCGAGGTCTTGACACTCGAGGCGGTCGCGACCGCGATGCGCCTGCGCGCGACCTGTGGCGACCTGCACCCCGCGGTCATGAGCAACATCGTCGCTTTGATCGCGCTCAGCCCCGCGCTCAGAATGATCGGCAGGAGCACGTTGCCCGTCCCGGTCCCCAGAGCGAACCGGGGACCGTCTCGCGTCGCACGCCCCGGCACGCTCAAGCCCCTGTCTCACTCAAGGCCGAGCCCACGGGCGAGCGCACCGCGCAGAACCGGGCCGCCCGGCGTGCCCATCTGCGTGAAGCCTGGGCAAGACAAAACGGCCCGGGCAGCGCCGACTGATTCGCTTCGCTTTGATTCGAGCGCCATGGCGATAATCTCGCCATGAGCAGTCAGGGCCTTTTCGTCTCACCGGCGCACGCGATCATCGAGTTCGATGGCCCGGACGCCGGAGCCTTCCTTCAGTCGCAGCTCACGAACGATGTTGCATCGCTCGCGATCGGCCGCTGGCAGTGGCAGGGCTATTGCACCGCCAAAGGGCGCTTAATCGCGACCCTGGCGCTCGTGCGGGCGGCAGAGGCACGCTACCTCGCCTTCGTCCATGCCTCGCTCGCTCCCGTGCTGGTCAAGCGCCTCACGATGTTCCGCCTCCGCGCGAAGCTCGCGATCGCCGAATCCACAACGCTCGCTGCCGCCTTCCATCTTGGCGAAGACGCCCCTGCCCTTCCGTCGGGGTCGCTCACCTGGGCCATTCAGCCGGATGTGCATCTGGCCATCGTGCCGCGGGACGGACTCCTCCCCATCGCAAGCGCGGATGACCTGAACGCACTTGCCTGCCGCATGATCGCTGGCCGGCAGCCGGAGGTGACCGCCGAGACGACCGAGCGCTTCGTTCCGCAGATGATCGGCTGGGATCATGTTGCTCCGGGTGGCGGCGTGAGCTTTTCGAAAGGGTGCTATCCCGGGCAGGAAGTGGTCGCCCGCGCCCATTACCGCGGGGCTGTGAAGAAGGGCCTGGAGCAGCAGCGGTTGGCAGCGGACGCGCCCGGCATCGTCCCGGGTGCCACGATCACGCTCGCGGACGGACGGGAGGCCGAGATCGCCAATGTCGCGTGCTGTGACGGCAGCCTCGCTGCGCTCGTGGTCGTGCAGCGTTCAGAAAACGAGGCTGCTCAGCCCTGATTCGCGTTGCCCGCCCGGCGGGCAATCTCGGCCAGCTCCTCGATGTTGCGCGCGATGCCCCGGAAGATGTCCACCTCCTCGCGCTCCAGACGCGTGCGGGCGAAGAGCCGTCTCACGCGCTGCCAGAGCCGCTTGGGATGGTCGGGGTCGAAGAAGCCGGAGACCGTGAGCGCGCGCTCGAGATGCGCGTACATCCGCTCGATCTCCTCCTGCGTCGCGGCCGCCTTGGGCGCGTTGTCATAGCCGCCGCCCATCTCCGCCGCCATGCGGATTTCGTAGGCAAACACCTGCACTGCAGCACCCAGATTGAGCGAGGCATAAGCCGGGTTGGCCGGGATGAAGGCCAGTCGATGACAGTGAAGGATTTCCTCGTTGTCGAGCCCGCTCATCTCGCAGCCAAAGACGAGCGCCACGCGACCGGACGCGGCTTCGGAAACACACTGCCGGGCCGCCGTGCGGGCGTCGGACACGCTTGCGACGAAGTCGCGGCGTCGCGCCGAACTGCCCACGACGAGCACGCAATCGGCCACGGCATCAGCCAGCGTGTCGTAGATCCGGGCCCCGTCGAGCACGTCGGTCGCACCGGAGGCACGTGCTTCTGCAATCGGACTTGGGAACACCTCGGGTCGCACGAGCCTGAGCGTGGCGAGACCCATGGTCTTCATCGCCCGCGCCGCTGCGCCGATGTTGCCGGGGTGGGACGTGCGCGAGAGCACGATCACGATGTTGTCGAGGGGGGCTGTGCTCATGGCGGGGCCGACGCGATTACGCCGATAAAATTCAGGCTGCTCTTTGTCAATCAAGCCGCTTCCATGCATCCGATGCTCAACACGGCCATCAAGGCCGCGCGCGCCGCTGGCGACATCATCCAGTACGGTGCCCGCAATCTGGATCGGATCCGCATCGAAGCGAAAGGGCCCGCGGATTTTGTCAGCGACATCGACCGGAACGCGGAAGCCGCCATCGTCGACACGCTGCTCACGGCGTATCCGAATCACGGCATCGTGGCCGAGGAAGGCTCCGGCGCGACACGGGGCAACGCCGGCAGCTCGCACCAGTGGATCATCGATCCGCTCGACGGAACGACCAACTTCCTCCACGGCGTGCCGCAGTACGCGGTATCGATCGCCCTTGCGGTGGACGGCGCGGTGACGCAGGGCGTGGTCTACGACTGCGCGAAGAATGATCTCTTCACCGCCACGCGCGGTGCGGGGGCCTTTCTCAACAATCGCCGCATCCGCGTGTCCAAACGCGATCGGCTGCGCGATGCATTGATCGGCACCGGCCTGCCGTTCCGCGAAGACAGCGATTTCGAACTGGCGCTCTCGCAGCTGCGCGCGATCATGCCCAAGACGGCCGGAATCCGCCGTGCCGGAGCCGCGGCACTCGACCTCGCCTGGGTCGCCGCAGGCTACTACGACGGCTTCTGGGAGATGAAGCTGAACCGCTGGGACATGGCGGCCGGCGCGCTGCTCGTCCTCGAGGCCGGGGGGCTCGTCACCGGCATCGACGGTGAGGACACCTGGATGCAGTCCGGCGCCATCGTGGCCGGAACACCGAAGATCTTTCCTGAGCTTCTGAAGACCCTGCAACTCAAGGGTTGAACGCGCGTGGCGACGGCCCACACGCCCATGATGCAGCAGTACCTGGCGCTCAAGGCGGAGCACCCGGACAAGCTCGTCTTCTACCGGATGGGCGATTTCTACGAGCTCTTCTACGACGATGCGAGACGCATCGCGCGGCTGCTCGACATCACGCTCACCCAGCGCGGCGAATCCGCCGGTCAGCCCATCCCGATGGCCGGCGTGCCGGTGCATTCGGTCGACACCTACCTCGCTCGGCTCGTGCGCATGGGCGAGACGGTCGCCATCGTCGAGCAGGCGGGCACCCCGGGTGCCGGCAAGGGGCCGATGGAGCGCAAGCTTGCCCGCATCGTCACCCCGGGCACCGTGACCGATGCGGCACTCGTCGAGGCCCGGCGCGATGCCCTGCTGGCCGCAGTGCATCTAACTCGGGAGGGCGCAGGCGTTGCGCTGCTCGACACGGCCGCGGGCCGACTCAGTCTGCGTGATCTGCCTCGGGGTGAACTCGTCTCCTGGCTCGCCCGCAAGGATTGCGCCGAACTGCTCGTCGCGGAGAACGCTCGTTCCGATCTCGAGGCGCTGTTCGGCGGCGCCGCGATGCCGCCGGTGCGCATGCGACCGGAGTACGAATTCACCGAGCGCCGGGCCGAGGCCGAACTGACCCAGGCGCTCGGCACCGCGACCCTGGCACATCTCGACCTCTCTGCCACACCGCTCGCGATGGCCGCGGGAGCGGCCGCACTCGCCTTCGTGCGCCTGGTGAATGCGGGTCAGGGCGCGATGCTCTCGAGCGTGCACGTCGAACGCGCGAGCGAAGCGCTCGAAATGGATGCCGCCACTGTGCGCAATCTCGAGCTCGTCGCCACGCTCTCGGGCACCGACGCGCCGACGCTCTTCTCTGTGCTCGATCAGTGCGTGACGCCGGCGGGTTCGCGCGCCCTCAGGCGGCTCATGATCGAGCCGCCCCGCGATCAGCGCGTGGCGAGCGAACGGCATGACGCCGTCGATCAGCTGATCGAGGCCGACGCCGGACGAATGCTCGCGCAGATCCGCGAGCAGTTGCGCGAACTGGCCGACCTCGAACGCATCGCCGGCCGGATCGTCATGCAAAGCGTTCGACCGCGGGAACTCGCCGCGCTCCGGCGCACGCTCGGCGCGCTGCCTGGGCTGCGCACCGTGCTCGCGCCGGTTCCGTGCGCGGCACTCTCGGCGATCGCGGGTGCGATCGACGTCGATGCGCACTGGCTCGACCTGCTCACGCGCGCACTGGCGGCGGAGCCGGCCACCGCGCTGCGCGACGGCGGGGTGCTCGCCACGGGTTATCACGCCGAACTCGACGAGCTCAGGACGCTGGCCACCGACAGCGGGCGCTTTCTCGCCGAACTCGAAGCGCGCGAACGGGAACGCACCGGCATTGCCAACCTGCGCGTGGAATACAACCGGGTCCATGGCTTCTACATCGAGGTGACGCAAAGCAACCTCGCGCAGGTGCCCGCAGACTACAAGCGCCGACAGACGCTCAAGAACGCGGAGCGCTTCATCACACCGGAGCTGAAAGCGTTCGAAGACCGTGCGCTGGCGGCGAACGACCGCGCGCTGGCCCTCGAGCGCGCCCTCTGGGACGAGCTCCTTGGGCTGCTCGCGCCAGCCGTGCCGGTGCTGCGTGCCGCCGGTCGCGCACTCGCCGAACTCGACGTGCTGGCCTGCTTTGCCGAGGTTGCGCGCACGCGCGGCTGGGTGCGCCCCGCGTTCGTGGCCACCCCCTGTCTCGAGATCGAGGCGGGGCGCCACCCGGTCATCGAAACCCTGGTCGATGACTTCATCGCCAACGACCTTCGGCTCGACCCGCGGCAGAGCTTCGTGCTGCTGACTGGCCCGAACATGGGCGGCAAGAGCACCTGGATGCGTCAGGCCGCGCTCGGCGTCATCCTCGCGCACATGGGCGCGTTCGTGCCTGCGCGGCGGATGCGGCTCGGGTCGTTCGAGCGGATTCTCACGCGCATCGGTGCAAGCGACGATCTCGCCTCGGGCCGCTCGACGTTCATGGTCGAGATGACCGAGGCCGCCGCCATCCTTGCGCGAGCCACACGACACGCCCTCGTGCTGATCGACGAGATCGGGCGCGGCACCTCGACCTTCGATGGGCTCGCGCTGGCCACCGCAATTGCGCGGCGGCTCCTCACCCGCGAGCCGCCGCTGACCATCTTTGCGACGCACTACTTCGAGCTCACGCAGCTCGCAAGCCAGTATCCGCACTGCGTGAATCAGCACGTCGCGGTGATCGAGCAGGGCGATCGTGTGATCTTCCTGCACGAGGTGAAGCCCGGATCGGCCAACCGGAGCTACGGCGTGGACGTGGCGAAGCTGGCGGGATTGCCCGCAGACGTCATCCGCGATGCGCGTCGGGAACTCGAACGGCTGGAGCGAAGCTTGAAGCGCGAGGATCCGCAGGGCGATCTGTTCTCGGTGGCCTCCGAGACAGCCGCCGGATCGTCCGCTGCGTCTCCGGCCGAGACGCCCCTGGGTCGATTGGCGGACGAACTGGCGTCGATCGACATCGATGGACTCGCGCCGCGTGAAGCTCACGCGCGTCTGGCCGAGTTGATCGATCAGGCACGGGCGCTGGCCCGGAGCTGAACCTTCGACGTGCAACGCGTTTGGAGCGAGCCGCCATCAAGGGCGGCCGGTCACTTCCAGCCCACCCGGTTCACGATCTCCTGCGCGAGGCGCTGGTGTTTTCCGAGGGCGACCATGTTGACGGTGTCGGCCTTCCAGCCCGTGCCCAGGCTCTCGAGCTCCTTGTTGCTCACCCTGACCGAGGGCACGATGGGCCACTCGTTGTTGCCGTCGGCGAAGTAGCGCTGTGCCTCGTCGCTCACGAGGTACTCGAGGAAGCGGATCGCGTTCTCGCGATTGGGTGCATTCCTGAGCACGCCGCCGCCGGAGACGTTCATGTGCACGCCCCGGTCGCCACTGTTCGGCCAGACGACCATGATGTTGTTCATCACGGCACGATCCTCGGCGCGATTGCTCTTGAGCAGGCGGGGCAGGTAGTAGGTGTTCGTCAAGGCGATCGTGCACTCGCCTGCTGCGACGGCGCGAACCTGATCGGTGTCCCCGCCCTTGGGCGCGCGGGCAAGATTCGCCACGACGCCGCGCGCCCAGGTCTCGGCCGCAGCCGCACCGCGGTGTTCGATGATCGACGACAGGAGCGAGAGCATGTAGACATGGGAGCCACTGCGGGTGCAGATCTGGCCTTTCCATTTCGGGTTGGCCAGGTCCTCGTAGGTCGTGATTTCGCCGGGTTTGACCTTCGTCTTGTCGACGACGATCACCCGGGCGCGGGAAGACAGCCCGTACCAGGTGCCATTGGCGAGCCGGTACTGCGCGGGGATGCGCTGATTGAGCACGTTGGAATTGATCGGAGCGAACAGGCCCTCCTGCTCCGCGATCCAGAGCCGACCGGCATCGACCGTGAGAAACACATCCGCGGGCGAATTGGCGCCTTCGCTCTTGATGCGCTGGAACAGCTGATCCTCGCCTGCCTCGATGCGGTTGATGCGGATGCCGGTGGCCTTGGTGAAGTTGCTGTAGAGCGCCTCATCGGTGGAGTAATGCCGTGCAGAGTAGAGGTTCAGCACCTTCTCCTGGGCTGACGCGACAGACGGCAGCACCGAGGCGAGCGCGGCCAACCCGAGCGCTGCGAAGGCGTGGCTGAGACGGGAAAGAGACCGGAGATGCATGGGATTCGCCTGCTTGAAGTGATTGAACTGGACGACAGTCGCTAGTATACACATCAAATGCGAATCGTTCTTGTTAACAATCGCGAATCTTGATCTGTCGCAAACGACCCGAGGCGTGGCTCAGCGCGCCGTTCGCTTCCCCGCCGTCAGCGCCGCCCCCACCGACGCAACGACGTCCGCCACTTCAGGCGTGGCGCCACGGCCACCGAGGCTTGCGACATAGCCCGGGCCGGTGATGCCCACGAGACCGGGTTCGTGGTCGCAGTAGATGCCCACCGTCGGTACACCGAGCGCGGCCGCGAGATGCGAGAAGCCGGTGTCGAGCCCTACACACAGCGTGGCCCGGCCCAGCACGGCGGCTGCGTCATGAATCTTGAGAAACGGAGGCACGTCGCCATCGGACTGCGCCGCCAGACGCACGGCGCGAGACGCCTCGCTTTGACTCCCCCAGAGCCAGACGAGCCCGAGCCCGGCGTCGAGCAGCGTGCGGGCCACCTGCAGCCAGCGGTTCTCGGGCCACAACTTCTCGGGACGGCTGGCGCCCGTGATCAGCACGGCATAGCGATCATGGCTGGGCTGCCAGCCGAAATCGGGTGCGTGGATGCCGAACTCCGGCGCACCGTCGAGCCGATAGCCGAGGAGTTGCGCGGCCAGACGACGCGAGCGCTCGACGGCGTGAAGCGTGCGACTGACACTCACGCGCCGCGCATAGAACAACGGTGCCAGCGATTCACGCGCGCTGCCAAAACCATAGCCCGACTTCTGGCCGTTCGCCTGGAACGCCCAGAGTGCGCTTTTCACGAGCCCCTGGAAGTCGATGATCAGGTCGTAACGCTCCTCGCGGATGCGTGCGCGTGCCGACGCAATCTCGGCCCGTGTGGCCGAGGCCAGGAGCGACTTGCGCCAGCGCCGCCACGAGATCGGCAGAACGCGGCGCACCGCGGGGTGCAGTCGCGGGATGGCCGAGAACGCGTTTTCCACCAACCAGTCGATCTGCGCGTCCGGCACGTTTCCCGCAATATCAGTGACTGCGGGCAACGTATGCACGACGTCGCCCATTGAGGAAGTCTTTACAACGAGAATCTTCACGGCGCCCGCTCGACGTGCGATGGGGCCGACTATTGCTGCTGCCTGCCCTGCTGCGCGCGGCTCTCCGCGACGAGCACGGGGTTGAAGCGCGGATCGTTGTACATCTTGAACTGGCGATAGACCTTGAACCAGGCCCGGCCTGCGCGGCAATCAGCAAACAATTGATCGAGGCAGCCTGCGAGATCGTCGCGCTGCTCCAGCAGGCGCGCGAGCCGAGCGTTCGAGGCGTCACGGTGCGCCTGATCGACGTCGGTACGCACGGTTTGCGCCTCCATCGCCCGCACCTTGAGCGAGAGGATCGACAGCCGATCGATCATGCTGCCGGCGGTCTCGCTGTTGAGCCGCGCGCCGGGCGGCACGGTGGAGCGTGGCTGGTCGGTGCCGATCGACGCGGGATCGATCAGCCCGAGCGACAGCAGCAGAAACTCGTCCACCCGCTCGGTCGCATCGTTGCGAGTCTGGTTGTAGCGGTCGATGGCACGCTTGTTCGCCGTGATCTCGCTGTCCGCCGCCTGCGTGCGACGGGCGAGATCCTCCTCATCCCAGAGCAGGCTGTTGTTGCGATGATTCACCGCGATCCAGTGCCAGACGCTGTCGGCAGGCAGTTCGGGGGCGACGCGCGGCCAGCCGGCAAGGCCCAGGCATTCACGGTGGAAGGCGCAGACGGTCGCGCCTGAGACTTCGGCGGGCAGGTTCATTGCGATTGGCTTGTCCGGTAATCGATGTTCTGATCTGAGTCGGCCGTCCGCACCCATGGGCCTTGCAAAGGCGGGGCTCGCGAGCCTCGATAATTATGGCCCGCTGCAACGTTGTGCGAAGCGCCCTCCGTCGAACATCCCGCCTCGCAACGCGACGCGACCTTTACCTCCGCCCGATCTCGTGATCCCAGCCCCAGCCCCTGCCGCGGGCCATCCGCTCGCTCCCGCACTCGTCGTGCGCGTCCGCAACTTCGTCGGGGATGTCGTCCTCGCACTCCCTGCGCTCGAGCGCCTCGCAGCTCGGGGCCTCGAACTCCGGCTCGTGGGCAAGGGGTGGCTGCGATCGCTCTTCGAGGCGTATCCGTGGCCCACGCACGTCTACCCCGGCACGTTCCACGAAAGGCTCGCGCTGCTCCGGTCGTTGCGCCCCCAGCAGTCGTCAGGCGCGATCGATGCGCTCACCTTCGCCACCTCGTTTTCGAGCGCGTTCGAGATGCGGCTCGCAGGCCTGCGTCCGTTCGGTTTCCGCACGGAGGGTCGCCGCCCGTTTCTCGCCGCGAGCGCGCCGATCGTGTACGGGGAACATGCGCTCGCCTCTTACTGGCGGCTCACCTCGGCCCTCCTGGGCGACACGACTCCACCTCCGGAGGCCGCCCGGCTGCGCCTTTCCGCGCGTGCCGAGGAAGTCGCCCACGCCCGCCGCGCCGAACTCGGCATCGGCGCGGGCTATATCGTGCTCGTGCCCTTTGCCGGCGGCACGTTCGAGAAGCTCGACAAGCGCTGGCCGCACTTCGAGCGCCTGCTGCCCGCGCTCGTCGCCACGGGTCGGGACGTGGTCATCGCCCCGGGACCCGGCGAGGAGGAAGAAGCACGGGCGCGCTACGGTCAGGCGCGGCTCGTGACCGGTCTCGATCTCGGTGCCTACACCGCCCTCATGCGCGATGCTGCGCTCACGATCGCGAATGACACGGGCCCGGGGCACATGGTCGCCGCCGCGGGCGGGCGCCTGCTCTCGGTGCTTGGCCCCACGAAGGTCGAGCAATGGGGCGCGCGTGGCCCGCGGGTGAAGATCGTTCAGTCGTGGCCCGAGTGGCCGTCGGTCGAACGCGTGTTCGAAGAAGCCACCGCTTTGCTTTCCGAACCCTGATCCGGCGCGCGCTGCGACCGCCAGGCGAGTGCGCTCACGAGGGCGAGGTGCAGCGGATACCAGACCGATTCGGTCGCGATGTAAAGCGGTGAATCGAGCAGCGAATGGATCGCGAAGGTGTTCACGAGCGAAAGCCCGAGGACACGCTCGGTTGGCTCGAGCCGCCAGACACTCGCAAGCGCGGCCGCAAGCCAAACCAGCAGCGCCAAAAGGCCCACGAGCCCGAGCTGCACGCCGATGAAGGCGAACTGGTTGTGCGGGTTGTAGTGCCCGACCGAGCACCACTCCGGTGAACGGGCCACGCGGCAGAAGTGTTCGGCGTAAGCGCCCGTGCCCCAGCCAAGCAGCGGCCGCTCGCGGATGAGCTCCCACGAGCGCTGCACGAATTCGGCTCGCCGACCGATCGAGGTGAGCGAGGCGCCCTCGCGCACGGCGCTTGCTTCGGCCACCGCCTCGAGCGTGCGCTCGCGCAGCGTGTCCGAGCTCACGGCGGACACGGCCAGCACGATGAACAGAACAGGGGCAAGCAGCGCGAGCCGCTTGAGCCGGAGCAGAACAAGCGCGACGACGGCCATGTTGGCAAAGAGCGTCACATAGCCCGTGCGCCCCTGCACGAGAAACAGCACATTGAAGGCGGCAAGGAGCGCAAGCGCGAGCCACCCAAGGCCGACACGATCCCGAAACCAAGCGAGGTGGGGATGTCCGATCCATCGGCGCATGGCCTCCGCGAGCGCTGCGACCGCAAAGACCGACATCATCACGTTCTGCGTGATGTGGTGCTTGAAGACATAGTGATCCCCGAGCGCCCCGTCGCGCGTGGCCCGAGCGAGCGGAAAGGCCCAAAGTGCATGCAGGTACGAGAGCGCGAGCGTGAGCGCCATCGCCGCCATCCAGGCGAAGAGCGCCCGGCGGCGCCAGCGCTCATCGACGATGAGCGAGATCACGATCGGCGCGAGCAGAAGCCGTGCGTACTTCTCGATATTGCGCCACGATTCATCCCACGGCGAGGATGACCAGAGCGCGCCCGCGAGGATCAGCAGCCAGAGCCCGAGCGAGGCCAACGCGAAGGGATGCACGCGGATGCGTTGCCAGCGCTCGACGAAGCCGCCCGCCGCAATCCATGCCAGAAGCAACGCGCCAGAGATGATGTTGCTCGTGGCGCTGCCCAAGGGTACCGCCGCCGCGAGCGCGACCACGAGCCACTGTGCCCAGAGATCTGACCGCGGCTGCACCGCGTGCCACCAGGGGCCGGGCGCGCCGTGCTCTGCCGCGGCATCAACGGCGACATCGCGGTTCATCTTGGACGTGGACGCTTTCGCGGCATTCTCGTCATTCGGGCATTCTAGGAATCGCAGCCCCGGGCGCGCGCCACGGGCACTCGCGTCCCTACAATCGCAGCCCATGAAATCCATGGCCTTCTTTGCCACCCCCGAGGACTGCAGCCGCGCGTTCTACGATGCGCTCGCCCAGGCGGATATCGAGGCCACGATGGCGGTCTGGTCGGAAGAGGAAGAGATCTGCTGCGTTCATCCCGCCGCGCTGCCCCTCTACGGCTATGCCGCAGTGCGCGCCGCCTGGGAGGCGATCTATCGCAACTCGCCCCGGATGCGCATCGAGCTCAAGGACGAGCACTGGGTCCGCACGCTGAGCGTCGTGGTGCAGCACGCGGTCGAATGGATCTATCTCGGCGATGAGGCCACCCCACGCGGGCCGGTGTTCGTGACCAATCTCTACATGCGTGCACCCCAGGGCTGGCGACTGCTCACTCACCATGCCTCACCGCTCAATGCGGGGCCCGGGGCCGCTGCAGGCAACGTGATCCTGCACTGACCGCGAGATGGGCTGCGCGCATTTCGTGGCTCACGCTGCGCGGGCAATCCGCGTCACCGCATGACAAGCCACCTCCCGCCCGTTCGCCGGCAGGAGTGACGGCCGCTCGCGCGTGCAGGACTCGAATACGCGCGGGCAGCGCGGGTTGAAGGCGCAGCCCGGCGGCGGATTGAGCGGGTTGGGAACTTCGCCCGCGACCGGCGTGCGCGCCTTGCCGGTCATCTTGAGATCGGGGATCGCATCGAGCAGCATGCGGGTATAGGGATGTTCGGGCGCGCCGAACACCTGCCGCTTGTCGCCGATCTCGACCAGCCGCCCGAGATACATGACCCCGACCCGGTCGCTCACGTGATGCACGACCTGCAGGTTGTGCGAAATGAAGAGATAGGTGAGCCCCATCTCGCGCTGCAGGTCACGCATGAGGTTGAGCACCTGGGCCTGCACCGAGACGTCGAGCGCCGAGGTCGGCTCGTCGCAGATCAGGAACTCGGGGTTGCTTGCGAGCGCGCGCGCGATCGAGATGCGTTGCCGCTGCCCGCCCGAGAACTGGTGCGGGTACTTCTCGCCGTCCTTCGCGGTGAGCTTGACGTAGCCCAACAGCTCCGCCACGCGCCGCTCGATCGCAGCCCGGTCGGTGATGAGCCTGTGCGTGCGGATCGGCTCGGCGATGATGTCGGCCACGCGCCAGCGCGGGTTCAGGCTCGCATAGGGGTCCTGAAAGATCATCTGGACACGGCGCCGGAGCGCACGCGCGGCCTCGCTTGCATCATCGGCCGAACGCATGTCCTGCCCATCGAGCGTGACGCGGCCGGAGGTGGGTTTGTAGAGTCCGACGATCAGACGCGCCACCGTGGACTTGCCACAGCCGGATTCGCCCACGAGCGCGAGCGTCTCACCGCGACGGATCTCGAAGCTCACATCGCTCACCGCATGCAGGAAGACCTTGGGTTTGCGCTCGAGCACACGGTTGAGCCACGGCGGCGAGACATCGAAGGCTTTCGAGACACGCTCGAGCTTGACGAAGGCGGACACGGCTTACTCCTTGACGAGCCAGCAGGCCGCCTGGCTGGCGCCCACCGCGACGAGGTCAGGCCGTGCTTCACGGCACTGCGCGACTGCCCGGGTGCAGCGCGGATTGAAGGCGCAGCCCGGCGGAATCGCATCAAGCCGCGGCATGGCGCCGTCGATCTGCACGAGGCGCTCACGCTCGTGATCGAACTCGGGAATCGAGCCCATGAGCCCGATCGTATAGGGGTGCTTCGGCGAGTGGATCACCTCGGCCACCGGGCCGATCTCGACCACCCGCCCGGCGTACATGACGGCCACCCGGTCGGCGGTTTCCGCGATCACGCCCATGTCGTGCGTGACGAGCATCACCGCGGTGCCGTGGTCGCGGCAGAGGCGCTTCAAGAGCGTGATGATCTGCGCCTGGATCGACACGTCGAGCGCCGTCGTCGGCTCGTCGGCAATGATGACCCGCGGCTCGGCGGCAAGCGCGAGCGCGATCACCACGCGCTGCCGCATGCCGCCCGAGAACTGATGCGGGTAATGGTCGATCCGCTCGCGTGCTGCCGGAATCCCCACTTCTTCGAGCAGCTGCACGGCCCGGTTGCGCGCCGTCTCGGTCGAGAGGTCGAGATGCGTCTGGATCGTCTCGACGAGCTGTCGCCCGACCGTGTAGAGCGGGTTGAGCGAGGTGAGCGGATCCTGGAAGATGGCGCCGATCTTGCGGCCGCGCACCTTGCGCATGGCCTCGGGCGGAAGATCGTCGATGCGCTCGCCTTCAAGCAGGATTTGTCCGCCCGCGATCCGCCCGGGGGGTTCGAGCAGCCCGATGATCGCGGCCCCGGTGAGCGACTTGCCCGCGCCCGATTCCCCCACGACCCCCAGCACCTCCCCCGGCGTGAGGGTGAAGTTCACCCCGTCCACCGCCGTGAGCACGCCGCGGCGCGTGGGGAATTCCACACGGAGGTCGCGAACTTCGAGGAGGGCGGAATCGGTCATGAGGGCCAGTCAGTGCGCAAGCGAAGCAACCATTGAACTCAACGTTTGGGTACCGGAATCGGCTTATCCAACTGCGCCGGCATCACGGCCTGCACAGGCGCAGTCGCCCCGTGCGGCTGGCAGCCTGGAACGAGCTCGGCGTGATCGATCACGAGTTCGAAGTCGGGCGAGAGCGCGGTGGCGCGCTGCGCGGCGAGCCAGTAGCGCACGCAGCGCTCGACCTTGAAGTCGAACTCCTTGCGAACCGGTTCACGCATGCCGCCCACGGGGGGGGCCTCGACCGTGAGCCGACGCACGCCCGCGTCGACGTAGCGCGGGTTCTGCAGGCTGTAGACGCCGTCGACGGCCGTGATGGCCACCGGGAAGCGGTTCATGTGCGTTCGGGTGTAGAGATTGCCGTCAAGCACGGATTCCCATTGATGGGCGCAGCCGGCGGTCAAGGCAACGACGGGAAGGGCAAAAAAGCACAGTTTGCGAAACATGGGTTCACCTCAGTTTCGGATTCAATGCATCGCGCAACCAGTCCCCCAGGAGATTGACGGAGATGACCATCACGATCAGCGCGATGCCGGGGAAGATCGTGATCCACCACTCGCCTGAAAACAGGTAGTTCTGCCCTTCGTTGATGAGCGTGCCGAGCGACGGCTGGGTCGGCGGCATGCCCACCCCGAGAAAGGACAGCGTGGCCTCGGTCAGGATGGCGCTCGCAACACCAAGCGTGGCGATCACGAGCACCGGCCCGAGCGCGTTGGGCAGCACGTGAAAGAGCATGATCCGGAACGAAGGCACGCCGATCACGCGCGCCGCCTGCACATACTCCTTGTTCTTCTCGACCAGGGTGGAACCGCGCACCGTGCGCGCGTACTGCACCCAGCCGGTGAGGCCGATCGAGAGGATGATCACGTAGAGTGCGAGTTGGTCCTGCATCTCCCGCGGCAGCACGGTCCGGCCGATACCGGAGATGAGAAGCGCAATCAGGATCGCCGGAAACGAGAGCTGGATGTCGGCCACGCGCATGATGAAGCTCTCGATGCGTCCGCCGACATAGCCCGCCACGAGTCCGAGCGTGACGCCGATCAGCATCGACATGACGGTC
This sequence comes from uncultured Alcaligenaceae bacterium, assembly GCA_964609555.1. GTDB lineage: Bacteria > Pseudomonadota > Gammaproteobacteria > Burkholderiales > Casimicrobiaceae > Casimicrobium. Next base: position 23,576 of record CAZSTF010000001.1, on the reverse strand, counting down.
GCGCAGACCGCGACGAGCAGCGACACGCGGCTGCCGTACATGATGGTCGAGAGAATGTCGCGCCCCTGCTGATCGGTGCCGAGCAGGAACGCGCTCGACCCGCCCTTCTGGAACACCGGCGGCAGATTCGAGTTCATGAGCGAGATCTGAGCGAGATCGTACGGGTTGTGCGGTGCAAGCCACGGCGCAAGCACCGCACCCGCGATGCAGAGGAACGCCGCGATCGCTGCCGCGACCGTGAGCGGCGAGCGCTTGAAGCTCCACCAGAGATCGCTGTCGAACAGGCGCGCGAGGGCTTGCGTCATGATGGCTTGCGATCAGAGCGGCAGGCCACGTTCGACCAGACGCGAGAAGTAGCGCACGCCCTTGGGGATGATCGCATCGCAGAAGTCGTAGCGCGTGTTATGAAGCGGCACGAGCGGCTCGCCCGGCGCACCCTGCCCGATCACCGAGTAACACCCCGGGCGCTCGAGCAGCATGTAGGAGAAGTCCTCGCCGCCCATTGAGGGCGTGTAGTTCATGTCGGCGTTTTCGGCACCCCAGACTTCGCTTGCGATCTCGTGCGCGAACTCCACCTCGGCGCGCGTGTTGACGACCGGCGGGTAGCCGCGGTGGTAGGTGAGGCGTCCCCGCGCGCGATGCGCGTCGCAGATGCCGGCGACGAGTTCGCCGAGGCGGGCCTCGATGAGATCCCGGGTTGCCGGGTCGTAGGTGCGCACTGTGCCAGTCATGACCACGCGATCCGGCACCACGTTCGAAGCCGGCAGGTTGCCGCCCTCGATCGCGCTCACGCCGACGACGGCGGACTCGAGCGGGCTCACGCTGCGCGAGACGATCGTCTGCGCCGCGAGCACGATGTTCGCGGCCACGACCATCGGGTCGCACAGTAGATGCGGCCGCGCGGCGTGCCCGCCCTTGCCGGTGACTTCGATCTCGAAGCTGTCGGCGGCCGCCATGAACGGCCCGACTCGGGTGCCCCATTTGCCGAGTTCGAGATCCGGCCGGTTGTGGACGGCAAAGATGCGCTCGCAGTCGAACCGCCGAAAGAGCCCCTCCTCGCACATCACGCGGCCGCCTCCGCCCCCCTCCTCGGCCGGCTGGAAGATCAGATGCACCGTGCCCGCGAAATTGCGCGTCTCGGCCAGGTAGCGCGCCGCGCCCAGGAGCATGGTCGTGTGCCCGTCATGGCCACAGGCGTGCATGATCTTCTCGCGCTTGGAGGCATGCAGAAAGGTGTTGCGCTCGGGCATGGGCAGCGCGTCCATGTCGGCCCGGAGCCCGATCGAGCCACCGGAGCCACCCCGACGTCTGCCGCGGATCACACCCACAAGGCCCGTCTGCGCGATGCCGGTGTGCACCTCGTCCACGCCGTAGTCGGCGAGCTTCTGCGCGACGAGCGCAGCGGTACGCACGCAGTCGAAACCCAGCTCCGGGTTGGCGTGGATGTCCCGGCGGATCGCAACCAGTTCGTCGACGAACGGGGTGGGCAGGTCATCGAGCTTCACGCAAGCTCCTTCTCGGTGATGGCGGCGAGCAACCCGGCGCCGGTCGGGATGATGCGGTCATCGAAGTCGTAGCACGGGTGATGCAGGCCCACGCTCGTGTCGGACTTCTGGCCGACCCAGATGTAGGCTCCGGGAATGGCCTCGAGGAAGAACGCGAAGTCCTCGCCCCCCGTGTTCGGGTTGATCTCGGTGATGACGCTCTCCTCGCCGAAGAGCGCGCGGCCGACCTCGGCCGCGAGCGCCGCCTCGCGCGGATGGTTCACCGTGGCCGGGTAGCCGCGGATGAATTCCACCCGACCCGTGCAGCCGAACGCCGCAGCCGTGTTGCCGACCACGAGCGCGAGCTTCTCCTCCACGAGCGCCTGCACTTCCTTGCGGTAGGTGCGCACGGTGCCGATCAGCTTTACCGTGCGCGGGATCACGTTGTAGGTGTCCATCTTTCCGGCCTCCATTGCGCAGATCGACACCACGACCGAATCGCAGGGATCGACGTTTCTCGACGCGATCGACTGGATCGCGGTGATCACATGCCCCGCGGCCAGCACCGGATCGGCCACGAACTGCGGCATCCCGCCGTGTCCGCCGCGGCCTTCGATCAGGATTTCGAGCCGGTCGGCGGCCGCCATCATGGCGCCGTTGCGCACCGCGATCGACCCGCGCGGCACCCAGGGCGCGTTGTGCAGCCCATAGATCGCCTGCATCGGAAAGCGCGTGAAGAGCCCATCATCCATCATCGCCTTCGCCCCGGCCTGCCCTTCCTCGGCCGGCTGGAAGACGGCGTAGGCCGAACCCGCGAAGTTGCGCGTCTTCGCGAGGTAACGCACCGCGCCGAGCAGCATCGTCGTATGGCCATCGTGCCCGCAGGCGTGCATGAAGCCGCCCCGCGTGGACGCCCACGGCAGCCCGGTCTCCTCGTTCATGGCAAGGCAGTCCATGTCGGCCCGAAGCCCGATGGCGCGCTCGCCCGGCCGTGAACCGCGAATGACGCCCACGACGCCCGTGCCGCCGATGCCGGTGTGGACCTCGTCCACGCCATACGCCCGAAGCCGTTCGACGACCAAGGCAGCGGTGCGCGTCTCCTTGTAAGCGTGCTCGGGATGAGCATGGATGTCACGCCGGATCGCGGTGAGCTCGGCGTGGTATTCGGCGATGGCCTCGGTAATGCGGGACGGGTTGTACATGGAGGGCTCCGTCGGTCAATGGGTCGATGCAGTCCGCTCGATGCGAAGCCGCGGATCGACGACGTAGTAGAGCAGGTCAACGATCAGGTTGATGGTGACGAAGACAAGCGAGATCAGGACCAGATAGGCCGCCATCACGGGAATGTCCGCCGCCTGGACCGACTGGATGAACAGAAAGCCCATCCCCGGCCACTGGAACACGGTCTCGGTGACGATCGCGAAGGCAATGATGCCGCCCAGCTGCAACCCGGTGATGGTCATCACCGGTACGAGCGTGTTCTTGAGCGCATGACCGAAGTGGATCGCGCGGTTGGTCAAGCCGCGGGCGCGGGCGAACTTGATGAAATCGGTGCGCAGCACCTCGAGCATTTCGCTGCGCACGAGCCGCATGATCAGCGTCATCGTGCCCAAGGACAGCGTGATCGCCGGCAGGATCAGGGCACGCAGCCCATCTTTCGTGAGAAAACCCGTGCTCCACCAGCCCAGCTGCACGACCTCGCCCCGCCCGTAGGAAGGCAGCCACTGCAGCGTGACCGCAAAGACGAGGATCAGCAGGATGCCGATCAGGAAGGTCGGCAGACTCACGCCGATCAGCGAGACAGTGAGCAGGACGTTCGCGAGAAAGCCGCCGCGCCGAAGCGCGGTGTAGACGCCCATCGCCACGCCGAGCACAAGGGCGAGAAGTGCGGCCGTCAGGGCCAGCTCTGCCGTTGCCGGGAAGCGCTCCTTGATGAGCAGCGACACCGGCCGCGCCTGCCGAAGGGAGATGCCGAATTCGCCCTGAAGGGCGTTGCCCACGAAGGCCCCGAACTGCACATAGAAGGGGCGGTCGAGCCCGAGCGCCTCGCGGAGTTCAGCCTTCTGCTCGGGCGTGGCATCCTGACCGAGCATCAGGTTGACCGGATCGCCGACGTAGTTGAAGAGCGCGAAGGCCACGAGCGCCACGGCCAGCATCACGAGGGCAGCCTGGAACACGCGGCGGAGAATGAAGGCGAGCATCGAATCGGTTCGAAGGCGGTTCGGGATCGGTCCGGAATCGGCTCGATCGGATCGATCGGATCGAGGTCGATCGGACGCTTGTGGCGTCGTCACGAATCCGCAAAGACTCGATGTTAACGAGCCAAGCCGTCGTCGATTCTTGGGGTCAACCTCGGTCGACAGCGCGATGACGCGCCGCCTGCGTCGCGTAGAGGCACACGGCTGCGGCCACCGAGACGTTGAGCGATTCGATCGGCCCCTGCATCGGAATGGCCACGAGCCGATCGCACCGCTCGCGCGTGAGGCGGCGCAGGCCCTGCCCCTCGTTGCCCAGCACCCAGGCCACGGGGCCGGTCAGCGCGGCGTCGAACGCAGGATCGAAGAGCGTCGAGTTAGCCTCCATCTCGGTGCCGTAGACCCAGACGTCATGGTCCTTGAGCCATTCGATCGCTTGGGCGAGATTGGCGACTTCGATGAGGGGGGTGGTCTCGAAGGCGCCGCTCGCCGCCTTCTGCGCGGCGGCGGAACGCGGCGCCGAGCCATGGCGCGGCACGACCACGGCATCCACGCCGAAGGCCGCGGCCGAGCGCATGGCCGCGCCGAGGTTGTGCGGGTCCTGCACCTGGTCGAGCAGCAGCACGAGAGGCGGTGTCGGCCGCCCCGCGAGCGATGCCCAGACGGCCGACAACGAGTCGGCAAGCGCCACGGCCTCGACAAGGGCCACCACGCCCTGATGCGCATCCGACTGCGCAAGCGCGTCGAGGCGCGAGGCGTCCACATGGCGAGGCGCGATTCCCGCGGCCTCGGCCGCCGCGAGCAGCCCCTGCATCCGTTGATCCTCCCGGCCGGCGCTCACGTAGAGTTCGACGACCGAGTCCGGATGCCGGCCGATGCGGGCCAGCACGGCGTGGAAGCCCATCAGGCGGCCGAGCTTCACGAATTGCGCAGGAATCGAGTCATGCCATAATTATGGGCTCGTCTGCCTGCGCAGTGATTTTCATCGTGAAATCACCGCAAGGCGTGCAGCAGCGACACCCAGCCGGTTGCGTCATTGGGCGCTCAACACGGCAGCGCCGGAATAGCTCAGTTGGTAGAGCAGCGCATTCGTAATGCGAAGGTCGTAGGTTCGACTCCTATTTCCGGCACCACCCTCCCCTCTTCCCATTCAATTCGCCCTGAGCGCGCAGGCGCCAGGCGTTCGCGCGTCTGCGTCAGGGTCGTGGCAGAGAGCTGATTCGGCAGCGCTGCCACTGCCAAAACTGCCACGAATTCCCGCCACTTGGCAGCCCACTCTTCAAACCCGGCTAGTTGCGTGATTACGCAAACAATTGATTTGTAACGCCTCCGCCGGGCACCAGACGAATCCATCGGCTTGGCACGCTCCTTGAAAGAACCTGCTGTCGATTCACAGACGTCATCCGCGACGTCCGGAGCAGTTTTATGGATTTCGTCGGTCTTTATCCCACCTGGTTCGAGCCGGGGCTGGGCAGCGGCTGGATCGTCGGCCTCATCGCCACGATCCACGTGCTGTTCTCGCATACCTCGGTCGGTGCAGCTGTGTCCTTCGCTTGGCTCGCCAACTACGCCGAGCGCCACAATCGCCCGGAGCTTCTCACTTTCATCAAGCGCTACGGGCTCTTCCTGCTCGTCTTCAGCTACGTGCTCGGCTCGATCACCGGGCCCGGGATCTGGTATTCGACGACGGTCGCGAGCCCGCGGGGCATCTCCGCGCTCATCCACTCCTTTGTCTGGATGTGGGCGACCGAATGGGTGTTCTTCGTGATCGAGGTCGTGGGCGTCTACATGCTCGTCTACCTCGCGGGCCGCATCGACCGGCGCACGCACACGACGATCGCCCTCGTGTTCGGGTTGGCCTCGCTCACCACGATGCTCATCATCGTGGGCATCCTCTCGTTCATGATGTGGCCGGGCAAGCCGGAGTGGAGTGAAACCGGCGGCGTGCTCGCAGCGTTCTACGGTGGCAACACATTCGCGCACCTCGGCATGCGGCTCGCCTTCATGTTCACGATCACGGCCGTGGTCGGCGGCATCGTGGCGGCGCGTTTCGAGGATCCGGCACTCAAGCGTGAGATCGGCCGCAAACTGGCCGTGGTCGGCATCGCCGGCACGGTGGTCGGCGCGCTCCTGCTCCAGTGGTATCTCGCCACGCTCCCCGAGACGGCCGAAGTCGTGCTCGAAAACCGGCTGCCCTCGCACTTCCCCACCGCGCTCGTGATTGCCGTGGGCGGCGCGCTCGCGTACTTCGCGCTCACCTGGTTCCAGCCGCGAGCGCTCGTCTCCTCGGTCGCCGCCGCGATGACCGTGGTCATCCTCGTGCTCGGCCTCTGGCCCGAGGAGGTGGCGCGTGAATCGGTGCGCAAGCCTTGGGTTGCCGGCCAGTATGTGTATTCGAACCAGGTCATCGGCCGCGACGTCCCCGGCATGGGTGTGAAGTCCGAAATCCCGGTGCTCGAGAAGCACGGTTGGCTGAAGGCCCATCCCTTCGTGCCCGCGGCGCTCCGCACCGTCGATGAGACAAACCGCGTCGAGGCTGGCCGCGCGATCGCGCTTGCCGCCTGTTCGAACTGCCATTCGCTCTCGGCCACCGGCATGCGGCCGCTTGCGCGCTACTTCTCACCCAAGGCGACCGAGGCCGAGATTGCGACCTACCTGCAGGCTGCGCTCGCGGGCGGCAACACGCTCTACATGCCGCAGATCCCGCTGCCGGATGACGAGGCACGCGCGCTCGCCGCGTGGATTCGCACGGAGGCCCTTGCCGGTGCCCCGGCCAAGACGGCGACCGCGGCTGCATCGACTGGCCCAGCGCTCGCCACGCTCAAGGAGACGACGCGATGACCCCCGAACTGCTCACCCTCATGCGGGATCCGGCCGGTGTGCCCTCGCACCCGGCGATCTTCCTCGCCCTCGGCGTGCTGACCTTCGCGCTGCACATCGCGGCCGTGCAGGTGATGCTCGGGGCGGCCACGCTCACGACCTGGGGCGCGTTTGCAAGCCATCCGCACTGGCGGCGCCTGGCCGCCGCGATGCTCGTGACCGCGAAGATTGCCGTGTCGGTCGCGATCGTGCTCGGCGTGGCGCCGCTCCTCTTCGTGCAGGTGATCTACGACCCGTTCTGGTACACCTCGAACGTGCTCTCGGCCTGGTGGGTGATCGGCTTCATCGTGCTGCTCACCGGCGGCTACCTCGCGATGTATGCCTTCTACTGGCGCAATCATGATCTGGCGCATGGCGCTGCGCGCGGTCGCGGCTGGATGCTCGTCTCGATTGCGCTGCTCCTGAGCGTCGGCTTCATCGTGCACAGCCTCACCTACCAGATGCTTTCACCGGAACACTGGCAGGCGTGGTATGCGCCCGGCGGACGCATCGACCCGAGCGGACGCGCGCTCCACGACTGGCACCTGTCGCGGTTCGCCTTCTTCATCGCGCTCGCCGCGCCGGTGACGGGTGCCTGGCTCTACGGCTACCGCCGTTACCTGATCGGCGCGGGCGAGTCCGATCGCGCCTACCTGGATTTCACGCGAGCGCTGGCCTCACGTCTGCTCGTCGTGGGCGGCGTCGTCGCCGTGGCGATCGGCGCGGTCTGGATGGCCACACTCCCGGCCAAGATGAGCTGGTTCGCCGGTTCGATCTGGATGTGGGTGGCGCTGGCCGCGCTCCTGGCCGTCGTGCTCCTGCCCACGGCCCTCGGCCCGCGGCTCGATCAGGGGTTCTGGGGTTACGGCATCTTCGGCGCCGGGGCGGTCGCGCTCATCGTGGTCGGCGTCGCGCGCGAGGCGCTCCGCTACGTGACGCTCGCCACCGCGCACGGCTACGACCCGCTCGGCTACCGGGTGAACATGGACTGGTACTCGACCGTGCTCTTCTTCGTCACCTTCGTCGTGGTCGGCGGCGTGACGCTCGCCTATCTGCTCACCGTGGCCTGGCAGGCCGGCCAGCACCTTGGCGAGACGCCCTATACCCCGAGCGGCACCGTGGCCCGTCTCGGCCGCTGGTCGGTCGGGCTGCTCGCGCTCTGGACGCTCGCCTACTTCGCGGTGGGCTTTTGGGTCTGGCTGCGCTGAGGGAGGAATCGAAGCATGAAGAACACAAGCTGCACACCCACGCACTGCGCACCCTGCGAGCGCAGCCGCCTCGTGCGCTTCGGTCTGGGCCTGTCGGTGGGCCTGATCGTCGCCGGAGTCGTCACACTCTTCACCGCGCGCTCGACCGCGCAATCCCCAGCACCGACTACTGCACAGGCCGCCTCGGCCGCGACAGCCTCGAAGGCCGGAGCGGCCCCCGCGGCTCCGGCGGCCCCCGCCGAGCCCTCGCCTGCACTCGCGCCCAAACCCGTGCCGGCCGAGACGATGGCCCACAGCTGCGCCGCCTGCCATGGCACCTACGGTCGGCTCGAAGACGAGTACTTCAAGCCGCTCGCCGGCATGCCGGCCGAGCAGTTCGTGCGCACGATGATCGATTTCCGCGAAGGTCGCCGTGCCTCCACGCTCATGGGCCACGTGGCCAAGGGCTTCACGGACGACGATCTGCGCGCGATGGGCGCCTATTTCCAAAGCATCCCGGAGCGGCCATGAAAGACACGCTGAATTCCCTGGTTGGCCTCCGCGAGGTCTCGCCCCTCAGTACGGACGGTTTCGACCCCCAACGTCGGCTCTGCCTGCAGGGCCTGACCGCGCTCGCCACGCTCGGCGCCGGGCTCGCGCTGCCGTCTTCGAGCCGCGCCTCCGCCCCGGCCCACATCGTGATCGTGGGCGGCGGCGTCGGTGGTGCGACCACCGCGAAATACCTCAAGCTCTTCGACCCGAAACTCCGCGTTACGGTGATCGAGCGCAACCCGGTGTACATCCGGCCCTACGGCTCGTCGGAAGTGCTGAACGGTCACGTCACGATGCGCGATCTCGAGGTGTCCTACGACACGCTTCGCTCGCGCTACGGCATCGAATTCGTGTTCGACACGGTCACCGGCATCGATGCCCAGGCGCGCGTGGTGGCCACCGCAAAGCGCCAGCGCATCGGCTACGACCGGCTCGTCGTCTCGCCCGGCATCGAACTCCTCCATGAGGAATACCCGGGCTACAGCGAGGCCGTGGCCCGCACGCGGATGCCCTCGGGCTGGATTCCCGGCGAACAGACGCAATTGCTCGCCAACCAGTTGAAGGCCATGCGCCCGGGCGGCACCTTCGTGCTCGCCGCGCCGCCCAACCCCTACCGCTGCCCGCCGGGCCCGTACGAGCGCGCCGCGCTCGTCACGGAGTGGCTCATGCAGCACAACCCGCGGGCGAAGGTGATCATCATCGACCCCAAGGACGCCTTCGTCACCGACGAGACGATGATGCTCGGCTGGAACCGGCTCTACGGCTTCAACCTGCCCGAGGATTACGCAAAGAAGATGGCCGGCAAGGTGGAGCTCAAGCAGCACGCGGGCCCGGGCATGCTGAGCTGGGTGCGCGCGAAGGACGGCGGCAAGCCGGTCAAGTTCGATCCGAAGACGCTGCGTGTGACGACCGAGGGCGGCACGATCGAAGCCGACGTGGTGAACGTGATCCCGCCGATGCGTGCCGGGCGTGTGGCCTCGCTGCTCGGGCTGACCGACGCGAGCGGCTTCTGCCCGGTCAACCGGCGCGACTTCAGCTCGACGCTCGTGCCGCACGTGCACGTCATCGGGGATGCCAGCGTCGCCGACGCGATGCCCAAGAGCGGCTTCTCGGCCAACACCCAGGCCAAGGTCGTCGCCCGCGCGATCGTCGAGCAGCTCGCGGGCCGCGAAGCGCCCGAACCCCTCTGGGAGAACACCTGCTACGCGCTTGCCGGCAAAGACTATGGCCTGTTCGTGGCCGACGTGTTCAAGATCCTCCCCGACGGCAAGATTGGCCGCATCAACGGCAAGAGCCGTTACCTGCCGCTCGATGCGACGCCGGCGCAGATCAAGCTCGGCGCACGTTACCAGCAGGCTTGGCTCAGAACGTTCACCGCCGACTGCTTTGCCTGAGAGGTTCACCATGAAACCCCTGCTCCATTCCCTCCTCCTTGCGGGCGTGGTCGGCCTGAGCGGCCTCTCCACGGCTGCGCTCGCCGCCAACGCCAGCACGGCGCACGCCACGAACGCCGCGCCGGCCGCCGCCGGTGCCCCCAAGGCTGCCGAGGCGTGGACGCCGGCCAGTCTGCGCGCCGCGCTCGCCGCCCTGCCCAAGGGCGACGCCGAGCGGGGCAAGACGCTCAACCAGAGCCTCTTCTGCGCCTCCTGCCACGGCAACGAAGGTGTTGCACCCACGCAGAACTGGCCGCATCTGGCCGGGCAGCGCGCGGCCTACACGGCCAAGATGCTGCTCGACTACCAGCGCAGCCTGCGCCGCGAAAACCAGGGCGCGGCCCTCATGCACGACGTGGCCGTGATGCTCACGCCGCAGCAGATCGCCGATCTCGCCGCCTACTACGAGCGTCTGCCCGCCCCGCGCGAGGACGGCACGCCGCGCCCGAAGAAAGCACTCGATCCGGAAACGCTCGTGCGCAAGGGCGATCCGAGCCGCCTCATCACGCCGTGCGCGAGCTGCCACGGCACGCGCGCGCAAGGCGGCAAGTTCGAGGCGGCGGCCCTCGCCGGCCAGAACCCGAAATACCTGCTCCGCACGCTGCTCGACTACCAAAGCGGCGTCCGCAACAGCGATGCTGCGCGCGGGATGCGCGAATTTGCGACGCGCCTGACACGCGAGGAGATGGAGGCGCTCGCCACCTACTACGCGGACCTACCCGTGAAAAAGCGCTGAGCACGGCGAGCCCGCAAACGAGGGCGAGCCGTTTCCACCGCTCAGAATCGCCTTCCAGAACCTGAGGCGGCTGCCTAGAATCGGCGCCTATCTACCTGTGTGCCGATTGCGCCGATCGCGGCGACTGCGCCGACCGCCTCATGCCCAGCCCCACGCCCTCGAAGCGTCTGGAACGCTCTGCCTCGCGAGACGCCTCCGCCGGCGGCGTGCAGAGCCTCACGCGCGGGCTGCGCCTGCTCGAAACCTTGGCCGAAGCCGAGGGCGGGCTCTCGCTGACGGTGATCGCTGCGCGGGCCGAGCTCGCGCCCTCGACGGCACACCGGCTGCTCAACACCCTCGCCGACCAGGGCTTCGTCGACCAGGATGCGACGAGCGGGCACTGGTCGATCGGGCTCAAGGCCTACCGCGTCGGCGCGGCCTTCCTCTCGGCGCGAGATTTCGTCGGCGAGAGCCACCCGCACCTCAAGCAGCTCATGGAAGCCTCGGGCGAGACGGCGAATCTCTCGATCCTCGATGGCTCGCACGTCTGCTTCATTGCGCAGGTGCAATGCCACGAGGTCATGCGGATGCTCGTGCGCCTGGGTTCGCGCATCCCGGCACACGCCTCGGGCTCCGGAAAGGCGATCCTCGCGGCACTCGCGCCCGAGATTCGTCGCGCCGTGCTCGGCGCGACACCGCTCGAACCGCTGACCGCCAAGACCATCGTCGATCCGAAGGCGCTCGAGCGGCAACTGGAGACGATCCGCAAACGCGGCTACAGCTATGACGACGAGGAAAACGCCCTCGGCCTGCGCTGCGTGGCGGCCGCGATCCATGACGAGCACGGCGAGCCGCTCGGCGCGATCTCGCTCGCCGGACCGATCGCGCGCCTGACCGACGAGCGCATCCTCAAGCTCGGGCCACTCGTCGCGCAAACCGCGCGTGAGATCACCGAGCGCCTCGGAGGCGTGGTTCCCCACGCCGACTGAGCCCCCTTGTCTCAGGCGACGAGCGCATCCTGCGGCGGCACGCGATACGTCGTCTCATCAATCAGGTCGGTGCCGCAGCGCAGTTCCCGCACCCACGCGATGAACTCCGAAACCATCGCCCGGCCAAGCATCGGAGCACCATGCTGCGGCACGATGCCCGCCACATCGAGATCGGACACCATGTCGGCCCAGAGCCGAAGCGCCCGGTTGCACACCATGTAGCGCGTGTGGAAGCGCTGCATGTGCGTGATGTGGGCGCGGAAGTCGGTGACCGGTGTGACCGGCTGCCCTGTGGGCAAAACCGACGTGCCCAGATCCCCCGAGAAAAGCAGCTTCGACACCGGGTCGTAGACCTGAAGATTGCCCTCGGCGTGCAGGTAGTGCGCAGGCAGAAGCAGCAGTTCACAACCCGCCAGGTTGACCCGCCCACCCCGGTCGCCGACACCGATGATCCGCTCGGGTGCCACCCGACCGGTGGCGAAATGCGGCACGAAGCGGGCCCACATCGACGGAATCAGCACACGCGCCTGTGAGTTGAGCATCCAGCGCGGCAGCGAGGCCACGATGTCCGGATCGGCATGCGACGCAAACAGATAGTCGAGATCCTTGGGCAGGCAATGGCGGCCCATCGTCATGAGCAGATCGCTGTAGGTCAGGTTGCCGCCGGGATCGAGCAACATGCCGCGCCCGCGATGCACGATCAGGCATTGATTCGCCTGCACCGCATCGCCATCCTCGCTCCGGACAAGATCGGAGAACAGCATGCACACATGATCGGCCGAGCGGAACAGTTCGATGCTCATGATGGGGACCCACGGGGAAAGTCTGGCGCAGAATTCTCCGAGGCCTGACGCTGCGCCGGACTGATCAAGCGCAAGTTCTCGCGTGAGGCGTTGCCCGTTGATCGACACCGCCGTCTCCACCGCCGCATGCGTGCCCGGATGGTGCGCCCACTGCGTCACCTGATTGAGCGCCGCAGGAATCGCCTTCAGCGCAAACGGAATCAGCCGACTGCCGATGTTGAAGATCGCCGTCGCCGCGGGCGGTATCGCCAGCAGCACCGGATGCCGCCCATCCGGGTCGGCATAACGCGTCGGTGCATTGAAGGCATAGCCCGTGCGGTGAACGCTGTGCGGCGAGCCCTCCCGAAACCCCTCCGGATCGATCGACAGGAATCGCCCAAGGCTCGCGTCATACACCCGCGCCCCGAAGTCCGCGAGTCCCGTCGCCTCATCGTGCACCGCCCCGGTGAACCACGCCCGGTTGCTCGCCGGCGGGCCCGTCGCAGGCGGCGTGCCCACCGCAGCCGTGCCCTGCGGCTCGCGCCTCAGCCGCTCGCCATACGCCGTGTAGTCCTCGCGCCAAAGCAGCCCGCCCAACCCATCCGTCGCCGCGAGCGGCGAACTGCGCACGTCCGGATGCAGATGCATGACCGACTCCGCCGCAACGGTCGAATGCGCCGACAGATGCGCCTCCACCGCCGCAGCCGCGCCCCGCGGGCCCACGAAGCCCACCCCCGCCACAAGCGCCGCACCGCGCACGCCTTGCGCATGACGGGCAAACACCAGCGCATCGCGCGTCAGATCGACCGCGCCGTCACCGTCGATGTCCAGCGCCGCCGTGCCCGCATGGACGTTTCCGGGTTCTAGCGAGAGCACAACGCCCCGAGACTTTCAGGCGTCATCCGGTAGGGCACGCCCGCCGGGACTCGCCACGCAGCCGCCGCCCGCCGTCACGCGGTCACGCCGTCGGATACGTCCCCGGCAGCAGGATCGAGCGATCGACCGTGCGGATGTCCGTGTGGCCGCAGAAGGCCATCGTGAGTTCGAGTTCCTTCTGGATGATCTCGAGCGCCTTCGTCACGCCGGCCTCGCCCATCGCACCCAGACCGTAGAGCCAGGCGCGGCCGATGTAGGTGCCTTTGGCCCCGAGCGCCATCGCGCGCAGCACGTCCTGCCCCGAGCGGATGCCGCCATCCATGTGCACCTCGATCTTGTCGCCGACTTCGGCCACGATCGCAGGCAGCGCACGGATGGAGGTCTCGGCGCCATCGAGCTGGCGACCGCCGTGGTTGGAGACGATCAGGGCATCGGCGCCGCTTTCGACCGCGAGCCGCGCGTCCTCGACGTCCTGGATGCCCTTGAGGATCAGCTTGCCGCCCCAGCGCTTCTTGATCCATTCCACGTCGCCCCAGTTGAGCGCCGGGTCGAACTGCTGTGCCGTCCAGGCGGAGAGCGAGCTCATGTCGGAGACGCCCTTGACATGGCCGACGATGTTGCGGAACTCGCGCCGCGGCGTGCCGAGCATGCCCAGGCACCAGCGCGGCTTGGTCATCATGTTGAGGATGTTGGGCAGCGTGAGCTTGGGCGGGGCGGAGAGGCCGTTCTTCAGGTCCTTGTGCCGCTGGCCGAGGATCTGCAGGTCGAGCGTGAGCACGAGGGCCGAGCAGCCGGCCGCCTTCGCGCGGTCGATGAGATTGGCGATGAAGTCCCGATCCTTCATCACGTAGAGCTGGAACCAGAACGGGTGTCCGTCGGTCGCCTGCGCGACGTCCTCGATCGAGCAGATGCTCATCGTGGAGAGCGTGAACGGGATGCCGAACTTCTTCGCCGCGCGGGCACCGAGGATCTCGCCATCGGCATGCTGCATGCCGGTGAGGCCGGTGGGTGCGATCGCCACGGGCATCGCGACCGGCTGGCCGATCATCGTCGTGCGCGTGGTTCGGTTCTCCATGTTGACTGCGACGCGCTGGCGGAATTTGATCGGCCGGAAGTCCGCCTCATTGCCGCGGTACGTGCTCTCCGTCCAGGAGCCGCTGTCGGCGTAGTCGTAGAACATCCGTGGCACGCGCTTCTTCGCGAGCTGGCGCAGGTCTTCGATGCAGGTAATGACGGGCATGGGCTTCCTCCTCCGGGGGCGTGCGACGTCACCGCACGGGACGCCGTTTGCGCGGCATCGTAGCGTCGATGGTCGGTGGAGGCCGAAAACTCAGCCGGAAAATTTTTCCGGACGAGCGCGACGCGCCGTCCGCTGCGTGCCCTTTGAAGCGGAGGACGGACTCGATGCGGACATCGCCGCGCAGAGGGCACGGAGGGTCTGCGCGAAGGCGAGCGCCTGCGCCGAGGGCCGCAGGACTTCGAGCCGGTAGCCCGTGCCCGCTTCGGCGCGCAGACCCGGGAAGACGTCGACGAGCTGGCCCGAGTCGATCCAGCGCCGCGCGATCGCCGCGCGCGCGAGGGCGAGCCCCTGCCCGCAGGCCGCGGCTTCGAGCGCGAGTCCGAGATCGACGAGACGCGGTCCGGCGAGCGGTTCGAAGTCGCCAAGGCCCGCATGGAGCGACCAGTTCCGCCACGGCTCGATCGGGCAGCGGATGAGCGGGGCGCGGCGGACGTCCTCCGGCTTCACGAGGCGGTGACGACGGATGAACGCGGGCTGGCCCACGACAAACACCGGCTCGACGAGAAGCGGCACCCCCTGCGCCGAACGCACGGATGCGGCCTCCACCGCGGCCCCGGCCGCTCCGGCGGCCACGGGCCCGAAGCTCACGCGCACATCGGCCTCGGGCGCGGTGGCATCGAGGTAAGGGATCGCCACGACGATCTCGAGGTCGAGTTGTGCAGGGTCGAGTCGGAAGGCAGCGAGCGAGGGGACGAGCACTTCGCGCGCGAAGGTGGGCGGTGTCACCACGCGAAGCCGCGGCCGCCGCTGCACCGCGCGGCGATGCAGCGTGACGGCCGAGAGCTGCGCGAGAACCGAGCGGACGGATTCGATGTAGGCCGTTCCCGCGGCTGTGAGCTGACGCTCGCGGCTCGCCCGGTCGAAGAGCGGCTCGCCGAGCGTGCGCTCGAGCAGCGTGATGCGCTTGCCGATGGCGCTTGACGTGACCGAGAGCTCGCGCGCGGCGGCCTCGAGGCTGCCGAGACGGACGACGGACTCGAAGGCGAGCAGTGATTCGATCGAGGGGAAGCGGCTGCGCTCGCTCATGTGCGCGGCCGGGGTAACGATGTCGCCGAGGGCCGCGCGGGCGGCTCAGCGCCCGCGCCCAGCGCGCTCGAGCCCGAGCACGCGGTCGCCCGCCTTGATGCCGCGCTCGCGGAACCAGCCCTGCTTCATCTCGAGCGCGTGGAGGGCGGCACCTTTCGAGGGCACCGCGGTTTCGTCATGCGGCTTCATATCCTCGATATTGAGGATGACGCCCTTCGCGTCGATGAAGGCGATCGAAAGCGGGACATAGGTGTTCTTCATCCAGAAAGCGAGTGGCTGCGGCTCGGGGAAGACGAAGAGCATCCCGTGATCCGGCTTGAGCGAGAAGCGATTCATGAGGCCGATCGTGCGCGAAGGCGTATCGGCGGCGACCTCGGCCCGCAGCTTGTGCCCGGCGATCGTGAGCTCGATCACCGGCAGCCCCTGATTGACCGGCGCGGCCGCGAGCAACCCGCTCGAGAGCGTGGCCAGACCAAAGACCAGACCAAAAGCGAGGCCGAAGAAGAGCGAGGCGGGGAAGCGGAAGGTGCGCATCATTTTCCGAAGACGGCGGTTTCGATGGTGCTGCGCTTGAGCGACGGCGCAAACAGGACGATGAAATCGTAGACATAGCGGCGGAGGAAGGCGTTCCGCCGCAGGCCGACCCGGGTGACCGAGGGCGCGAAGAGGTGCGAGGCGTCGATGCGCTTGAGATCCGCGTCTTCCTTCGGGTCGTAAGCCATCTCGGCGAGGATGCCGACGCCGACGTTCATACGCACGTAGGTCTTGATCACGTCGCTGTCGAGCGCGGTGAGGGCGACGTTGGGCGTCACCCCGGCGCTTGCGAACGCGCGGTCAATCTGCGATCGCCCGGTGAAGGCGGTGTCGTAGGTGATGAGCGGATAGCGCCCGAGCTCCTCGATCGTGAGCGACGTCGCCTTGGCGATCGGGTGCTTGCGCGGGGCGATGACCACGCGGTTCCAGCGGTAGCAGGGCAAGGTGACGAGCAGCGGGTCGAGCGACAGCGCCTCGGTGGCGATGGCCAGATCGGCCTCGCAGGCGGCCACGTGGTCGGCGCACTGCTTGGGGTTGCCCTGTTTCAGCTTGAGCTTGACTTCAGGGTACTTCGCCGCGAACTGCATGATGACGCGCGGCAGGACGTAGCGCGCCTGCGTGTGCGTCGTGGCGATCGTGAGCACCCCCTCGCGTGCATTGGCGAGTTCGGAGGCCAGCGCCTTCAGGCTGATCGCATCGGCATTGACGCGCCGCGCGATGGCATAGGCCTCCTCGCCGGCCGGTGTGAGACCGATGAAACGCTTGCCGCGCCGCTCGAACAGGGACAGACCGATCTCGTCCTCGAGCGCCTTGATGTGCTTGCTGACCACCGGCTGTGCGGTGAAGGTGGCGGCACCGGCCTCGGAAACACTGAAACCGTGCTCCACGACCGCGCAGAAGAGTTTGATGTGCTGGAGATTCACTAGGCGGACAACCCTTCGGAGACCGTCGAGGGAGACACTGATCGATTGTCGCGAGCAAGCCTGAGTGCGCGAAGCCGCGCAGCGAAGAGCGAGACATATCGAGGCGATAGGCGAGCGATGAGCGAAAACGGAGTTTCGGCGAAGGCTAACCTCGGCGAAGCCGAGGTTAAGCGAAGCGGCCGCAGCCAACACGCGACAAAGCAATCGGGCTGCGCAGCAAATTGATCAGTGTTTCCCAAGGTATTCCGTAAAATCATAAGGACATTATGACGCAACGCTTTCAAGCCCATCCCGACAATCCGCAGCCGCGGCTCATCCGTCAGGCGGCGGAGATCCTGCGCCGCGGCGGCGTGATTGCCTACCCGACCGACAGCGCCTATGCGCTGGGCTGCCTCGTGGGTGACGCGGAGGCGCTGGCCACGCTGCGTCGGCTGCGTGGCGTGGACGAAAAGCACCATCTCACGCTGGTCTGCGCCGACTTGGCGGATCTTGGCCGCTATGCGCGGGTGGACAACAGCGCCTTCCGCATCCTCAAGCGCGGTGTGCCGGGTCCCTACACCTTCATCCTCGAAGGCACGCGCGAATTGCCCAAGCGCGTGCTCCACCCGCGTCGCTCGACCGTGGGCCTGCGCGTGCCGGACCATCCCGTGGTTCAGGCGCTGCTTGCGGAGCTGGGCGCGCCGCTGCTCTCGGCCACGCTGATCGCGCCGGGCGAGACCGAACCCATCCACGACCCGGATGAAATCGCGGAGCGTTTCAATCGCGATCTCTCATTGATTCTCGATGCGGGCGCCTGCCCGGATGATGCGACAACTGTGGTGGACTTGACAGGCGACACCCCCGAGGTCGCCCGCACTGGGAAAGGCTCGCTTGCTGCGCTCGGCCTTTGATGGCCAGCATTTCCGGATAACTCTGACGAGAACAAAGGAGGTTCCCGTGATGACAGGTTTTCGTGGTCACGTCGGAAGGGCGCGGACATCGCTGATTGCAACAGCGGCAACCGTGACGATGTCCCTGCTCGTGGGCGGCGCGCATGCGGCCGAGGTGAGCGGCGTCAAGATCGATGACAAGGTCCGCGTGGCCAACACCGAACTGGTGCTGAACGGCGCCGGCATCCGCTACGCCGCGGCGGGCCTCGTGCGGGTCTATGTGGCCGCGCTCTACCTGCCCCAGAAGCGGACGACCGGCAACGACATCGCCGCACTCAAGGGGCCCAAGCGGATTCATCTGCACCTGCTGCGCGAGATCAACGCGAACGATTTCTCGCGCGGGCTCATGAACGGCATGAAGGGCAATC
Organism: uncultured Alcaligenaceae bacterium; assembly: GCA_964609555.1. Classification (GTDB taxonomy): domain Bacteria; phylum Pseudomonadota; class Gammaproteobacteria; order Burkholderiales; family Casimicrobiaceae; genus Casimicrobium. Next base: position 5,424 of record CAZSTF010000001.1, on the reverse strand, counting down.
TGTCGCCGGCCGAGCAGCAGAAACACTTCGACAGCCTCATGCGGCTGGGCACGATCTTCGGCCAGGTCCCGGCGATGAAGCGGGGCGAAGTGATTCAGGTCGATCAGATCCCCGGCACAGGCACGGTCGTGCTCATCAACGGCAAGCGGGTCGGCGACCCGTTCCCGGACGAGACGTTCTGGAACGCGCTCTTGCAGATCTGGATTGGCCCCAAGCCGATCGAGGAGTCGCTGAAGCCGGTGCTCCTGGGTACTGTGGCCACGAACGACAGCTCGGCGCGCAGCAACGAGCCGCGCTTCTGATCACGTCAGACGCGCCCGGCCTTCGCGGCGGGAGCGAGCCGCTCCGCGAGCGGCAGCTCCACCGCGTGCACGAGCTGGAGCACCGCTCGCTCCGCGCCATAGCGGCCAACGATTTGCATACCAACCGGCAGACCGGTGGCCGTGAAGGCGACCGGCGCGCTCGCCGCGGGATGGGACGTCATCGTGATGCGGAAGGCGGAGGCCATCCAGTCGAGATAGCTCGCCAGTGACACGCCATCGATCTCCGTGGGGTAGGGCATGTCCACGGAAAACGGCGCCACCTGATTGACCGGTCCGATCAGGAAGTCGTAGCGCGTCAGGAAGCGCTGCATCCGCTCGAACAGCCGTGACTGCGCAAGCTGGGCGCGGGCGATCGCCTCCGGGGTGAGCGCGAGTCCCTGCTCGACGTTCCAGACGGCCGTGTCCTTCATGTGGTCACGATGACGACGATAAGGCTCGAGCAATGTGCCGAGCAACTGGAGCGCGCGCAGCGTCTGGAACGCTTCGTCCGCGCCCGAGAAATCCGGCTCCGCCTCCTCAATGATGGCGCCGATTGCCTCGAACCGGGCGAGCGCCCCCTCGAGCGCCGTGCGCACCTCGCGGGCCACGGTGAGACCGCCGAGCGTGGGGCTCCAGGCGATCCGCACGCCGCGCCAGTCCCGCGCGAGCGGCTCGCGAAAGATCGCCGGATCGCCACAGCAGCCGAGCGGCGCACGCGCATCCCCTCCTGACTGGACGGAGAACAGCCACGCGGCATCCTCGGCCGTGCGGGCGATCGGGCCGAGCACACCGAGCGTGGACCAGAGGTTTGCCGCTGGATAGGCCGGCACGCGCCCGGGGGAGGGGCGCAGGCCGACGACGCCACAGAAGTTGGCCGGATTGCGCAGGCTTCCGCCCATGTCCGAGCCATCCGCGAATGGCAGCATGCCGGTCGCCACGGCGACGGCCGCACCGCCCGAGGAGCCACCGCAGGTAAGCGCCGGGTTCCACGGGTTGCGCGTGGCCCCGAAGACAGTGTTGAAGGTCTGGCTGCCGAGCGCGAACTCGGGCACGTTGGTCTTGCCGAGAATCACGAGCCCATGCGCGCGAAAGCGCTCGACCATGATCGTGTCGAAGTCGGGCACCCAGTCGGCGTAGATCGGAGAGCCGAGCGTCGTGCGCATCCCGCGCACCGGCTCCATGTCCTTCACCGCGATCGGCAGCCCGGCGAGCGGCGAGGTCGGCTCACCGCGCGCGCGCCGCGCATCCACCGCATCCGCCTGGGCGTAGGCCCCCTCGCGATCGAGCGTGACGATCGCGTTCAGGGCCGAATTCAGCCGGTCGATCTGCGCGAAATGTGCGTCGAGCAGTTCGCGCGCGCTCACACGCCGCGCCACGAGCGCATCGGATTGGGCGCGGACGCTTTGCAAGGTGTCGTGGCTCATCTTTGAAGACAGTAACTTTTCGGTCAACGCCTGACGCCGTGCCGCGTAGCGCGAGAAATAAGCAGAAGTCGACTTGAGGGGAAATCCGCCCGAAAGCCACATTGAACTTGGCGTTCACGAGAAAGCCGTTGCTTTCCGTGCCCTCCCCCAATGCAGCGCGTCTGCGGATCGTAACGGCAGCCGACCAGCTACGCGCGTGGAGCGCAAAATGCATGCTTCACCGATGCAAGCGAGGAGGGTGTCATGCCATGGTTCCAGCACGATCCCGAGACGCACACGATCCCCCGAGACGGCGCTGTGCGACGACGCGATGCGGCCCCTTGGGCAGGCTTGGCCGCAGGATGTCTGGCCGTACTGTCGATCCTTTCCGCGCCGCCCACCGCAGCACAGACCGCGCCGTCAGCAAGCGAGGTCGCCGCTTATAGCGGGCTTCACGCCGCGGCCCATCGCGGCGACATCACGGCGCTGCGCCGCCTGCTTGCGCGTGCCGACAAGTCGCAGCTCGACGCGCGCGACGCCAATCGCCGTACGCCGCTGCATGTCGCAACATTTGCCCGCCAACGCGAGGTGATCCGCCTGCTGGTGGAAGCTGGCGCGGACTTGGGCGCACTCGATGCCGATCGCTACGACGCGGTCACCATCGCCTCGGTCGCGGATGATGAAGCCACGCTCGACCTGCTGCTCCGCCTGGGGGCGAGCGCGAAGCTCATCACGAGCCGCTATGACGGCACCGCACTGATTGCTGCGGCTCACCTCGGACACGACGGCGTGGTGCGTCGCCTGATCGCGGCCGGCGCGCCGCTCGATCATGTCAACAACCTGCACTGGACGGCGGTCATCGAGGCCATCGTGCTCGGTGACGGCGGGCCGCGCCATCAGGCCAGCCTGAAGGCGCTGATCGACGCGCGCGCCAATTTGCAACTCGCCGACCGTACCGGTCGTACGCCGTTGGCCCTGGCACGCGAACGCGGCTATGGCGCGATGGTGCAGATGCTCGAGGTGGCGGGCGCTCGGTGAGCGCGGGTCGGCGATCTGACCGGCGCGCTCATTCCCACTCGATCGTCGCCGGCGGCTTGCCCGAGATGTCGTAGACCACGCGGTTGAAGCCGCGCACTTCGTTGATGATGCGGTTCGAGACGCGGGCGAGGAGCGCGTGCGGCAATTCCGCCCAGTGCGCGGTCATGAAGTCGGTCGTCTGCACGGCACGGAGCGCGACCACGTTCTCGTAAGTCCGTCCGTCGCCCATGACGCCCACGCTCTTGACCGGCAGGAACACGGCAAACGCCTGCGCGGTGGCGTCATACCAGGTGAGCGCGGGCCGGTCGAGGTCACGTTCATCGGGGGTGGCGGCCACCGGCGTGTTGCGCAACTCCTCGATGAAGATCGCGTCCGCCCGACGCAGGAGATCCGCCGCCTCCCGCGTGACTTCGCCCAGGATGCGCACGCCCAGGCCCGGGCCCGGGAACGGATGCCGATAGACCATCTCGCGCGGCAGGCCGAGGGCGACCCCGAGCGCGCGCACCTCGTCCTTGAACAGCTCGCGCAGCGGCTCGAGGAGCTTGAGATGGAGGGTCTCCGGCAGGCCGCCGACGTTGTGATGGCTCTTGATCGTGTTGGCTTTCTTGGTCTTGGCCGCGGCGGACTCGATCACGTCGGGGTAGATCGTGCCTTGGGCAAGCCATTTGGCGCCCGCGATTTTCTTCGCCTCGCGCTGGAAGACCTCGACGAACTCGCGGCCGATGATCTTGCGCTTGGCTTCGGGGTCGGTCACGCCCTGGAGATGGCCGAGAAACTGCGCGCTCGCATCCACATGCACGACATTGACGCCCAGATTGGTCGCGAACATCTGCATGACGTTCTCCGCCTCGTTGAGACGCAGCAAGCCGTGATCGACGAATACGCAGGTGAGCTGTGGGCCGATCGCGCGATGGATGAGCGCGGCAGCGACGCTCGAGTCCACGCCCCCGGAGAGCCCGAGAATGACCTCTTCATCACCCACCTGCTCGCGGATGCGCGCCACCGCCGTGTCGATGAAGTTGGGCATCGTCCAGTCGGCCTTGGCGCGACAGATGTCGAGCACGAAATGACGCAGCATCTCGGCGCCGCGCTTGGTGTGCGTCACCTCGGGGTGCCACTGGAGCCCATAGAAACGGCGTGACTCGTCCGCCATGGCGGCGATCGGGCAGTTCTCGCTCGAGGCGGCGAGCGCAAAGCCCGGCGGCAGCGCTGTGACCTTGTCGCCGTGACTCATCCAGACGTGCAGGCGATTGCGGCCCGCGGCATCCACGCCATCGGAGAGGCCCGTGAACAGCGGGCTCGTGCCGTGTGTCGTCACGTCGGCATGCCCGAACTCGCGCCGCTCGCTCGCCTCGACCTGTCCACCCAGTTGCACGGTCATCGTGAACATGCCGTAGCAGATGCCGAGCACGGGCACACCGAGCTCGAAGACGACCTGCGGTGCGCGCAGTTCGTGCGCCTCATAGGTGCTTGCATGGGAGCCCGAGAGGATGATGCCCTCGGGATTGAAGGCGCGCACGAACTCGGCACTCACGTCGTTCGGGTGCAATTCGCAGTAGACCCCCATCTCGCGCACACGACGTGCAATGAGTTGAGTGACCTGGGAGCCGAAGTCGAGGATCAGGATGCCGCGTGCCATGGGTGGGTCTTCTGGAAGGGGGGAATGTCGGTGAGCGGGCTCAGAAAGCGAAAGGCCCCGCGGGGCCCTTCTGGTCGATCCGTTCGGTCGGGTCGATGACGCCGGTCGTCCCGGTCACTGCTTCTTCGGCGCCTCTTTGGCCGCGGCCTTGGGCGCGCCCGCGGGGGCCGCGCCCTGCTTGGGCGGATCCGGCAGCTTGAGGTTTTCCTTCTTGAGTGCCGCGTCGATGCGCTGATCGAGTTCCGCACCCATCGAGTCCGCCCAACGCATCGCCGTCTGGAAGGTCTCGGCGTTGATCTTGGCTTGGGCGTTGATCACTTTCTTGCCCGCCGGGCTCTCGTAGAAGCGCAGCGTGTCGGCGATCTCGCTCGCGGTGAAGTTGTTGTGATAGACCAAAGTCACCTGCTCGATCAGTCCGCCCGGGACATCGATCTTCGCGTTCAACCCGGACAGGATGGCATCCCGCATGGCCACGAAGCCGCGCTCGGGAAACTTCGGGTCGAGCTGCCGGATGCCGCCAACCATGCTCTGCACCGTGCTGTTGGCGATCTGCTCGGGAATCGCGCGCACGCCCGTCAACTCGAGCAGCTTCTTGATGTTGGCGCGCTTGGCGTCGGTCAGCACCTCGGTGGTGGCCGGTGCTGCCGCGGAGGCGGCTTGCCCGCCTGCGGGTGCGCCCTGGGCAAACACGCCGCCGATGGGCGCAAGCAAGGTCAGCGCGAGCGCACTGGCGATGAACGTTTTCATGAAGGAACCTTTCTCTGAATCGGATGACGCCCCATCACTCCACGTGATAGTTCGGCGCCTCCTTGGTGATCTGAACGTCGTGCACGTGTGATTCGCGGACACCGGCCGACGTGATTTCGGTGAATTCGGCCCGCTCGCGCATCTCTTCGAGCGTGCGGCAGCCGCAGTAGTGCATCGAAGCACGCAGGCCACCTTCCATCTGGAAGATGATCGGAGCGAGCGGCCCCTTGAACGGCACCTGGCCTTCGATGCCCGCGGGCACGAGCTTGGCCGTGTTCGGGTTGTTCGGCGCACT